>NZ_JAELUG010000087.1 GCF_016429255.1 Rhizobium sp. ASV8
AGAGCCGTCTGGTCGGCGATGTCGCCTTTGCCGAGGCCTCCGAAGTCGCACGAGCGATCACGCCGGTTCCGGGCGGCGTCGGGCCGATGACGATCGCCATGCTGATGGCCAATACCGTCATTGCGGCTCATCGCGCCGCCGGCAGAAAGCCGCCGCGCTTCTAAGGCAATGCGCTTGAGATGAGATCAGTCGGCCGGCGCAACGCCGGTCGAGGCGCGCACGATCAATTCCGCTTTCCACAATTCCTGAGCCGGGAAGGTTTCCGTCTGCTTGATTTCGCCGATCAACCGTTCGGCGATACGCACCCCGGCCGAACGCAATGATGAGCGCGTCGTCGTGAGCGGTACCGTAAAGTTCTCGGGTTTGAGCAATGTCAGCACGTCGTCATGGGCAATCATCGAGATGTCTTCGCCAAGCCTGAGCTTTGCCTGATTGATGGCGCGAACGGCGCCCAGTGCCAGCACGGTACTGGAGCACAGCACCGCGGTTGGCCGCCTCTTCTTTTCCATCTGCAGAATGCGCTCCGTCACGAGCAGGCCTTGCTCGTCGGTCATCGCCGTGTGACTGACGCATTCCTCGTCCAGCGTTAGGCCGCGTTCGGCAAGGGCGGCTTCGACGCCGTTCTTCCTGCGAATGGCGAAATCGAGATAGATGGGGCCGTTCAGCAACGCAAAGCGCTTATGCCCAAGCTGCAACAGCAGCTTGGTCGCATCGTAGAAGGCGGCTTCGTTGTCGATATCGAGAAAGGGATAGTCCGGCTCGGAGCCGATGGAGCGCCCATGCACGAGGTAGGGCATGGACAGCGTCTTCAACATCTCCAGGCGCGGATCATGGCCGCGCATGTAGTTGACGAAGAGGGCATCGACATTGCCGCTTGCCGCCAGCCGTCTCAATGCGCCGACTTCATCGTTTGGGTCGGCAGGTGTCAACACGAAATGAAAGTCGTGTCTTAGAGCTTCCTCGCCAAGGCCGGTCAGAAACTCGCTGAAATGCGCATCCGAGGAGTTGGCAGACGAGGTCGGCATGACCAGCCCGATGGATCCGGCCTTGCCGGTGGCAAGCCTTTGCGCCGCCTTGTTGGGCCGGTAGCCGGTTTCCCGAACCGCTTTGAGGACACGCTCGCGCGTCTCGCGATTGACCTCCGGGTAGCCGTTCAAGGCCCTGCTGACTGTCGTCTGCGACAGCCCCAGCATTTGCGATAGCTGTTTCAGATTCACGTATTTAGGCTCCTCCAACTCCTCACCCGCTAAGATGCCAACGCAACCTCCCGACGCGTCCATGGCCTCCAAAGCGCTTTCAAGTATGTAGCAGGCGTAGCGATTGAGACAAGATAATTAGCGAAAATATCGGCGCTTATTTTATGCTGCAACGCGAGATTTGCTGTGCATATTGGTCGAAAACTGAAAATCGCTTGACTTTGTCGCGTCCTCAATGGATGAGAGAAGGTAGCCAAAGCGCTTTGAGGAATGGGGCGCATCGCACGGAAACGTGTTTAGGCTCATGGGTTTCGTATTTGGGAGGACAACCACATGAAGAAACTGTTTTTGATGACCGTTGCTGCTGCCGCTCTCTTGGCTGGCACGGCGATGTCGGCCGATCTGAAGTTCCAGCCCGGCCAGGACTCCAAGTTCAACTGGAAGAGCTACGACGACTTCAAGGCCGCGCATGCCGACCTGAAGGGTGAGACGCTGACCATCTTCGGTCCCTGGCGTGGCGAGGACGAGGCTCTCTTCACCAGTGTCCTCAATTATTTCACCGAGGCGACCGGCGTAAACGCCAAGTACTCATCCTCGGAAAACTACGAGCAGCAGATCGTCATCGATACGCAGGCCGGTTCGCCACCGAACGTGGCCATCCTTCCGCAGCCGGGTCTTCTCGCCAACCTCGCCAGCAAGGGCTATCTGACGCCGCTCGGCGATGACGTGGCAAGTTGGGTCAAGACCAATTACGGCGCCGGTGACAGCTGGGTCGGCTACGGCACCTACAAGGGCAAGGATGGCAAGGACGCCTTCTACGCTTTCCCATATAAGGCCGACCTGAAGTCGCTGGTCTGGTACGTTCCGGAAAACTTCGAGGAAGCCGGCTATAAAGTGCCCACAACCATGGAGGACCTGATCAAGCTTTCGGATCAGATCGTCAAGGACGGCGGCACGCCCTGGTGCATCGGTCTCGGTTCGGGTGGCGCAACCGGCTGGCCGGCAACGGACTGGGTTGAGGATCTGATGCTGCGCCTGAATACGCCACAGGATTACGATCATTGGGTCGACAACACGCTGAAGTTCAATGACCCCAAGGTCGTTGCGGCCATCGAAGAATTCGGCAAGTTCGCGAAGAACCCGAAATATGTTGCCGGTGGCGTTGCCGCGGTTGCCTCGACGGACTTCCGCGACAGCCCGAAGGGTCTCTTCACGGTTCCGCCGAAGTGCTATCTGCACAAGCAGGCATCCTTCATCCCGTCCTTCTTCCCGGATGGCACCAAGCTCGGCCAGGATGCGGACTTCTTCTACTTCCCGCCTTATGCGTCGCATCCTGAACTCGGCAAGCCGGTCGAAGGTGCTGGCACGCTCGCAACCATCACCAAGGACTCGAAGGCCGCTCGCGCCTTCATCCAGTTCCTGCAGACGCCGATCGCCCAGGAAGTCTGGATGGCGCAGTCCGGCTTCCTGACGCCGTACAAGTCCGTCAACACGGCGGCCTACGCCAACGACACGCTGCGCAAGGAAGGCGAAATCCTGACCTCGGCTACCACCTTCCGCTTCGACGGTTCCGACCTGATGCCGGGCAAGATCGGTGCTGGCTCGTTCTGGACCGGCATGGTGGACTTCGTCGGCGGCAAGTCCGCGCAGGATGTCGCAGACGGGATCCAGAAGTCCTGGGACGCCATCAAGTAAGCTTCAAAGCCTAATCGCCGCCGGCAACCTGCCGGCGGCGCCACAAGCATTCAAACGGCGCGCTTTTGAGCGCAGCCGATGCCGGAATGACGGCCTCAAGCAGGTAAATTCGGGGAGGGAATGAATGTTTTCGCAGATCGTATCGGCGATTGGCGCCATGATATTCGGCGTCGCCGCTTGCGCCGCCTATTTCTGGTTCTCCAACAAATTCTTGGACCTGATCTTTCCCGCAAAGGAGGGAACCGACGTCCATCAGGCGGCGGTCAATCTCCGTCGCCGCGGCCTCATCCGCCCCTGGCTGTTTCTGGGGCCGGCGCTATTCCTGCTTATCGTCTATCTGGTCTACCCGGTGATCGCGACGCTCATCCTGTCCTTCTACGGGCCTGATGGCAGCCAGTTCGTCGGCGGCGCCAACTACGTTTGGGCCTTCTACGACACCGAATTCCGCCAGTCGATCTTCAACAACATTCTCTGGCTTGCCGTCGTGCCGGCAGCCTGCACCTTTTTCGGCCTCGTGATCGCCGTCATGACCGACCGCATCTGGTGGGGCAACATCGCCAAGGCCGTCATCTTCATGCCGATGGCCATTTCCTTCGTCGGCGCATCGGTCATCTGGAAGTTCATCTACGAATATCGCGGCGGCACCGATGCGCAGATCGGCCTATTGAACGCCGTCGTCCAGCTTTTCGGCGGTACGCCGGAAGTCTGGATCACCATTCCCTTCTGGAACAATTTCTTCCTGATGGTCATGCTCATCTGGATCCAGACCGGCTTTGCCATGGTCATCCTCTCGGCAGCGCTGCGCGGCATCCCCGAGGAAACCATCGAAGCCGCCGTCATCGATGGCGCCAATGGCTGGCAGATCTTCTGGAAGATCATGGTGCCGCAGGTCTGGGGCACGATCGCCACGGTCTGGACCACCATCACCATCCTCGTGCTCAAGGTCTTCGACATCGTGCTCACCATGACGAACGGTCAATGGAACACGATGGTACTCGCCAACCTGATGTTCAACTGGATGTTCCGCGGCGGCGGCGACAGCGGCCGAAGCGCCGTCATCGCGCTCGTCATCATGGCGGCCGTGACGCCGATCATGATCTGGAACATCCGTCGTGCAAACGCAGAAACAAAGGGGCGCTGATATGCTTGGAAATCTCGGTCGTATCGGCCCCGCCCGCATCTTCGTTCATGCCGCGGTGCTGCTCATCGTCCTCCTCTGGCTGTTGCCGACGCTTGGCATCTTCGTCACGGCTATCCGCGACAAGGATCAGATCGTCGTCTCCGGCTGGTGGACGGCCTTCGCCGGCTCGTCGCAGACAGCGGCCGCCCGCCTCGATGGCCCCGACAAGGCAAAGCAGGACGGCGCCAATTACGTTATTGCCGGCACGGTTGCAGGCGAAGGCAACAGCGGCAACGGCAGGATCCAGTCCTTCGGCCTGCGCGTTCAGGAGCCGGCGGCCTACAAAGTCGGCTCGACCGCCGATCTCGGCAATGGCGAAACGCTCACCGTCAATGCCGATGGCAGCTATCGCTATCAGAAGAGCGGTCCCTTCGGAGCCGACGCCCGCAGCAAGCGCATCTATCTGACGATCGCCACGCCGCCGCAATTCACCCTCGACAACTACCGTTCCGTCCTGCGCGGCGAAGGCATCGGCCAATCCTTCATCAATTCGCTGACCGTGACGATCCCGGCAACGGTCATCCCGATCCTGATTGCGGCTTTTGCCGCCTATGCGCTTGCCTGGATGGATTTTCCGGGCCGCGCCTTGTTGATAGCGCTCGTCGTCGGCCTGATCGTCGTGCCGCTGCAGATGTCGCTGATCCCGCTTCTGCGCATCTATAACGAGATCGGCCAGATCTTCGGCGTGCCGTCGAAGACCTATCCGGGCATCTGGCTCGCCCACACAGCCTTCGGCCTGCCGCTCGCGATCTATCTGCTGCGCAACTACATTGCCGGCCTGCCCAAGGAGATCATCGAATCCGCCCGTGTCGACGGCGCCAGCGACTTCGACATCTTCGTCAAGATCATCCTGCCTCTATCCTTCCCTGCGCTCGCCTCATTCGCGATCTTCCAGTTCCTCTGGGTGTGGAACGACCTCTTGATCGCCATGGTGTTCCTTGGCACCGACAAGGATCATCTGGTTCTGACGGCCGCGCTCAATGCACTGCTCGGCTCGCGTGGCGGCAACTGGGAAATCCTGACGGCATCCGCCTTCGTTACCATCCTTATTCCGCTCCTCGTCTTCTTCGGTCTGCAGCGCTATCTCGTGCGCGGTCTGCTCGCCGGGTCGGTGAAGGGGGGCTGAGCCAAGATCATATCATCCAGACAGGACTTAATCAGCATGAGCATTGCCCCTCAATCGGTTTCGGCAGTTGACAAGGACTGGTGGCGCGGCGCCGTGATCTATCAGATCTATCCGCGCTCCTATCAGGACTCCAACGGTGACGGCATTGGCGACCTCAAGGGTATCGCCGCCCGCCTGCCGCATGTCGCAGCACTCGGCGTCGATGCGATCTGGATTTCGCCGTTCTTCACCTCGCCGATGCGCGATTTCGGCTACGACGTTTCCAATTACGAGGATGTCGATCCGATCTTCGGCACGCTGGCCGATTTCGATGCGATGATGACGGAAGCCCATCGCCTCGGCATCAAGGTGATGATCGATCTCGTGATGTCGCACAGCTCGGATCGCCATCCCTGGTTTGTCGAAAGCCGGTCGAGCAAGGATAATCCCAAGTCGGACTGGTATGTTTGGGTCGATGCCAAGCCGGATGGCACCCCGCCCAACAACTGGCTGTCGATCTTCGGCGGCTCGGCCTGGGCGTGGGATCCGACACGCATGCAGTATTACATGCACAACTTCCTGACGTCGCAGCCGGACCTGAACCTGCACAATCCGGAAGTGCAGAACCGGCTGCTTGATGTCGTGCGTTTCTGGCTCGACCGCGGCGTAGATGGCTTCCGCTTGGATACCATCAACTTCTATTTCCACGACAAGGAACTGCGCGACAATCCCGCCCTGGAGCCATCGCGTCGCAATGCCTCCACCGCGCCGGCGGTCAATCCCTATAACTTCCAGGAGCATCTCTACGACAAGAACCGTCCCGAGAACCTGGAATTTCTGAAGCGCTTCCGCGCCGTGCTGGACGAATATCCGGCCATCGCCGCCGTCGGCGAAGTCGGTGACAGCCAGCGCGGCCTCGAAATCGTCGGCGAATATACATCCGGCGGCGACAAGATGCATATGTGCTACGCCTTCGAATTCCTCGCGCCGGACGCTCTATCGCCGGAGCGTGTCGAAGAGGTGATGAATGATTTCGACGCAGCTGCGCCGGAAGGTTGGGCCTGCTGGGCCTTCTCCAACCACGACGTGGTGCGCCACGTCAGCCGCTGGGGCAATCTGGTCGCCGATCGCGATGCCTTTGCCAAGCTCTATGCTGCGCTGCTGCTGACGCTGCGCGGTTCCGTCTGCATCTACCAGGGCGAGGAATTGGCACTCACCGAAGCCGATCTTGCCTATCAGGATCTGCAGGATCCTTACGGCATTCAGTTCTGGCCCGAGTTCAAGGGCCGAGATGGCTGCCGTACGCCGATGGTCTGGGACAGCCAGGTGGCTCAGGGCGGCTTCTCTACGGTAAAGCCCTGGCTGCCGGTGCCGGTGGAGCACATTCTACGCGCCGTCAGCGTCCAGCAGGGCGACGAGAACTCGGTGCTCGAGCAGTACCGCCGCTTCCTTGCCTTTCGCAAGCAGCATCCGGCCTTCGCCAAGGGTGAGATCGCCTTTTCGCAACCGCAGGGCGATGTGCTGCTTTATACCCGCATCCACGATGGTGAGACAATTCTCTGCGTATTGAATATGAGTCCTGCCGAAGCTGTGGCCAGCTTGCCCGAGGGCAACTGGCAGGCATTGACGGGACATGGCTTTACCAGCAACAACTACGGCAACAAAATCGACATTCCGGCCTGGGGCGCTTATTTCGCGCGTCTCGGCTGAGCCTTTGGGAGGAGGAGCATAGATGACCGGACTTGTTCTGAAGGACATCAGAAAATCCTACGGCAACGTGCATGTGCTGCACGGCATCGATCTGGAGATCAACGAAGGCGAGTTCATCGTCTTCGTTGGCCCCTCGGGTTGCGGCAAATCCACCTTGCTTCGGATGATTGCCGGGCTGGAGAGCATCACCGCCGGCGATATGATGATTGCCGGTCAGAAGGTAAACGAGGTTCCGCCCTCCAGGCGCGGCATCGCCATGGTCTTCCAGTCCTATGCGCTCTATCCGCACATGACCGTCTATGACAACATGGCCTTCGGCATGCGCATCGCCGGCGAAAGCAAGCAGGAAATCGACCGCCGCGTTCGCGCAGCGGCGGCCAGCCTGCAGCTTGGCCAATATCTCGAACGTCTGCCCAAGGCACTCTCCGGTGGCCAGCGCCAGCGCGTCGCCATCGGCCGCGCCATCTGCCGCAACCCGAAGGTCTTCCTGTTCGACGAACCGCTGTCCAACCTCGATGCCGCGCTGCGCGTCGCGACTCGCATCGAGATTGCCAAGCTCAGCCAGTCCATGCCTGAGACGACGATGATCTATGTCACCCACGACCAGGTGGAAGCCATGACGCTTGCCGACCGCATCGTGGTTCTGTCAGCAGGCCGCGTCGAGCAGGTGGGCGCGCCGCTCGAACTTTACGAGCGTCCGGCAAACCTGTTCGTGGCAAAGTTCATCGGTTCGCCGGCCATGAACATCATTCCCGCCGTCGTAACCGAAACCGGCGCAACGACGACTGTGACGCTGACGGGCGGCAAGGCGGTGACGCTCGACATGCCGACGCAAGCGTCGGAGAAGGGCAAGCAGGCGAGCTTCGGTGTGCGCCCGGAAGATCTGCGCATTGCAACCGACGACGACTATCTTTTCGAGGGCGAAGTCGCCATCGTTGAGGCGCTCGGCGAAGTGACCCAGCTTTACATCGAAGGCTTGGTCGACGGCGAACCGATCATCGTCAAGGTGCCTGGCATCGCCGACATCCATCGCGGGCAGAAGCTGCGCTTCGCAGCCGATCGACAGAAGCTGCATCTCTTCGATGCCAGCGGCCACTCCTATCGCAAGCAGTAACGGGATACCGCTTGTGAGTAATGCCAGCGTCGGCCGGGAGGAACATCAAAATTCTTCCTGAGCCGGCGCGTTCAAACCTTCTGTTAAAGACCGCCTGATAGTCTCCTCTTCGTAATATACCCTAGGGATTTACCAAGATGGCCGCGTTCGGCAGAGCTAATTCAGGTCAGCATTTTCTCAACAAGGAAGAATCCTTCATGTATGACCGCGAAGCGCGGTTCCGCATGGAAGATACGATGAACGCAGCGCGGCTCGAATACACCGAAAAAGGTGTGATGAATCTCGCTTCGCGCCGTTGCGATATCATCCGCATCTCGCAGAGCAGCGCCGTTCTTGCGATCCTCACGCAATATAATCTGCCAAAGCAGTTCTATCTTGATATCCCAGACGCCCGCATCACCAAGGTTGGCTGCGTGCTCATGAAGGTATTCCACAACAACACGGTGGAAGTCCGTTTCCTGCGTCTGTTGACGGACAAGGAGATGAACAAGATCTTCGTCTATAGCACGCACCCGGCCCACAAAAATCGCGTGCTGGATATTCGCGCCTGAGTAGGCCAACGGAGCAAGAAAGCCCGGCGTGCTCAAAGTTGCGCAGGGCTTCCTTCTTTCCAGACTTCATCGGCGATCTCAAATCGTTGCCAGCCGTTGAAATCGAAGCCGGCAGGCACCGCTCGAGCCAGCCTTACGGAGATCAGATTCCCTTGCGGACGCGTTCGGAGTTTGTAAGTGCTTCACCCAGTCGGCCGAGCGTTTCCTTCAGCGCATGCTCTGCAGAATCGACAAGCGATTTAGCTCCCCCTTCACAGGCGAAACCCGCATCGGTTTGACCATTGCCGCTGCCGGAGACGGTGGCTCCGAGAAGACGGCCGTTAACACCGTCGACTGTAATCGAAGCGGCCATTTCCACTTCCGTTTCCATGCCGGCAGACCAGAATCCCGGAACCACGCGCAGACGCCCGTTCAATTCCTCGCCGCGCACAATGATCATGCCGCGAGCGCCCCGAGCCTTCAATTGGTCTCGACCCACCGGTTGCTGAACGACCTCCAATTCGGTCACGAGATTGGTGAATGTCTGACGGACGGAGCTTGCAAAGCTTGTTGACACATTGAGCGGGAACGTATGGGCCGCACAGTTGAAATCGGAAGGCTTTATCGGCCTGTCCAGCTTGGCTGCATCCACATAGAGAAAATACTTGCCCGGCAGCTTGCCGTCGTAAGACGAGTATACGTTGTACGTTGCAACAGGCAGCGGTTCGGCCTTGTATTGGCACGCGCCAAGGAGTGCGCTCAACGCGAGCGCCGATACGATCTTCAATTTCATGATGGTCCCCAATTTCCCGCTTCGAATGAAGCAGAATCTCAACTAAGAGTCGAGATTTGGTGAGTGGGTTTTCCACTGCGTACGCGCGACTGCATCCGCCGCGAAGGAGTGTTTGGAATGTCTCCATCCACGGCGGAGTTGCGCTTTGGCCGGCGGGTACCTATCCAGCTGCCAGCGTGTCGAGCACTGCCTGCTTCAGTTTTGCGTCGGCCACTTCCGAGAAGATCAGATCTTCGCGACCGAAATAGCTCTTCTGGTTGATCGCCGACCAATCGTTGCAGACGAGGGTATAACGCTCCTTTTTCGGCAGATCGACCGGCGCCGCGTGGAGATAGTCGCCCGTGCGTGCAGCAAGCGGTATATCGCCCTCCTGATTGCAGCGGGTGAGGATGGCCGCGAGTGCGGCGGCATCGACTTCGGTCCGCATCAGCTTGCCGTCAAAGCGCACGGAGGCATTGAAGCTGTAGCGGTTGACCTCGCCCTGGGGCAGACCTGCACCGAACGAGGTGTGGCCGACGAAGCCGACATCGGCCTTGGTCTTCTTCGTCATCACATCAGCAACAAACCGGCCGACCTCATCCACCGTCATGGTCTTGGCGCTCTTGCCGACGGTTGCGCGATCTTCATCCGTGAGATGACGAGCGAGCACGGCCGGGATGAGATCCTTGAGTGCGGCCGAGGGAGCGCCGGCAGCGTCGATATCGACGCGCTGGAGAGCTGCTGCCGTGCCGGGCGCGGCAATGCTCGCAACCGTGATCGCGGTCGACCAGGAACCCGTGTGAACATAGCGCGTGGCACCCTGTTCATGAGTCAGGTTCAGATGGTCGTGGCCGCCGATAATGAGCGTACCTTCGGGAAGGATCGGCAGGATATCGCGATCCGCCACGACACCCGCATGGCTGAGCACAATATTGATGCTATCGCTCTTGAGAACGCCGGGAAGGTTCTTCTTGGCCCATTCCACCGGTTGTGGAATGTCGAGCATGTCGCGTGTGGCTTTGGGATAGGTCTTGATCGCATCGGTCGCAAACCCGGCGATGGTGATCGACCGGCCATCGAGCGTCAGCTGAGCCGAAGCCTGCGTGTAGGGTGCGCCGGTGCGCTTGTCGATGATATTGCTGAGCACGGTGACGCCAAGCCCGCGTGCTCGCGTGACGAAATTCGCGAGGTCGTTGTCGAGATCGGGCTCGTGATTGCCGATATTGACGACGGTCGGAGCCACCTTCGCAAGGGCTGCAAGGAACGCCCAGTCGATCTCGCCACCCGAACGTGTCGCCACCACATTCCCGGACTCGAAGAGATCGCCGTTCAGCACGACAAGGTGCGGCCCCTCATTGCTTGCGACCTGCTTTTCGATTGCCGACAGCAATTGTCCCATGCGTTCGTAGGCCGAATGCAGGTCCGAGAGGATGACGACACGCAGAGGCTTTTGGGCAGCTTCGGCTGGCATAGCCGAAATGAGCACCGGCAGGACGGCCGTGCCTGCGAGAAATTTCAGCGCCTGGCGGCGTCCGAGCAATGACTTCAACATGAATTTCGATCCTTGGGAATTGGCGTGCAATACCCAAGGGATTAGTCAATTCAGTTGTCAATCCTGTGACGCGAGCAGCCGTAAGTTGCTCTTAAATCAGGACGCTAGCACCCTGATCGGCAGGGCCCGCGGCACGACGGAAGGGGGCGAAGAGCTCGCGACCCATACCGAACTCGTTCTCTGAGAGATCGGCGACGACGGGTTCACGCTCTGCCATGTCGGCGGCGTCGACAAGCACCTCGAGCGTGCCGGCGATCGCGTCGATGCGGATGATGTCACCTTCACGAATACGAGCGATCGGGCCGCCATCGATGGCTTCCGGCGTCACGTGGATGGCGGCGGGAACCTTGCCCGATGCGCCTGACATGCGGCCGTCGGTTAGAAGCGCCACGCGAAAGCCGCGGTCCTGCAGCACGCCGAGCGCTGGCGTCAGCTTGTGCAGTTCGGGCATGCCGTTGGCCTTGGGTCCCTGGAAGCGGACGACGGCGACGAAGTCGCGGTTGAGCTTGCCGTCCTTGAAGGCCTGCTGCATTTCCAGCTGATCGTGGAAGATCACGGCTGGCGCTTCGATGATGTGGCGTTCCGGCTTGACGGCGGAAATCTTGATGACCGCTTTGCCGATGTTGCCGCGCAGCATCTTCAGGCCGCCATTGCTCTGGAACGGTGTATCGATGCTTGCCAGCACCTTAGGATCGTGGCTCTTGTCCGGGGCGGGCTCGCGGGCAACATTGCCGTCGGCGCCGAGCTTCACGTCGATGGAGTAGTTGCCGAGGCCGTGGCCGTAGACGGTGCGTACGTCCTCGTGCAGCAACCCCTTCTTCAGGAGTTCCTTGATGAGGAAGCCCATGCCGCCGGCGGCATGGAAATGGTTCACGTCGGCAAGCCCGTTCGGATAGACGCGGGCAAGCAGCGGGATGATATCGGACAGCTCGGAAATATCCTGCCAGGTCAGCACGATGCCGGCAGCGCGCGCCATGGCGACGATGTGCATCGTGTGGTTCGTCGAGCCGCCGGTGGCATGGAGGCCGACGACGCCATTGACGATCGAACGCTCGTCAATCATCTCGCCGGCCGGCGTGAATTCATTGCCCATGGCGGTGATGGCGAGCGCGCGTTTTGTCGCCTCGCGTGTCAGCGCCTCGCGCAGTGGCGTGCCGGGATTGACGAAGGAGGCGCCAGGCATGTGGAAGCCCATGATTTCCATCAGCATCTGGTTGGAATTGGCGGTGCCATAGAAGGTGCAGGTGCCGGGGCCGTGATAGGACTTCGATTCTGCTTCCAGCAGTTCGGCACGGCCGACCTTGCCCTCGGCATAAAGCTGGCGCACGCGCGACTTCTCGTCGTTCGGCAGGCCCGAGGTCATCGGTCCGGCCGGAATGAAGACGGCGGGCAGATGGCCGAAGGAGAGGGCGGCGATGACGAGGCCGGGCACGATCTTGTCGCAGACGCCGAGGAAAACAGCCGCATCGAACATGTTGTGCGATAGGCCGACGCCAGCGGACATGGCGATCAGGTCGCGCGAGAAGAGCGAGAGCTCCATGCCGGGCTGGCCCTGCGTGACGCCGTCGCACATGGCCGGCACGCCGCCGGCAACCTGGGCGATGCCGCCCGCTTCGGCCGCCGCTTGGCGAATGATCGCAGGGTAGGTCTCGAAGGGCTGATGCGCCGAGAGCATGTCGTTATAGGATGTGATGATCCCGAGATTGGGCACCTGGTCTCCTGCCAGTGCGTCCTTCTCGGAGGGGGAACAGATGGCGAAGCCATGTGCGAGGTTGGCGCAGCCGAGCACGGAGCGTTGCGCCCCCCTGGTTGCGGCATTGCGCAGGCGGTCCAGATAACGTTCGCGCGTCGGCTTCGAGCGCTCGACGATGCGTGCGGTAATCTTGGAAATGCGGGCGTCAGCGGCCATGGTCGATCTGCCTCCGTCTGTTCTGCGCAAAGCCCGAAGATCCGGTTCGGTAGGGGGCGTGGCGCGGGGTCCAAAAGTCAATGCTTTGCCGCTGCGCCCGGAAGGGCACATGGCGCAGCACATGTTGCTGTGTCATTCAGGGTTCGATGACGCGGCCTGCCGGCTGTGTCAGGGAGCCCAATAAATCTCGACCGGGGAAGCGGCCCGCCGCAGCATGGCGCGGATCGGCATCTCGGTTTCTTCGCCCGACGCTTCGGCCTTGGCCAAAACGTCCTTCTTGCCTTCTCCCTCGATATGGAGCACCAGCAATCTGGCATCCTGAAGGCTGGAGAAGGTGAACGTCAGACGCGGCTCGCCGGCACCTTCCGCTTCCATCGTGATGATGCCGCGCGGGGTGTTCGGATCGAGTGCGGTCCGGAGATTGCTGCCGCCCGGAAAGAACGATGCCGTGTGGCCGTCGTTGCCCATGCCGAGGATGGCGACATCGAAGGGATGGTCGACAGCCTTGGTCTTTTCCGTGGCGATGACCGCGGCCTCCTCGACGGAAGCCGCGGCCTGATAGAGCGGAAGGAACGTGGCGGCAGCCGCCTTGTCCTTCAGCAAGTTTTCCTGAACGAGCAGATGGTTCGAGCGCGGATTATCCGCCGGCACGAACCGTTCGTCGACGAGGGTGATCGTTACCTTGCCCCAGTCGATCGAGCGCGATGACAGCGCCTGGAAGAAGGCCTTCGGCGTGGAGCCGCCGGAGACCGCGATGCTTGCGGAACCGCGCGCGGCAACCGCGGCCGAGAGGGTCTCGGCCACCTTGTCCGCGAGCTTGCCGGCGAGTTCGGCACCATTGGCGAAAGCATGCATATTCGCTGTCATCGTTATCGTCCCGGATTAGATGTCGTCGTGCCAGGTGCGGCCGTCACGCTCGATGAGCGCGATAGCCTGGCTCGGACCCCAAGTGCCAGCGGTATAGCCCTGCACCTGCTGACCTGTTGCTTCCCAACCCTTGAGGATCGGGTCGACCCATTCCCATGCCGCTTCCACTTCGTCGCGGCGCATGAACAGCGTCTGGTTGGAGCGGATAACGTCCATCAGCAGGCGTTCATAAGCGTCCGGATTGCGGACGTTGAAGGCGGACGCAAAGCTCATGTCGAGCGAGACGTTGCGCAGGCGCATGCCGCCCGGACCCGGATCCTTGATCATCAGCGACTGCTTGACGCCTTCATCCGGCTGCAGGCGAATGATGAGCTGGTTGGCGACGATGCGGCCAGCGGCCTGATCGAAGATATTGTGCGGGATCGGCTTGAAAGTGATGACGATCTCCGACACGCGACCGGCAAGACGCTTGCCGGTGCGGATGTAGAAGGGAACGCCGGCCCAGCGCCAATTGCCGATCTCGGCCTTGATGGCGACGAAGGTTTCGGTGTTGGAAACGCCGCCTTCCAGCTCGTCGAGGTAGCCCTTGACCGGGCCGCCCGCCGAAGCGCCGGCGCGGTATTGGCCGCGAACGGTGGCCTGCTCGACATTGGAAGCGTCGATCGGCTTCAGCGCGCGCAGGACTTTCAGCTTCTCGTCGCGAACGGCTTCCGAATCCATGGAGGAGGGGATTTCCATCGCGGTCAGGCAAAGCAGCTGCAGGATATGGTTCTGCACCATGTCGCGCAGGGCGCCGGCGGTATCGTAGTAGCCGGCGCGGCCTTCGAGACCGACCGATTCGGCGACAGTGATCTGCACGTGGTCGATGTGGTTGGCATTCCACAGCGGCTCATAGAGGGCGTTGGCAAAGCGCAGCGCCATCAGGTTCTGCACGGTTTCCTTGCCAAGATAGTGGTCGATGCGGAAGATCTGCTCTTCCTTGAAGACCTTGCCGATGGTGTCGTTGAGCTGCAGAGCGGAAGCGAGGTCGCGGCCAATCGGCTTTTCGACGACGATGCGCGTCTGCTTGGTGATCAGCTTGTGATCGTGGATCTTCTGCGAGATGTCGCCGAAAATGCCCGGAGCGACGGCGAGATAGAAGGCGCGCACGCGTTCCTTGCCTTCGTCCAGCAGCTTCTTGAGCTGATCCCAGCCGGCATCGCTGCGCGCATCGACCGGCACGTAGAACAGGCGGGCGAGGAACTTCTTGACTTCGGCCTCGTCATATTCGCCCTTCTTCAGGTGTTCCTTGAGGGCGGCGTCGGCGAACTTGCGGTATTCTTCATTGGAAAGAGCGCTGCGCGAAGCACCGATGACGCGCGTCGGCTCGGAAAACTGACCTTCGACCTGACGATGGTAAAGAGCGGGCAGGAGCTTGCGTTCGGCAAGGTCGCCGCTGCCGCCGAAAACGACATAATCAAATGGTTCAACGGGAATGATCTGGCTGCTCATGAGGTATCTCTCAATCGGTCTTGGTTGAGGCCCCTTTTAATCTAATCGATTTAAAAAGGCCAGTGTGCATCGCAAAAATCAGACTCGGCTTTTTGGCGCGGATCGCCGACGGAAGAATTCATCTTCCGGTTTCTAAAACCTGTCGCGCAGTGCAAACCACGAGAGCGCCAGGAACAGCAGAGGTGCCCGCATGCGCGCTCCGCCGGGGAAGGCAGGGATGTTCAGCTCTTTGAAGAGGTGAAGCTCGTCCGCATTCCCGAGAACCGTTTTCGCATAGAGTTTACCGCAATAATTTGACAGCATGACCCCGTGGCCGGAATAGCCGCCGATGGAGGTGACACCCGGCATGACTTCGCGCACGAAAGGTTGCCGCGGCATGGTGATGCCGACCGAGCCGCCCCACGCATAATCGATCTTGATATCGCCAAGAGCTGGATAGATCTCGGCGATCTGGCGACGAATGTGCTGCGTTATGTCGCGCGGATTATCCGAAGTATAGGCCTCGCGCCCGCCGAACAGCAGGCGGCCATCCTTCGATTTGCGGAAATAACGCACCACGAACCGCGAATCGGCCACGGCTTCGTTACCGGGAAGTACTTGCGGAAAGCGGTCGAGCGGTTCGGTGGCGCCGATGAAGGAGCGGATCGGCATGACATGGCTCGCCGTCACGGGCTCCAGATTGCCGATATAGCCGTTGCAGGCGATCAGCACCCGATCGGCGGTGATCTCGCCGCCATCCGTTTCGATAATGGTCTTGCCGCTCGATTGCCGGAAGCCCTTTGCCTTGGTCATTTCGAAGAGAGTCGCGCCGGCATCTG
This sequence comes from Rhizobium sp. ASV8, assembly GCF_016429255.1. Lineage (GTDB taxonomy): Bacteria > Pseudomonadota > Alphaproteobacteria > Rhizobiales > Rhizobiaceae > Rhizobium. The sequence goes on from NZ_JAELUG010000087.1 coordinate 15,940, forward strand.
CCGCGACGCGGGCAAGACCGATCAGCAGTTTCAAAGGGTGGATATGGCCGGTGCCCATATCCCTGACGCCATAGAGATAGAAGCTCGAACCCAGCCGTTCCTGGGTCTCGGCCTCGTCCATGAACTTCATATGCGGATAGCCGTAGCGGGTGGCGGCGATCTCGGCATTTTCCATGTAGTCGCGCTTGTAACTGCGCTTGTGCGTGACATTCATCTGGCCGGGCAGGAAATCGATGTCGATGCCGTGCTCGGCGGAGAAGTCGAGAAGATGTCGCTTGGCGTCCTCGGCCAGATCGAAAAGCGCCTTCGAGCGCTCGTAGCCGATCTTCTCTTCCATCTCTTCCGGCCACCAGCGCTGGCCGGTGCCGAGTTGTCCGCCATTGCGGCCCGAGGCACCGTCGCCGAAGCGGTTGCCATCGATGAGAACGACGCTGGCGCCGCCCTTGGCGAGATTGTAGGCGGCTTGAAGGCCAGTATAGCCGCCGCCGACGATAGCGACGTCAGCCCGGCGCGAGCCGTCGAGCCTGGGATAAAGCGGGCGCGGGCCGACGGTTGCCTGGTAGAAGGAAAGTCCTGGCGCGATCGGGCTCTGCCATGTTTCCTGCAGCGTCATGGGCGATCTCCTTCACACGTTGAGCAGAAGGAATTCCCGCTCCCACGGGCTGATCACCTGCATGAAGGTTTCGAATTCGCCGCGCTTGACGCCGACATAAATGTCGATGAACTCCTTGCCGAGAACCTCTTCGAAGGCCGGCTCGTCTTCGAGAAGGGCGATTGCTTCCAGCAGGCCGCGCGGCAGGTCGATCGAGCCTTCATTGGCGGAATCTTCTGTCGGCGCGGTCGGCTCGACTTGCTTCATGATGCCAAGCAGCCCCGAGGCGAGCGAAGCGGCAAGGGCAAGATAAGGATTGGCGTCGGAACTCGGCAGCCGGTTCTCGACGCGTCGAGCCTGCGGATCTGAGACCGGCACGCGGAACGCCGTGGTGCGATTGTCGTAGCCCCAGGCATTATTGACCGGGCACGACATGTTCGGCGCCAGCCGTCGGTATGAATTCACGTAGGGTGCAAGCATGGCGAGCGCGTTGGGTACATAGCGCTGCATGCCGCCGATGAAATAGAAGAACTCCTGCGAAGGGCTGCCGTCCGGATTGGTGAAGACGTTCTTGCCCGTTTCGATGTTCACGACCGATTGATGGATGTGCATCGCCGAGCCCGCCTGGCTCTGCATCGGCTTGGCCATGAAGGTCGCATAGATGCCGTGCTTCAGCGCCGCCTCGCGAATGGTGCGCTTGAACATGAACACCTGGTCGGCCAGCTCGATCGGATCGCCGTGGCGCAGGTTGATTTCAAGCTGTGCGGGACCTTCTTCATGGATCAGCGTGTCGATCTCCAGACCCTGCTTCTCCGAGAAGTGATAGATATCGTCGATCAATTCGTCGAACTCGTTGATGCCGGCGATCGAATAGCCCTGGCCACCGAGGATCGAGCGGCCGGAGCGGCCTTTCGGCGGATGCAGCGGATAGTCCGGGTCGTCATTCTTGGCGACCAGATAGAACTCGATCTCGGGTGCGACCACTGGCTTCCAGCCGCGATCGCGATAGAGCCCCATGATCTTCTTCAAGAGGTTGCGCGGCGTGTAAGATACGGCATGGCCTTCGGAATTGACGATATCGCAGATCACCTGCGCCGTCGGGTCGGTTTCCCAGGGCACGACGGAAAGCGTCGAAAGATCCGGCACCAGCTTCAGGTCGCTGTCGCGCGGTTCGTAGCGAAAGCTCTCGGTCTCCTCCGGATATTCGCCCGAAATCGTATGGCGATAGATCGCCGAAGGCAGCGCCAGCGACGTGTTGGACGTGAACTTCGAGGTGGGCATCATCTTGCCGCGCGGCACGCCGGCGAGGTCGGGTGTGATGCATTCTATGTCTTCGATCCCGCGCGCCCGCAGCCATTGGGCCGCTTCCTTCCAGTTTGCCACGCCGCGTGCCGATCGCAGGCTGGGAGGCACCGTCGGGATTTTCGAGGCAGGCACTGAAGCTTTCAGCGGGGTCTTTCTCGCAGGCATAAAACACCGTATTTGGGTTGATCGGTGATTGCATCATAACCGCAGTTTGCCAATTGGCGAGGGGGAAAACCGCTCGGACTTTCGCCGTATGATGGAAAAATGACGATAGAGCGCGGTGAAGAATGAAGGGCTCAAGAGTGGCAGGCAGATATGATGTGATCGTCCTCGGCGCGGGCGCGGCAGGTATGATGTGCGCCATTCGCGCCGGCCAGCGCGGGCGGTCTGTCGCCGTGCTGGATCACGCCGCGGCGCCCGGGGACAAGATCCGCATTTCCGGCGGCGGCCGCTGCAATTTCACCAATATCCATGCCGGCCCGAAGAATTTCCTGTCCGCCAATCCGCATTTCGCCAAATCGGCGCTTGCCCGCTTCACGCCTCAGGACTTTCTCGCCATGGTAGAGCGCCATGGCATCGCCTGGCATGAGAAAACGCTCGGTCAGCTCTTTTGCGACAGCAGCGCCAAGGACATCATCCGCATGTTGACCGACGAGATGCGCGCGGCCGGCGCGGAGCTGTGGTTGCGCACTGACATCGGCGGGATCGAGCAATCGGCTGGCGGCTTTCGCATCCAAACGTCCGAAGGGGCCTTCGAGGCCTCGTCACTCGTCATCGCGACCGGTGGCAAGTCGATTCCAAAGATGGGCGCAACAGGCTTTGCCTATCGTATCGCCGAGCAGTTTGGCTTGCCCGTCGTCGAGACCCGGCCGGGGCTTGTCCCGCTGACCCTCGATCCGCAACTGCTTCAACGCCTGGCGCCTCTGTCGGGTATTGCGGCGCCCGCCGAAATTCGCCACGGCAAGACGGCGTTTCGCGAAGCGTTGCTCTTCACTCATCGCGGCCTCAGCGGTCCCGCTATCCTGCAGATCTCTTCCCATTGGCGGGAGGGCGACGATATCACCGTCGTCATTGAACCCGACATCGATGTCTTCGGACTTCTCAGGAATGCCAAGCAAGCCAATGGCCGGCAGTCGGCGCAAACGGCCCTTGCGGAGATCTTGCCAAAACGGCTGGCGCAGCACTTCGTCGAGAACGAAGGCGTGGCCGGCAATATGGCCGACCAATCCGACAAACGCCTGCAGCAGCTTGCATCAGCCATCCAGTCCTGGTCCGTTAAGCCATCCGGTTCGGAAGGTTATCGAACGGCCGAAGTGACCCTTGGCGGTATCGACACCGGCTCCCTCGATTCCCGGACGATGCAGGCAAAAACCGTTCCGGGCCTCTTCTTCATCGGCGAATGCGTCGATGTCACAGGCTGGCTCGGCGGCTACAACTTCCAATGGGCCTGGGCATCGGGCCATGTTGCTGGCGAGGCTGTTTGAGCTTCCATTTCAAGGTGTTGTCGCAATTGTGACAAAATGGAACACACCTCTGGTACTCGCGTTTTTCTTTCCTACATCTTTGTTGAATACATTGGCAGTTGCCGAAAGTACCTTTTGCTGGTTATCGTGTCAGTGCGAAAATGGGAATATGCTCATGAACAGAACAAAGCGTCGTGCTCGTGCCATTGCAATCGCTCAGACTCGGGATAATGCCAAGCTCGTGGCAGCAAGACTTCTGATGCTGGCGACCGGCATTACCGCTGCCTGCATTGCCCTGCTGGCAGTACGCGGCTTCTAATAGAGCCGCTCAAGACACACTGCAGCCGTCGCTCAGCGACGGTTTTCCTCGGCACGAAACACCGATGGCACCAACCATTGCGGATGTTTTTTCGAGCGATGCAACCTGCGCCGGTCCCCTTATCTGAAAATTAATTAATCGCACCCACAATTCGCGGCGATTTCATGGGGCGAGCTCTACTGCAAGTTAGAGCCGAAGCAATGATTGCATCCCGCTATTACCCGGGAACCCCGCCTGCGAATATTTCAAGAACGATGGTTATACATCCGGTCAGCGCCGAGGCGGCGCCGATGGGGAGCGGTGTGTGAGAGGTTAGGGCCAATATGTTCATTGATAAGATACTATCGCGCTTCAAGATCAAGACGAAGGTTCTCATATTCGTCCTGCCATTCGTCATCAGCATTTCCGCCGTTGGCCTCACCGGGCTCTACGCTTCCGGGCTTCTGCAGGGTCGGATGGAGATCTCCAACAGCGTGCTGCAATCGCTGACGGGCTTCAAGAACCTCTATGGTTCGATGGACGACTTCCTGCGCATCACCAACACGCAGCAGCGCGACAAGCTTTATGGAGACATCAAGTCCCAGCAGGGCGTGCTCAATTCGACGCTTGGCCAACTCGGCCAGGAAGCGGATGGCCGCGACAACCTGAACGAAGCGATTACCAAGACCGCCGACATGGCCAACCTCGTCGGAAGATTGTGGACGCTCCACGAGCAGGAACTCGCGCTTCGCAAGACGATCGACGACGCACAGAAAGCGCTGATCAGCGCCCGCTTCAACGTCAATTTCAACAGCCAGCAGCTTGAGGATCAGGTGCGACAGGATCAGGCCGACGCGACCTCGACGCTGCGCTCCGCCGACCGCCTGCTGAAGGGCGGCGACCTGCTTGTCTCCGTGGCGGAAGATTTCAACAAGGCCGCGACACCGGCCGACAAGATGAAGCTTCTGAAGGACCGGCTGACGGATCTGAACAAGGCGCAGCGCGCCATCGATCTCGCCCTGCCGCAGAACCAGAAGGCTGTCGTGCAGTCGTTGGTCAGCACGATCAAGGATCTGACGGCTGCCACCGAAAGCGCCGATGCACCGACCGACGACAGCGTCGCCAATGTCGGCCGCCTCCTGTCGCGCTTCCGTCAGACCTCGACCTACACGCAGCTGACGGCAACGCAGATGATGCGTCAGGCGACCACGACCTTCGTATCGCTCGATGCCCGCGTCGCGCAGACCAATTCGATCCTCCAGGACACCCGTCGTCTGCAGGATTCGATCTATTCGCTGCAGCTCGTCCTGGCGGAGTTCAATGCCAATACCAACAAGGACAACCTCATCCGCCTGCGGCAGGAAATCTCCAAGCTTAACGGCGATATCGATACGCTGAACCAGAGCGCCCAAAGCATGGATTTCGCCGGCGATATCGATGCAGCCATCCGCCCGGCGATCCAGTCGATGGACGGTGCCGCGGTGAAGCTCGTCGACATCATTACGCAGCGGATCGGCGAATATGCCGGTGCCCGCCAGCAGCTCGATCAGGTCTGGGGTCAGCTTACCGCATTTGCCGAGACGCAGAAGCAGAGCGCCGGCACCGAACGCGACCAGGCGAACTACATCTCCATCCTGGCAACCGCTCTCGGCATCATTCTCTCGGTTGCCGGCGGCATTGCGCTGGTTCTGACCTTGCAGCGCCCGATCGGCCAGATCACCGCCGCCATGCGCCGCATCGCCGATGGCATGCTGGAGACTTCGATCTCCGGCGAGCAGCGTCATGACGAAATCGGCGATATGGCTCGCGCGCTTGGCATCTTCAAGGAAAATGCTATCTCGAAGATCCGCATCGAGGAACAAAGCGACGAAGAACGGGCGGCCGCCGAACACGAGCGCCAGCGCAACGACACCGAAAAGCGCGAGCTTGACCGGCAGATCGATTTTGCGGTCAGCGAGCTTGCCGCCGGTCTCGAACGCCTCGCGCAGGGCGATATCTCGGCCACGATCGAAACGCCGTTCATCGGCCGTCTCGAGCAGCTGCGCCAGGACTTCAACAGCTCGCTCGCCCGCCTGCAGGAGACCTTGAGCCAGGTGCGCAGCAACGTCGAGAGGATCCAGAGCAACGGCAACCAGATGGCTGCTTCCGCCGAAGACCTGTCGAAGCGCACCGAGCAGCAGGCCGCTTCGCTCGAGCAGACCGCAGCGGCTGTCGACGAGATCACCGTCACGGTTCGCTCTTCGGCCGAACGCGCCAAGGATGCTGACAGCATCGTGCGCGAAGCCAAGCGCAGTGCCGACGACAGCTCCGTCGTGGTCGGCAACGCCATCGATGCGATGACGCGCATCGAGGACGCCTCCCATAAGATCGAGCAGATCATCGGCGTCATTGACGAGATCGCCTTCCAGACCAATCTGCTGGCGCTCAATGCCGGCATCGAGGCGGCTCGCGCAGGCGAGGCCGGCAAGGGTTTTGCCGTTGTCGCCATGGAGGTGCGTGAACTCGCGCAACGCTCCGCGGCGGCGGCGAAGGAGATCAAGGGCCTCATCAACAAGTCGACCCAGGAGGTCAATTCCGGCTCGCAGTTCGTACAGGAGGCCGGTGCCGTCCTGGCGCAGATCAGCAGTCAGATCGTCACCATCAGTCAGCATGTGGAAGGCATTGCCCGCGCCAGCCATGACCAGGCGAGCGCGTTGCAGGAAGTCAACGCTTCGGTCAACCACATGGATCAGATGACCCAGCAGAATGCCGGCATGGTTGAAGAGACCACGGCTGCCAGCCGCGAGCTGGCCAGCGAAGCCGACGCACTGCTGCACCTCATTCAGCAGTTCAGGATCGAGGCAGGCTACGGCAGCGGCTATGCGCGGCAGGAAGCTGCCTGATCGCAGCGCTTGTCATAGCAGTCATCACAGGCGGATCGGTGGATATCTCCCCGGTCCGCCTTTCTCATTCCAGCAAGCAGGGCGCCCAAGCCTGTGATCAGCCGTCCGGCCCAAATGACGAGGGCTGGAGGATCCAGGCTATAGTCGCGGTAAAATAGCTCTTCATTCGCACGCCATTGTTCTTCGCGCGCTTCAAGTTGCAGTTCGATGGCCTTGGCCAAAGCGATGCTGTCCATCATGAGACATCTCCATGTTGTGAGGCATCCCTTCAACTACACACACGAATTTACTTTATAAACATCCGTTTCCGCCCTATGTTTTTCACTCATGAAAAACACCGGTTGGGATTCCTATCAACTTTTCCTCGATGTCGCCCGCGGCGGCGGGTTGACGGGGGCCGTCGCTTCGAGCGGTCTCAGTGCCGCCACCATCGGGCGGCGGATGTTGGAGCTGGAGGGGCAGATCGGCCGACCGCTGTTCGAGCGCAGCCAGGCCGGCTATACACTGACCGGCGATGGTCAGGCGCTGTTCGACCAGCTGTTGGAAATGGAGGCCGCCGCCCGCAAGGTGGATAGCTGGCAACGCGATGCGCAGGGCGGCGCGATCGTCCGTATCGCTGCCGGCACCTGGGTTGGATGGCTGCTCAGCCAGAATATGCCTTCCATCTGCTCGGAGCGCGACGGGTTTCGCATCGATCTGCATCTGGGTGAGCGTCGCGCCAGCCTCGCTCACCGCGAAAGCGACATCGGCATCCGCGCCTTCGAGCCGGAGGAGAACAATCTTGCCGCCATCAAGACCGGTGATGTGGCCTATGCCGCCTATCAGGCCCGTAACATGCGCTTTGCCGGGCCGCAACGCTGGATCGCGGTCGCGGAGGAGCAGGCGATCTCGGCCTATCTGCGCTGGCCGCATCAAAACAAGCGCGACGAGATTGCCTTCACGGTCAGCCGGCCCCGTTCGCTGCACGATCTGGTGCTTGCGGGATCGGGCATTGCGGTTCTGCCCTGTTTCGTCGGCGACCAGGAGCCGAGGCTGGAGCGGGCCGGCGAGGAGATCGCTTCGCTGCGTCATCAGCAATGGATCGTCATGAACAATGCCGATCGTCATCGCAGGGAAATCCGCACCGTCGTCGACCGCATGGCGCGGCTGTTGAAAAGCCACTCCGAGTTGTTTGCCGGCAAGCGCCCGACCTACGCATAAGCCTCTGTTAGGCAAGCCATCCTTGACCATTCGCCGTTCTCGCCGCGCAGGCCGGCAAATCCGTGAAAGAGGTGGGGGGCACGCTTTTCCGCTTGTCGCCTTCCGATTTCCTTTCTAGTCTAACGGGAAAAACAGAGGGTTGGGTGTCGCCACGATACCCGTGAACGAATCAGGAGAGATTATGAAGTCCATGTTCGCCAAGCTTGCAGCAACGGCTTTCACGGTCGTTTCGCTGGCAACGGTCGCCCAGGCAGAAGACAAGGTCGTCAATATCTACAACTGGTCGGATTATATCGATAATTCGATCCTGTCGGATTTTACCAAGGAAACCGGCATCAAGGTCGTCTACGACACCTTCGACCAGAACGAGACTCTGGAAACCAAGCTTCTAGCCGGCAAGACCGGTTATGACATCGTCGTTCCCACAGCCTATTTCCTGCAACGCCAGATCAAGGCCGGCGTGTTCCAGAAACTCGACAAGTCGAAGCTGCCGAACCTCTCCAACATGTGGGATACGGTGCAGCAGCGCATCGCCACCTATGATCCCGGCAACCAGTACGCGATCGACTATATGTGGGGCACCAGCGGCGTTGGCTACAATGTCGACAAGGTGAAGCAGATTCTCGGCTCCGACGAAGCGCCAGACATCAATGTCATCTTCGACCCCAAGCTTGCCGCCAAGTTCAAGGACTGCGGCATCTATATGCTGGACTCTTCGACGGACGTCATTCCGGCCGCCTTGCGCTATCTGGGTCTTGATCCGAATTCGACGAAGCAGGAAGATTTCAAGAAGGCCGAGGACCTGCTGACCTCTATCCGTCCCTTCGTTCGCAAGTTCCATTCCTCTGAATATATCAACGCGCTTGCCAACGGCGATATCTGCATCGCGTTCGGCTATTCCGGCGACGTGCTGCAGGCGCGCAACCGTGCAAGCGAAGCCAAGAACGGCGTCAACATCGGCTATTCGATCCCCAAGAAGGGAGCGCAGATGTGGTTCGACGTCATGGCAATCCCGGCCGATGCGCCGCATGTTGCCGAGGCGCATATCTTCCTCAACTATATCATGAGGCCGGAAGTGATCGCCAAGGCGAGCGACTTCGTCACCTACGCCAACGGCAACAAGGCATCGCAGCAGTTCGTCAGCAAGGACGTGCTCAACGATCCGGCCGTTTATCCGACCGACGAGGTCCGCGAAAAGCTGTTCACGCTCACGCCTTGGGACTCGAAAACACAGCGACTGGCAACGCGCCTGTGGACGAAGGTTACCACCGGCCAATAACTCCAAGCGGCCCGGACGGCAACGTCCGGGCCTTTCCTTAAGAAGATGGTCTGAGACTGACGAGCGCGCCGGGAAGGGAGAGAGCCGGTGCCTCGATATTTTCAAGAGACCAGGCATTTCCAGAAAAAAGTGCGCAGCGGTTTTCCGCTCGGTGTGCGTAAACAAACAAAAAAGACAGAGCGTTTCCGTAAATCGCAGAATGGCGGAAATGCTCCAGGAAAGCCCGCATGGGCGTCCATTTGGGGATAGATGATGAAGTCACTCGGTAATATCCGGCGTTCCTTTGCTCCTTGGACCGATCCTTCGGCCAAGCCGTACATTTCCTTCAAGAACGTGACGAAGAAGTTCGGCGATTTCATCGCTGTCGACGATCTCTCCCTGGATATCTACAATCGTGAATTCTTCGCTCTTCTCGGCGCTTCGGGTTGCGGCAAGTCCACGCTGCTGCGCATGCTCGCGGGCTTCGAGCAGCCAACGACGGGCGAAATCATCCTAGATGGCCAGAACCTGGCCGGCACGCCGCCCTACCGCCGCCCCGTCAACATGATGTTCCAGTCCTATGCGCTGTTCCCGCATATGTCGGTGGAAAAGAACATCGCCTTCGGTTTGCGGCAGGATGGTATGCCGAAGGCCGAAATCAATGATCGCGTCGCCCAGATGCTGAAGCTCGTCAAGCTCGAACAGTTCGCCCGACGCAAGCCCAACCAGCTTTCCGGTGGCCAACGCCAGCGCGTGGCGCTCGCCCGATCGCTTGCAAAACAGCCGAAGGTGCTGCTGCTCGACGAACCCCTTGGCGCCCTCGACAAGAAGCTGCGCGAAGAGACGCAGTTCGAACTCATGGATCTGCAGCAGAGCCTCGGCCTCACCTTCGTCGTCGTCACCCACGACCAGGAGGAAGCCATGACCATGGCGGATCGCATTGCGGTCATGAGCCATGGCAAGGTGGTTCAGGTGGCGACGCCTGCCGAAATCTACGAGGCGCCCAATTGCCGTTTCGTCGCCGACTTCATCGGCGATGTGAACATATTGGACGGCAACATCACCTCTGCGCGCTCGGGCATTGTCGAGATCGCTGTCGATTCCGCTTTCACCCTGCGTGCGGCGACCAACGATGCGCCGAGCGAGGGAAGCCGCGCCAGCATCGCCATCCGGCCGGAAAAGCTGCGGGTCACGCCGCGACCGCCCGCCAACGCCTCCGTCAATGCCACCGAAGGCGAGATCTGGGATATCGCCTATCTCGGCGATATGACCGTCTTCCATGTGAAGCTGAAGAGCGGACAGGTGCTCAAGGCCTCCTCGCTGAATGCCGTTCGCGCAGTGGAAGAACCTTTCGCCTACGACCAGAACGTCTGGGTGTCCTTCGACGAAAATGCCGGCGTGCTGCTGAAGGATTGATCATGAAAGCGATCGGCTCTTCCATCTATCAGCGCCTCGTCATCATCGTTCCCTATGCCTGGTTGCTGATCTTCTTTCTGGCGCCCTTCCTCATCGTCTTCCGCATCTCGCTGTCGACGAAGGCGCTGTCCGTTCCGCCTTACGATCCGTCCTTCGCCTGGGCGGATAGTTTCGGTGATTGGTGGGACAAGTTCCAGACGATGTCGTTCGACAACTATGTGTGGTTGACGGGCGACCCGCTCTATATGAATGCCTACATACAGAGCCTCCAGATAGCCGGAATCTCGACCCTGCTGACGCTGATCATTGCCTATCCCATCGCCTATGGCATGGCGCAGGCGCCGCGCACCATCCGGCCGACGTTGCTGATGCTGGTTATCCTGCCATTCTGGACGAGCTTCCTCATCCGCGTCTATTCCTGGATGTCGATCCTCAGCACGACCGGTCTCCTGAACCAGTTGCTGTTGGCGCTCGGCATCATCCACGAGCCGCTCGTCATCCTCAACACCAATACCGCCGTCTACATCGGCATGGTCTATTCCTATCTGCCCTTCATGGTGCTGCCGCTCTATTCGGCACTGGAAAAGATGGACGGCACGCTGATCGAGGCGGCACAGGATCTCGGCTGCACGCCAATCGGCGCCTTCTGGCGCGTGACCTTCCCGCTTTCCCTTCCAGGCGTCATCGCCGGCTGCATGCTGGTCTTCATTCCCGCCGTCGGCGAGTTCGTTATTCCCGACCTGCTCGGCGGCTCGGAAACCCTGATGATCGGCAAGGTGCTCTGGACGGAATTCTACAGCAATACCGACTGGCCGCTGGCCTCGGCGGTGGCAACCATCCTGCTTCTGGTGCTGGTGGTGCCCATCGTCTTCTTCCAGCATTTCCAGGCCAAGGCCGACGAGAAGGGGAGATAAGAGATGATCCGCTGGTCTCGTTTCAACATTGTTTCCGTCACGCTCGGTCTGGCCTTCCTCTATCTGCCGATCCTGCTGCTGGTCATCTATTCTTTCAACGCCTCTCGTCTGGTCACGGTCTGGGGCGGTTTCTCGACGCAATGGTATGTGCACCTCTTCAGCAACGACACGATGCTGAGCGCCGCCTGGCTGACGGTGCGCATCGCGCTGCTGTCCGCAACGATCGCGACCGTGCTCGGCACGCTGGCGGCGCTGACGCTGGTGCGCTATACGCGCTTCCGCGGCCGCATCCTGTTTTCCGGCATGATCTATGCACCGCTGGTCATGCCTGATGTGATCACCGGCCTATCGTTGCTGCTGCTCTTCGTCACGTCGGGGGTCGATCGCGGCTTCTGGACGATCGTGATGGCGCATACAACGCTGACCATGTGCTTCGTCGCCGTCGTCGTGCAGTCGCGCCTCATGACCTTCGACCGCTCGATCGAGGAGGCGGCGATGGATCTCGGCGCGACGCCGGTGCGCACCTTCTTCGAAGTGACGCTGCCGATCATCGCACCAGCGGTGTTTTCGGGCTGGGTTCTGGCCCTCACGCTTTCGCTCGATGATCTGGTCATTGCCACCTTTTCATCCGGCGCCGGCGCCAAGACGCTGCCCATGCTGATCTACAGCCAGGTCAAGCTTGGCGTAACGCCCGAGATCAATGCCGTCTGTACCATTCTAATCGGTGTCGTCGCCACCGGCGTCATCTGCGCCTCGATCATGACCAAACGTCGCGAAGTGCAGCGTCAGAGGGACGAGCAGGCTGCTGCCGCAGGACGATGACCAGCGGTCGCGCCGACTGAAAAGAAGAGCTATTGCTGCGAGGGCTGTTGCGGCTTTTGCAGCAATGTCGTCACCGGCGAAACCACGGGATTCGGCCAGCTGCCACCGAGAAAGAAGGGCAGCATCGGCAACTCGTCCGCATCGGTGGGCGACGTCGCCTCGAGCGCACCCGACAGAGCCAGCCCGTTGGTGCGGAACGGAACAACTCCGTTCAAGGTGATGGTCTCATTGCGGCCGGCGATCGTCGCGTTCTGAACTTCGGCAGAGCCCTTGGCAAAGGTCGCATCGACTTTGACACTGTCGAAGTCGAAGGACGCGTCGGCAACGTCGCCCATGCGGAAGAAGGCTTTATCGGCCGCCAGGGACCTGAACGACGAGAGGTCGAGTTCGCGGAAGGATCCCGCCGATGAGGTAAAGTGCATCTGACCGGCAACGTCGCTCAACGTGGCGACCCAGATCGGCTTGGTCGTGCTGAGCGCCAGATCGAGAGAACCGGTCGTGGTCAGCGGCAGCGGCCCCGGCAGCTTGAGCCGGGTGAAGAGCCCGCCGAAATCCGCGTTGCGGATCGATATCTGCAGTTTGCCGCCGCCATCGAAATCACCCGGAGCGACCTCCAGATGCGCGGTCAGCGATCCACCCTCGAAGCCGCTGTCGCCGATGTCGAATTTCGCCTTGCCGCCTGCCACCAGCAGGCTCGCGCCGATATTGTCGAACTGGAAGGGACCGAGCGCGGCCTTGTTGGAAGAAAGCCGCAGGTCAAGGTCGAGGCGTTGCAGCGGATTGCCGTTCAGAAGCGCATTGATGGCGGTCTCCGCGGCAAGGCGCATCGAAAAGGCGGCCAGGAACGGATTGAGGTTCATCTGGTCGAAGGCGAGCGTGCCTGAAATTTTCGGCTTTCCTGCCGTTGTGTAGCTCAGGTCCATGATGCCGGAGGCCGCCGAATCATTGACCTTGAAGCTGAGGTTGTTGAAGCGCAGGCTCTTCTCGACCGCAGCGACATCGGCGTTGAGCGAGACGTTCTTGAGAGCGTCGGCCGCAGGCAGGCGCTGGCCGCTCCAGGCCAGGAAGGACGGAACATCCGGCACGCTCAGCTGCAAGTTGCCCGAGAGTGTCGACAAGTCCGATAGGCCGATGGCCCCGTTATAGGTCCAGCTGATCATTGGCGACGAGAAGCTCGTCTTGGCGTCGACGCTCTTGCCGGCAAAGAAAAGCAGCGGCTGTTCCGATGCGAAGTTGAGCTTGATGTCCTGGTCGTTGAAGCGGGCGAGGATGACGGCCGTCATTCCGCGGGAGAGCCGTGGCCAGGAAATGTCGGCATTGACGCCTGTCATTTTGTAAATGTTGCCGCTGCGATCATCCGTCATCTCGACGCTACCGTCTTCGATGGTCAGCATGCCGATGGCAGCGTCCTGATCCTTCCGCATTGGCGCGTTCTGGCCAGAGGAGGTTTCGACCTGTTCGATCGCTTTCGACAGGCGGCCCTCGTTGGTCCAGTCGATCAGGCCGTTCTCGTCACGGCGAATATAGAGCACAGGGCGATAGAAGTGGAACTCGTGGAAGTGAGCATGCCCGCGAATAGCAGAGAACAGCGAGAAGTCCGCAGAGAGGCTGTCGACATGCCCCAGCACCTTGCCGTTCTTGGCCGGTTCGCGGATGGTGACCTGGTTGAGGGTCACGCGCGGCGTCGGCCAGAATTCCAGTGTCGGGTCGCCCTCGATCTGCGCCCTGTATCCCGTCCAGTCCGAAAGCGCCTTTTCGATACCGGAGCGGACAAGCCCGCTGGAGATCAGGAAGGGTGCGGTCGCTCTGAAAACGGCAAAGACGATGAGGAGAGTGAGAAGAACGATGCCGGTAGTCCGGACAACGGTAGGCAACCACCGCGAGACCGATCGCATCGTCAACCACCACCTATTGTTTCGTGACGCTCTCATATCCCGTGGAGACTCTCAAACTGATTGGGACGATCTGCCTATGCTTGCCGGATATAGGAAATGTTTGGCCGATGCAAACATCACGCGGCGGAAACGCCTGTGATAGCGTGACTTTATAATGCGCTGCAGCATTGCTATATAGAGTAAAAAACCGGGGAGAGTAATATGCAGGATCAGCAGCCGCTCTGGACACCATCGGAAGTTTCGCGCCGCCAGAGCCCGATGTTTGCCTTCATGGAGGAGTGCAACCGCCGCTTTGGCCTGTCTCTAGAGGATTTTCCCGGCCTTCACGCCTGGTCGATCGCCGAGCGGGGAGACTTCTGGACAGCGGTCTGGGATTTTTGCGGCGTCAAGGGCGATCGCGGCGAGCGGGCGCTGATCAACGGCGATGTCATGCTGGAGACCCGCTTCTTCCCGGATGCACAACTGAATTTCGCCGAGAACCTGCTGTCGCAAAGCGGCGAGGGCGATGCGCTGGTCTTCTGGGGCGAGGATAAGGTCCGGGATCGCTGGTCGTGGGATCGGCTGGCGGCGACGGTATCACGCCTGCAGCAGGCCTATCGGGCTGAGGGTATCGGCAAGGGCGACCGCGTCGCGGCGATGATGCCGAACATGCCGGAAACCATTGCGTGCATGCTGGCAGCCGTCTCGATCGGCGCCATCTGGTCCTCCTGTTCTCCGGATTTCGGCGAACAGGGCGTCATGGATCGTTTCGGTCAGATCGAGCCGAAGCTGTTCATCGTCTGCAGCGGCTATTGGTATGGCGGCAAGCTGCAGGATGTCACGGCAAGGGTCAGCGCCATTGCGCAGCGCCTGAAGGCGCCGACCCTGGTCGTGCCCTATGCCGGCAGCGCCGATGCAGTGGTCACGGCAACGCCGGGCGCCAAGACCCTGGGCGATTTTATCGCGCCGTTCGAAGCGAAGGCCGTCGAATTCGTGGCCGTGCCGTTCTCCCACCCGTTGTTTATCCTGTTTTCCTCCGGCACGACGGGTATTCCCAAATGCATCGTGCATTCGACGGGCGGCGCATTGCTGCAACTGATCAAGGAACACCGCCTGCATTGCAGCGTCGTTCCGGGCGAAAAGGTCTTCTATTTCACCACTTGCGGCTGGATGATGTGGAACTGGCTGGTGACGGGCCTTGCCGCCGGCGCGACGCTTTGCCTCTACGACGGATCGCCCTTCGCTCCAGACGGCAACATCCTCTTCGACTATGCGCAGGAAGAGAAATTCGCGGTGTTCGGCACCTCCGCCAAGTATATCGACGCCGTGCACAAGAGCGGCCTCACGCCGAAGACATCACATGATCTTTCGAGCCTGCGACTGATGACCTCCACCGGCTCGCCGCTGTCGCCCGAGGGCTTCACCTTCGTTTATGAAGGTATCAAGGACTATATCCAGCTTGCCTCCATTTCCGGCGGCACCGATATCGTCTCCTGCTTCGTGCTCGGCAATCCGCT
>NZ_JAELUG010000832.1 GCF_016429255.1 Rhizobium sp. ASV8
CCCCCCCCCCCCCCCCCCCCCCCCCCCCCCCCCCCCCCCCCCCCCCCCCCCCCCCCCCCCCCCCCCTCTTTTCATCCTCCGCCCCCCACCCACATCAACACCCACGACACGTCGTCGGCAGCGTCAGATGTGTATAAGAGACAGGTGCGTGGTCAGATCAGGAATAACAGCATCTTTCTGTGTCCTCAAACCCTTCGTCATGCGGGCAATCATGGAGTAGAACCCCAAAACAATAAAAACCTCTACCACCTCTGTCTCTTATACACATCTCCGAGCCCACGAGACGGTCTATTAAATCTCGTTTTGCGTCGTATGCGTGTAAAAGGGGGGGGGGGGGGGGGGGGGGGGGGGGGGGGGGGGGGGGGGGGGGGGGGGGGGGGGGGGGGGGGGGGGGG
>NZ_JAELUG010000833.1 GCF_016429255.1 Rhizobium sp. ASV8
CCCCCCCCCCCCCCCCCCCCCCCCCCCCCCCCCCCCCCCCCCCCCCCCCCCCCCCCCCCCCCCCCCCCCTCCACCGCCCCGCCCCCCACCCACCACACCACCCACGACACGTCGTCGGCAGCGTCAGATGTGTATAAGAGACAGCACAGAGATCAGGACACCTGCGAGTGGACAAGAATGTCAGACAACGCGTCACTCTCCTTCGCTCCGAAGCCGAATCTGTCTCTTAATGTTGGGATTAAGACATGGCCCTGTCTCTTATACACATCTCCGAGCCCACGAGACGGTCTATTAAATCTCGGTTGCCGTCTTCTGCTTGTAAAATGGGGGGGGGGGGGGGGGGGGGGGGGGGGGGGGGGGGGGGGGGGGGGGGGGGGGGGGGGGGGGGGGGGGGG
>NZ_JAELUG010000834.1 GCF_016429255.1 Rhizobium sp. ASV8
CCCCCCCCCCCCCCCCCCCCCCCCCCCCCCCCCCCCCCCCCCCCCCCCCCCCCCCCCCCCCCCCCCCCACCTCCCCCCCCCCCCACCCCCCATCCCACCCCCCACGACACGTCGTCGGCAGCGTCAGATGTGTATAAGAGACAGCCATAATTCTCGCCTTCGAGAGCCGAGCTCCCTTGGCTCACGAGTTATCCCCTAGATGATGAACGAGCATCCCTGGCATACAACGATTGTGCGGTGAAGCAGAGCATGGGGGGGGGGGGGGGGGGGGGGGGGGGGGGGGGGGGGGGGGGGGATCTCGTATGGCGTCTTCGTCGTGAAAAAGAGTGGGGGGGGGGGGGGGGGGGGGGGGGGGGGGGGGGGGGGGGGGGGGGGGGGGGGGGGGGGGGGGGGGG
>NZ_JAELUG010000835.1 GCF_016429255.1 Rhizobium sp. ASV8
CCCCCCCCCCCCCCCCCCCCCCCCCCCCCCCCCCCCCCCCCCCCCCCCCCCCCCCCCCCCCCCCCCCCCCTCTTTTCACGCATAAGCCGGCAACCGAGATTTAATAGACCGTCTCGTGGGCTCGGAGATGTGTATAAGAGACAGGTCTCAATCTCGTACTGGCCGCCTAAAACCAAATCCTTGGAAACCAGCTCCCTGGTTCTGCCCAAGCTCTCAATATCCGAGATTCTCTGGATAGTGCGCTCCAAGTGCTGTCTCTTATACACATCTGACGCTGCCGACGACGTGTCGTGGGTGGGGGGGGCGGGGGGGGGGGGGGGAGTGAGGGGGGGGGGGGGGGGGGGGGGGGGGGGGGGGGGGGGGGGGGGGGGGGGGGGGGGGGGGGGGGGGGGGGG
>NZ_JAELUG010000837.1 GCF_016429255.1 Rhizobium sp. ASV8
CCCCCCCCCCCCCCCCCCCCCCCCCCCCCCCCCCCCCCCCCCCCCCCCCCCCCCCCCCCCCCCCCCTCTTTTACTCATCCGCCCACCACCGCGATCTACACCCACGACACGTCGTCGGCAGCGTCAGATGTGTATAAGAGACAGATTCGTAAGTGGTTGATTCTATATATTCTCTTGTGTTGAAGTGAAGCTCTAACGCTTTACGTCGTAGGTTAGCTAAAAGTCGGTCTTAACGGCGTTTTGGACTAGGGCTGTCTCTTATACACATCTCCGAGCCCACGAGACGGTCTATTAAATCTCGTATGACGTCTTATGGGTGTAAAAGGGGGGGGGGGGGGGGGGGGGGGGGGGGGGGGGGGGGGGGGGGGGGGGGGGGGGGGGGGGGGGGGGGGGGG
>NZ_JAELUG010000838.1 GCF_016429255.1 Rhizobium sp. ASV8
CCCCCCCCCCCCCCCCCCCCCCCCCCCCCCCCCCCCCCCCCCCCCCCCCCCCCCCCCCCCCCCCCCTTTTTTAATCCCCCCCCCCCCCCCCCCCTCTCCCCCCACGACACGTCGTCGGCAGCGTCAGATGTGTATAAGAGACAGGTCTACGTACATGAAGAAGCCGTCTGAATATTGCGCTGGTTTTGCGTCTCCAGTAGCCAGAACAATAATGCCCTGTTGCTGAAAGTACTCCATGACAGCCTCGGCCGGGGGGTCTTATACACATCTCCGAGCCCACGAGACGGTCTATTAAATCGCGTATGCCGTCTAGTGCTTGAAAAAAGGGGGGGGGGGGGGGGGGGGGGGGGGGGGGGGGGGGGGGGGGGGGGGGGGGGGGGGGGGGGGGGGGGGGG
>NZ_JAELUG010000839.1 GCF_016429255.1 Rhizobium sp. ASV8
GTACATAAGAGTAGCTCTACCTCGCTATATTATACAGTATTCCCACGCCCCCTTTAGTCACCCTCAATCGTCTAAATTTTATTTTGACTTTTTGGCAGCCTTTTTGGCGGCCTTCTTGCTCATGAGCTTCTTGCTAGACGCCTTCTTGAAATCCTCGCCACTCTCCGCTCGCTTCTTCTGAGCCTCCCGCTGGCCGGCAAGTTCTCTCTCGCGGCGCCATCTCCTGTTCCTAAACCACTGCTTCCTTGTGCGGAACTTTTTCGTATTCAGGCCTGGGGTCTTGACCAGACGGCCGATACGCCAGTTGTCCTCGCGGTAGCTGTAATCGGCGCGGAGCTTGAGTAGACGGTCGGGCTCGCCCTTTTCGATACGGGTGACCTGGAATGGGATACCGG
>NZ_JAELUG010000840.1 GCF_016429255.1 Rhizobium sp. ASV8
GGCGTTACATTCTCGCCGGAATCCCGGTCCGAGCGGTCCGCCGAACCGGGATCCACCAGCAGGACGAATTATAGTCACGACCTGAGCGGTACGATGAACGAGGTAAAAGACAAATTGTTAATACTCCTCTAGCTAGTCTACGGCTTGTCTAGTCTATTCTATGTTGCTGCTAGCTTAATCCTTGTCAGAAGTGAAGGGGGTGCCTGGACGTAACAACACACCCTTATTAGAGACTAGCCCTATAGGGAGCTGTGAATAGGCGTGGAAAAAAGTTCTTAATCCACTTAACGAGGAAAAGATTCTCTTGGAGCACTATCTTTTATGCCCCCTTTCATTAGAGCGTGTCGGCCTATGCTCGTTGATATCACGGATGAGGTTCCTAGTCCGTGTTGGGG
>NZ_JAELUG010000841.1 GCF_016429255.1 Rhizobium sp. ASV8
AGTCACATCAACGCCAATAAGGACGACCTGGATCAGCTTCAGCGCCTGCAGAGTCAGCAGGACTCCAAGATCAGCGAGTTGGGCGAGATGCTTGGTCCGTTGAGTCCATCTGGCCGCATCCCAGGGCTCGATGGACAGGACGGATTCTTTGATGCGCCAAACGTTGATTTGGACCAGTATTTTAACAGCGATGCGTTCCTCAACGACACAAACTTTGGCGATGGCACCGATTTCAATTTTAACCTCGACCCAGATGCGCCGGGGAACAACAACAACAACAACAACAACGCCACTACCAACAACAATGGCAAACGCAACGACACACCTAGCCCAACGGGCACCGAGGAGATTCAGCGCGAGGACACGATCACCCCCAGCGGCGGTTCGAACAAAAG
>NZ_JAELUG010000088.1 GCF_016429255.1 Rhizobium sp. ASV8
GGCCCAGCACTGATCGTCGCGGGCTCCAATTCCCCGCTTTCGACATTCATGTCGATTGCCTTGAGTTCGGCGACGATGTCCCCGACGATCGCATCGAGCCTGACCTGTTCGAGGCTGTCGCTGGAGATCTCCTCCCGCACCAGTCTGATGGCGCTATCGGCTATCCTGTCGAGCTCCTCCAGGTCGGCGAGCCATTTGTGCCGCTCTTCGTCGTTCTGGATGAACTCCGCCCGCAAACGCATCCGCGTCATCGGGGTTCTCAGATCGTGCCCAGCGGCAGCGACGAGCCGCATGCGGCTTTCAGTAGCGGCCTTTACCCTGGCCGAAAGCCCATTGAGCGCTTGCGCAGTGACGCGTATTTCGCCGGGGCCCGTCTCGGGTATATGCGGCAGCGTGCCGTCAGGATTGACGGCGGCAACAGCCTCCTCCAGCAAGCGCAGCGGCTTCATGATCTTGGATGCGGCGAAGATGGACACCAGCACGCTGCCGATGATGATCAGGCCGAGCCATTCGGCAAGGACCTTCCATCCTCCCGGCGGCGGTCCATGTTGCGGCATCGGCATGATGAGCCAGGCGCCATCTGCAAGCTTCAGCGACGCAATCAACGCGCCGGTCGATTGATGCGATATGATCGCCTCGCGCATGCCGGAGATTCGAAGCAGCGCCTCCATCAAGAAACGCGACAATTCTTCATCCCGCGGGCCGTCGGCAGGCACGGGCGAGACGACGAGCCCGGCAGAGGTTGCGGACGCTCTATCCTTCTCGGCGAATGTTGCCAGAATGGAAAGCTGGCGCGCCATCGGCTGGATCATCATGTTCGGCCGTGGCCCGCGCATGACGAAGCTTGCCACAAAAGACGAAGAGATGACGACGAGAACGATGGCCGTGAGCAGGAGCAGCGCCAGACGCGCACCCAGCGATCTCATGAATCGCCTTTCATCGCCGTTACCGGCACAACGAGCTGATAGCCGCCGTTGCGGATCGTTCTGAAGATCGGCTCCTCGGCCGTTTCCGAGAGCTTGCGACGCAGCCTGCTCATCAACACATCGATCGAGCGGTCTGCCGGATCGCGGTCCCGACCCTGTGTCAAATCGAGCAGCTGATCGCGTGACAGCAACCGCCCCGCCCGCTCCAGAAACGCCTTGAGCAGATCGAATTCGGCGCCGGTCAAGGATACGACTTCGCCGTTGTCTCGTGTGACGCGACGAAGCTGCGGATCGAGCATCATGTCCCCGAACTGATATCGCCTTTGCTCCGGCTCGGACGAGAGGTCTTCCGTCGTGCGACGCAGAACAGCGCGAATGCGCGCCGCCAGTTCACGTGGATTGAATGGCTTGCCGAGATAATCGTCAGCCCCGATCTCGAGCCCTAAGATTCGGTCGATATCTTCCTTCAGAGCCGTCAGCAGAATGACCGGCACTCGCGGCCGGCGATTGCGCAGATCGCGGCAGAGGTCGAGACCCGATCCGTCAGGAAGCATCACATCGAGAACCAGGAGATCGGGGTGCCGGCGATTGAGCGCATCATTGCAGCCGCGAAGATCGCTTGCCGTCGACACGCGGAAACCTTGCTCCTCGAGATACCGGCTGAGGAGCGAGCGGATCTCGTGGTCGTCATCGACTATCAGAATATCCGGCGCAGCGCTCGCAGTCATAGGTTTCATCCCGTTTCCCAACCGTTATACAAATTATCCATCCCCTGAAAAGAATGGTTTTGCGGCACCAATACGGAAACTCCTGCACAGGAAACCTTGATTTACAAAATTCCTGGGGCTGGAAATGTTGAGCAACAAAAGAATGCCGTTAACGGTCTATCGAGGGCGAAGGTGCCATCATATCACGCAGCCCGCAACCATTCGACGCTCCAGGCCGAAAGCCGTCCTTCGATGGCGCCGCTGTCCATCATGACCCGAACCTCGATGGGGGCACGTGGATCGACCACCTCCACCGGCACCGCTGCCTCGAAAGACCCCGTGCCTTGCGGGCAAACGCGCAATTTGCCCAAGAGGTCAGTGGCATGGATCTCCAAGGTGAAGATCTGGCCATAGCAGTCCTCTTCGACGTCGAAGAGGAACCTGGCATTCCAGCGTCCGGTCGGCAGGTGCAGATAAGGGCCATAGATGAGACAGCGCGCTCCGCCGGTCAGGTCGACAAGGTCATCCAGGGCATTTCCCAAACTGTCGCCAGATAGAAATGCCTCCTGCGGCCAGAAGATGTTGCCCGTGGCTTGGCGGCGATCGCATGCCAAGGGACGGAGAACCTTCTTTGCAATCTCGCGCAGTCCTTCACTGACTTCAGGCACGGCCTCCTGTGGTGTCAAATATCCGGCAATCACCGCCGCGGCGGCCTCTTCCAGTTTCGGTGCCTCGGCGCGCGATGGTTGCCCTGGGGGCGTCATGCCGACATGTAGCAGCGCATTCGCAATTTGTTCCAGTTTGAGCTCGGTGCTGAAATGTTTGTCCATCGTCTTCAACAGCAGGTCTATGCTGCCGCCTTGATCGATCTCGCTGCGGCGCAAGACCAGCGCTCCGGAAGCGCCGGCAAGGGGTTCGAGGCAGGCAAGGCTTGCCGATACGGCTCTGACCAAGCCGATGTCCCGCTGTTCGGTCGCACGAGCGAGATAGGAAACCGCGTCGATGGGGTCTTCGAGAAGCAACAGAAACGGCACGTTGACCCTGAGGATCAATTCCGAAAGCCTGGCTTCAGGAAACTGCGAGACAAGAACGGCATCCATGCCCGATTGCGCCACGACGTGCTGCTTAAGGTCGTCGACGGTATCAGTCGCTATGACACTGTAATCGCCGAATGCTTCGCGGGCCAATGCGTGAACCGCGGCAACACCCCAGGAAGACATGACGCCCGGCATCCCGAACGCAAAGAGGATGGTCATGGCGCACTCCTCTCTTGATTACCCGTTGAAGAGGCTATCATAAAGCGTAGCTATCTTCTGCTGATATCGATCCGGCGAAAAACGTGCGGCCTGCGTGGGGCCGGATTTGGCGAACGAGGCGCACAGTTCGTCATCCTGATCCAAACTGACGATCGCCTTACGCATCTCTTCCGTGTCGTAGGGATTGACCAGCAACGCAGCATTCCCGGCGATTTCAGGGATCGATCCTTCTGTGGAACTCAGAACCGGCGTTCCAAGCTGCATGGATTCGAGCACAGGCAGGCCGAAGCCCTCGTAGAGTGAGGGAAACAGTACAGCGCGTGCCCCCCTGATCA
The DNA here is from genome assembly GCF_016429255.1 of Rhizobium sp. ASV8. Classification (GTDB taxonomy): domain Bacteria; phylum Pseudomonadota; class Alphaproteobacteria; order Rhizobiales; family Rhizobiaceae; genus Rhizobium. The sequence continues at coordinate 3,225 of NZ_JAELUG010000088.1, forward strand.
AACTTATCAGCAAGGGATAGGACACGAAATCGAAACGCTGGATCTGACGCTGCGGCAGGATGCGGTCTTCTGCTTGAAGATAGAACCGAAAGCGATCGCCATCGATGAGCTGCTGCGTCTCGGCGCCCTTCCAGCCGGGAGCGCCGACGATGATAAGCGGCTTGGCTGTCTTTGCGGCAAGGTAGGCTTCGATCAGCCGCGAGATGTTCTTCTTCGGCTCGAAAGCGCCAAAGAACAGAAAATAACCTTTCCAATCGAGATGGAAGATGCCGGCGACCTCGTCGGCAACCACATCGGCCGGCTTCTCGCGAAGCCGCTCCGGCACATGAACGGCCTGATAGGTATTGCTGACGCGCGCTTCATCGACACCAAGAACCTTGATGATATCAGCGCGCGACGTTTCGGATACCGTCACAATATGATCCGCCCGCCGAACCAGAGAACGAAGCATCTTATAGTGATAGCGCTTGTCGTCGTCGGTCAGATAGGGCAGCCGCAAGGGAACCAGATCGTGGATCGTATAGATATTCAGCGCCCTTCTTGCCTCGATCGGCATTGGATAGGTACAATGGAGAAGATCGGGCTGTGTTTCGAACTTCATGGTGAGATTGTTGCCGTAGCGCTTGAAATGATGGCGCGCGAGCTGAAACAGATCGTTGGCGGCGTAAACGGTGTCCGAACTGCCAAATTGCGATTGAACCGATTTCAGGATGACGGTGCCACTGACGGGGATCGAAATCGGCGTAATGCCGAAAGGGGCGGCGATGCGGCGCCGCATCCAGCGCCTTGCACTCGAAAACGCGCCGGGCGCGCGAGCGCTGGCATCATCGAAAAAAAGGACCTCCCGCAACACAGGGTCCTTCGGGACTTTCCCGGGAATTCCGTGGACCACCCCAGTCCGGTAGCCGAGGGACTGGGCTGTCGACATCAGGCTGCGAGTGTAGGTTGCAACACCGGTGCCCTTCGTTAGGGAAAGATTGAGACCATCGTAAAGGATCGTCTTGCTCACTCTGCTCTCTCCGTCTGCATGTGAAGCCCCTCACCGCTCTCGATCACGCCGGCTTGTCCTGCGACAGGACGAGCAGCGAGTCGTCGGCTCCGTATTTCGAAAGCAGGTCCTCGCTGGTGATAGGAACGGCCTCGCCGCTGAAATCGAGACGCCGCAATGCCCCATAGATGGCGCCAAGTCGCTCGAGGAAACCGCGCGCGTCGGCATAGCGAGCGGGATTGAATTCGACCACTATCATCGGCTTATGGCGTGCAATGGTCTCGGCCATTCCTTCAAGGATGACCTCCTCCGCTCCCTCGGCGTCGATCTTTATGAAATCGACACGCGAGCAGGAGGCGCTGAGCTGGTCGAGGGTCATCACGGGAACCCTGATGACGACACCATCCTCCGCACGAGGCTCGAACATTTCTGAAACGATCAGCGCATTCTTCGGCTCGCTGTGGGGAACATAGAGGCAGGCCTCCCCCGACATCGTCGCGCCAAGTCCCAATGTTTCGATGCGCGTCCGACCGAGCAGCCCATTGAGTTCGATGCTGCGGTGCAGGAAATCAGCAGCATGAGGGTTGGGCTCTACGGCGATCAGTTCGCCCTTTGTGCCGACAAGCTCGGCAAGCAGCAGCGAGTAATATCCGAAATTCGCGCCGACGTCGATTGCGGTCATGCCGCGCTTGACGTTGCGTGCACAGAACAACGTCAGCCAGATTTCCCAAAAGCCATCAAGGAGAACATGAGAGCCGAAACCTCTGTCGCGGGTGTCCACGTAGAGCTTGTAGCGACCAAGCACGCGGACCAGAGCAGTGTGGTTCCCAAGATATGCGCTGCTCACGCGCTGCAAGATGGCAGCCTCGGCCTGATGCCGGTCGAAGGCCATCAATTCATGAAGATGTAGCAGTGCCGAAGAACTCATCGTACCTCTCTCGGTCCAAAATGTCCGCAACGCTTTCTGCAGGCCGGGCAACGTCATGCAATTTCCGATACAGGGAGATCGTCCGTTCCCAGCCTTCGCGTTGCTCCGTTCGTTGTCCTCAGTTTGCCGTGGACGCGGCGATGCCGACTGAGGCAGCCGATAGGGCCGTGCCGGTGACACCTTGGAAGAGGCCCATGAACTTCTGAATATCGATCGACGAAGCATTGGAGATATAGATGATATCTCGCGATTGGACGTCGAAGGTCTGCATCGCAAGCAGCGTAGAGCCGTTTTTCAGGTTGAACCGATAGACGATCGGAACAGGGCCGCCTCTACGCAGCAGCGGATTGTTCGGGGCGACGATGCGCCGTGCAACATCAAGCGGCTCATAGCGAAAAAGGAACACACCTGCGACATCCGCCCGGGCATCCTGCAATCCTCCCGCACGCGCAACGGCGTTCGCCATGCTCAAATGTTGCGTACTGAAGGGCACCTCGCCGCTCTGCCCCGATGCGCCGAGGATCGTATATGTTGCCGGCTCGCGCACGACCGTAATCACGTCTTCGGGCCGCAATCTTACGTTTTCACGCGGATTTTGAACAATCGCGGTAAAGGGCAGATGCATCGTACGGCGCCCGCGCGTTAGATAGACGACGCTATCGTTGACGCCCGCGCGCAACCCTCCGGCCGCCGCTATGGCATCAAGCACGCGATTGCCGGCCGGCGACAGCGCAACGCGCGCGCCACCAGCCACCTCCCCGGTGACGGTGACTGTATTCGAGGCACTCTGCTGCACCGTCACCAGCGCCTGCGGCTGCACTGCCTTGCCTACAAGCCCCGAGACGACAGCTCGCTCGACGGCCGCGGGCGTTCGGCCGGCGGCGTTAATTCTCCCTACATAGGGAATACTGATCGTTCCGTCGCTGTTGATGGTTTGCGGCGGAATTGCAACCGAGCTCCCTGCCGCCTGCTGCTGGCCGGAAGTGCTGGAGGCCATGCCGAACAGGCTTCCCGGCGGCGCTTCCCAGAGGTTGACGGAAACGACATCGCCAACCGCGATCCTAAGGCCTGGATCACGTGCACCCTCACCGAAATAGGCCGCAAAGCTGGACTCGGGTCGCGTCACGCTTCTGACCATCGCCGTAGACGTCACATCGACGAGCGCGAATGGCGGCATGGTTCGTGCCGCCGCCTCCTCCAATATGCGGGAAGCCTTTGGTCCAGCCTCCGGTAATGCACAGCCCGTAAGAACGCAGGCGAGAACGCACAGTAATCCGAATTTCAACGGCATCGACGATCCTGAATGCATGGAGACAGTTTTGAAGAGGCACCATCGTGCCAAGCAAGTTAGGCCGCTCCAGCATCATCGTTATGCTCCCGAGTAAAACGAAGGATCGACGAAGGACTGGACCCATAGGCATGTTTGTAGAGAACGGAGAACCGCCCGGGATTGGAGAATTGCAGGCTCATGGCGAGGTCGGTAATGCTTTCGGCGTGGCCGCCTTTGATGGCGCCGTGTGCCGCAGCGAGCCGATAATTGCACAGTATTCCCATGGGGGTATCGCCGCGATAGGTCTTAAACATGCGTTGCAGGGCGCGCGCGCTGCAGCTGGCGGCGTTCGCGAGATCCTCCAGCATGATGGCATTGTGCAGGTTGTCGCGCATGAATGCCTCAGCTTTGAGGAGCTGCCACGGCGCGCTTTCCAGCGTCCCACGGTTGAAGGCATCGGACAGATTGTGCGGCAGCTTGGCAAACAGCTTCACCAGCAGGAGCTCGCCGTAAGCCTTGGCGAGCATCATCCGTTCGGTTTGGCGCGCCGTCGTCAAATCCTTTTCGGCCTGGCGCAATGTTTGATAGAGCCCTTGCGCGCCGCCTTGACGGAAGCTTACCGGTGCCAGCGCGAATTCCTGCACGTACGGCCTACCCGTCAGCTCTTCGAAGCGCTGGCGGATCAAGGATTCCGGGATTTGAAACAATAGCCAGGAGCTACGAGGCTTGATTTCAAGTCGCCTGCCGGCACGGTCGCTAATGCTGGCGACACTGTTGGCGGGAATGCGCAAGGATTTTTGCATTCGCCGGTGATTGATCTCTATCTCGCCAGCAAGAACGAATATGATGCTGACCCGCGGCAAATCCTGTTTCGCGATCCCTTCAAGGCCGGCGGAATGCTCGGCGCTTATGATCGACGCGGATTGAAGCGGTTGCTTGCTGAATTTGAAGGAGTAGTCGCCTGAGGTTTCCGAGGGAACCGTCCATTTCCAATTTGGCTCAAGCATGTCGAGATTGCGAATGATTGCATCACGAGAATAAACTTCGAACGTACCAACGCATTGCTCAACAACTCTTTCCAACATCGCCATCCGCTATTCCTACTCAAAATCCCTGGTTTCATATTAGCTATCGCTAACACGTGATTTCTATCTAGGCCACTTTTTCTAGCGTTCGTTACGACGGCTCCATTGCCCTGCTCACAAAACTACCGCAGGGTGCAGTTGTTGAACTTACGTTACATTACTGATTTTTAAATTAGCACGACGAATTTTAGCGCGACAGTACAGATAATGACGATGTTATACAAAATGCTACCAGTTTGGAGCCTTGCTGAACGGTGAGTTTCCCAAACGCCAGCATTGAAAAAAATACGTCGACATCCACAAATACGTCATGGGTGTCTACTGGTAGTGGTTGGGGAAGTAGTTGTCAGGCGAGCGGAATTGACTTGCAGGAGCCGGTTCGCGCACTGAATCCTTTGGCGCAATAACCGGTCGACGGAACAGAACGACGGCATGGCGAAGACGTCGATCTACGCCCAAGTTTTTTGCAATTATTCTAATATATAATAGACTTAGCTGGGAAGGCTTGTCATGGCTATCGGGGTTGCGTCCCTTGTGCCGGTCTGGCTGTTCGAAGCATAGAAATCCATCTCTCGCTGTGGATATTGCATCAAATTGCAATTAATGCGCGCGCAGTTTCCATCAAAAATAACAACCAAAAGATGCTGAATCTACAATGTGGAGTAGATTCGAAATGCCGTTTCGATATCGTCGAATACCCGGCCCCGACCATTTTTCAATACAAGTGCCGAGCTGCACAAATCTCCGATCACATTGAGGTTATGTCCCACAATGATCATGGAACGATCCTTGCGCTTGACGAAAAGCTCTTCGAAACAACGTATCTGAAAGCGCTTGTCGCCGACGGCCAGTACCTCATCGATGAGGTAGCAATCGAAATCGATGGCAAGGGACATGCCGAAAGCCAGCCGGGCCCGCATGCCCGAGGAATAGGTTCTCAGAGGCATTCGCAGATAGCGACCCAACTCGCTGAAATCCTCTACCAAATCACGAATTTCATTAAACGGCTTGTCGTAAATGCGCGACAGGAAACGCATGCAATCGAAGCCGGTCATCGAGCCGCCGAAACCGCCACTCAAGGCAATTGGCCAAGACATCGACATATTGCGCACGACCTTGCCCGATGTCGGCTCCTCTATCCCTGCAATCATACGGACAAGCGTCGATTTGCCGGCCCCATTGTGCCCAAGGACGGCGATTTTTTCGCCGCGGCCAATCTTGAATGTCACGCCGTCGATCACGCGGCGCATCCGGCCGTGCACTTCGTACTCCTTGACGAGATCGAAGACACCGACGACACCGTCTTCGTGCCACGGAATTTCCTCCTTTGGCGCCGGCGGACCCGATGCCGCCATTTGCTTAAGGCTGGAAGGAAAATTCATCATTGCTGGGCCGCATGCTCGTAAACCTGGATCGCAAAAAAGCGCACGATCCAGAAAATCGCGAAGCAAACAGCAAGCAGCATCAGAAACGAACCGAGACGTTTCGGATACAGCGCATGGTCGGGCAAATTCGGATCGGCGATCCGCTCCAGGTACAATTGCTGCCGCTGCGCGTCGATACGGGCATTTTCCAGCGACACGGTAGCAGATGTCAGCATCTTCGCAGCCATCTCCCTCTCCAGCAGCAGCTGGTCATATTGCGCGATGCGTGGCGCCATGGAGCCATCGCTGCCGACGATACGCGACCGTTCGTCGCTAATCTGCCGCTCCATTGCCGCCACGCGCGCCCGCAGCGCTTCGCCCTGCGGGCTTTGCGGCGCCTGTTCCTCCAAAGCTGCGAGCCGCGCCTTGCTGTCGGCCAGGTTGTCCGAAAGCCTGGCGATCATGTCCAGGGCGGCGGACGATTGCTTGTTCGGGTCGACAAGCACCTCGCGATTGCGGAACTCGGTCAGGCTTTTCTGCATGTTGGACAGCCTTGCCTGGCTGTCATTCACCTCGATTTGCGCGTAGTGGATGGCATCCTCGCGAGCACGATCATTGAGGCGATTGATGAGCTCCTCGGCATGCCTAACAAGAGCGTTGGCTAGGCGATAAGCATCCTCGGCACGAAATGCGCGCACGTCCAGTGTCGTCACACCACTGCCGCTGTCGGTATGCACTTTGATGAAACCAAGGTAGTGCCGATACAGAGCCTCATTGTTGGCTTCAGCCCAGGGTAGCGGATACCGGCTGAGGAAGTCGCCTTCGGGACGGGAAAGGATCTGTTTCAGACCATCCCTATCTACCAAGGCATCGACGGCCGCCCGGGACTTGATGAACTCGGTGACAATATAGCTGTCGTCCTGCGCACGGACAAACCCGGTACTCTGAAGGAAGCCGCTGAGCAGCCCTGCGGCATTCCTGTTGGGACTGCGCACGACGAATTGCGTTTCAGAGGAATACTGGTCGGCGCAGATGAAACCATAATAGACCGCCCCAAGCATGCCAGGCACGACGACAATCAACAATAGCAGCAGCTGCGATCGCACCCATCGCGCCACCAAATGGGGCCAAGAAACCGGCCGACCGATGACGACGGCCGACGTGCGCGCATTCACCAGCGTAATGAAATCGGCAAATTCTTTATTATTCTCGATGCGGCTCATTTGGTACCATCAAATCTCTCTTGGGATGGTCAAGACCATCCCACGGACGCCTCTCCGACATCGCCGGTCGGCTCCCGTGGCCTAACGGCTTCCATCGTTTCGCTTCGCCGTTGATGCTAACGCCCACGGCGATTTCGATGGCTGTTTACTTCACATGAGGTTCCCACATATCCTTTTAAAGTCAAATATAATTCCCAGCCTCGAGAATTTTTACATAATTTATCAAGAATAATATCCGTCTGTCGCATTTAATACTTTGGCGACGCGATCCGTATGGCGAGGCGAAATTGCGGCGGCAATAACTTCCATTCGATTAGCCGTTTCTCCCTCATTGCTGGTTCAAGGAGTTCGGAATGGGAAAGCTCGGAGGCACCTTGAAGCAAATAGGTAGCGGCTTTGCGTTGAACGTTCATGGACACTTGTTGCTGCTCGGGCGGTTTTGCCGAAGCTTCTTGTCAGTTCTCGTAAGTTTGTGGCCCAAGCCGGCAGTTGCGGTATTTGAAGATGCCACCTGGCTGCAATTGCTCTTCATGCCCCGAAAGCGATCGCGCTCATGCAGCCAGCTGTGATCGGATACTGCGGGCCGCGTCGTTCAAGCGCGGGTCATCGCCCCTAGCGGGCATGTTCGGGGGATTTATATGCACATAGATTCGATGGCCTTTCCCCAGGATGCGCAATCATCGATTGCAATGACAAACGAACGACCGCCTTGGCAGCCGCCAAACAACGCACGGCTGCTGGCCTTCCTTCCGACGCGGCAGCGTTTCCCCCTCATCGGCCCCGCTTTTTCCGCATCGCTCAGACCGATCGAATTGACGATGAGCGCCGCTGATGGCGTCGTAAACTGGGGTGGCGGACCGCTTGCCCGTCTGGCTCGCATCTATGCACAGGTGCTGCGCCTGCCATTCTGGACAGTCGAAGGCGGCTTCCTCCAATCGGTTGGCACGAACACCGCCTCGCCGATCTCCATCGTCGCCGATGACCTGGGCATTCATTTCTCCGCCCGACAACCTTCGCGGCTGGAGGCACTGCTTAAAGATGCCTCGTCCGAAGCAGATATTCAGCGCGCACGAGACTTGCGGCGATGGATCATCCGCGAAAGACTTTCCCAAGACAACAACCTCCCCGAGGAGGCCATTCCCCTTCGCCGAAGCCGACGCAGACGCATCCTTCTTGTCGACGAAGTTGTGGGGAACGGGGTTGTCGAGAGCGCCGGCGCAGATGCGACAACTTTCACGCGGATGTGGGCGGCGGCTCTTGCCGCGGGAAATGCCGACATCATCGTCAAATGCCATCCCGAAGTCGTAGCGGGCCGTGCCAGAGGGTTTCTTCAGCCCCTCGCCCGAACCGCAGGCGTGCAGCTTGTGGACAGCGCGGTTTCAACCCATTCCTTGCTGGATATGGTGGATGAAGTCTGGACGGTATCAAGCCAAATCGGTCTGGAGGCGCTTCTACGGGAAATACCCGTCGTCACATTCGGCATGCCCGCTTATGCTGGCTGGGGGCTCACCGCGGACCATGCCGAAGGTGCGGTGGCCGTTTCAGCGCGCTCCCGCCGAGGCCGCCATGTCAGCATAGACGAGTTTGCCGCGGCTGCGCTCTTGCAATATTCCCACTACGTTGATCCGGTCTCGCGCAGCCCGATCACCGCGGAACAGGCCGTTGAACGGCTCCTCGAATGGCGCATTCGCGCCCGGTCGCTCGCCGGCCGATACCTTTGCATCAACTTTTCTCTTCACAAACGCGCGGTCATGCGCCGTTATTTGAACAGTCCCCGATCGCTAGTTCGGTTCGCCACCAATCCAACTGCCTCGGAGATTCAAGGCACCGACACAATCGTCCTTTGGGGGAACGCCGCACTTCCAGAGCCAGGCATCCTGGGGGATCAGGGTAAGAAGTTACCGATCATTCGCGTCGAAGACGGCTTCATACGTTCCTCCGGCCTCGGCAGCTCGCTTGTACCCCCTTCCTCGCTCTGCTTCGACGAGCAAGGCATCTATTTCGATGCCTCCACCCCAAGCCAGCTTGAAACGATCCTGAACAGGACGAATTTTGACGATGCGTTTCTTAAGCGGGCGCAACGCCTGCGGCAGGCCATCGTCTCCATGGGTATCACCAAATACAATCTGCCGCCGCAGCCCGCTCCGGATTATCGCGCCCTGGCCAAGGGGCGCACTATCGTTCTGGTGGCTGGGCAAGTTCCAAACGACGCCTCGCTGCGCTTCGGGATGGCGAGCCACACATCCGACGTCGACTTGCTGAAGGCCGTCCGGCGCGCAAGACCGGAAGCCTTCATCATCTACAAGCAGCATCCAGATCTTCTGGCCAAGGCGGCGGGCCGCCGAGCGCCTCCAACGCCATCGGCTGAGGCTGCCGATCTCGTCATTGGCAATGTCGATTTGAATAATCTCTTGAGCACCGTCGACGAAGTTCATGTCGCGACCTCGCAGATTGGATTTGAAGCGCTGCTGCGTGAAAGGCCAGTATGGTGCTATGGCCTTCCATTCTACGCCGGCTGGGGCTTGACGCACGATACCGTGGTTTCGTTGCGGCGGAAGCGCGTGCTAACGCTCGATGCGCTGGTTGCCGGCGCGCTCATCCTCTATCCGCGATACTGGTCGAATATCACCAATCTTCCATGCGAAGCGGAAGATGTCGTCGCCGAACTCTATCGCTCAAGCAAGGGCTTGGCCCCGAATCCGTCGCGGCGACACTGGCTTGCAAAGGCCATCCATATGCTTGAAGTGAGAAAATCATGGTGAAGCCCGTCGTCATGGATATTTCGCGATTGATGGAACGGGCACATTGCCCGACGCCGACGGGTATCGACCGCTATGAGCTTCATTATGCCAATTGGTTGAACGAGCGTCGAAAACAGACTGCCCCGATCAATTTCGATCCGTTTCCGCAATCGTCCTGGTTTGTCGAAACCAGCCATAGTAGTGCCGTCGCCATTCCGTCAAAACGGGCCGACGCGCTGGTTTCCATCCTCAATAGCCGCTGGGCTGCGACAGAAATATCGCCTGCACAGACCGCCCTTCTCGATCGGATTTTCGCCGCCATCGACGGTAAGATCAGATGGCAGGCAACGGCGGAAGCGAAAACGGGTGAAGCCCATACGCAAAAACTGCGTAAGGTCGCGCATGCCGTCGCCAATCATTTCGCGCCTAGTCTGCGGCTGCCGGACAGCACCACCTTTGTCCACGTATCGCACAGTCGGCTGGAGCGGACATCGGCTTTCTCCTGGCTCGGAAAAGCCGGTCGGACAGGTGTCTTTTACGTTCACGATCTTATCCCGTTGTCGCATCCCGAATTCGTCCGACCGGAGGAGCCGGAGCGCCACCGTCGCAGGATGGAGACGGTGCTGAAACACGCGTCGTTGGTGCTTTGCAACTCGCAGGTAACGGCGCGCGTGTTACGCACCTTTGCCCAGCAGAGCAACAGAACACCCCCATCAATCGCCGTACTGCCGCCAGGCGTCGAGCAGTGCTTCCGGTCGTCGCCATCAGACATGGCACCAACCCGAATGCCATATTTCGTAACACTTGGAACGATCGAACCACGCAAGAATCACATCCTGTTGTTGCACCTGTGGCAATATCTTGCCGAACGTGACGGGCCGATGGCCCCACGGTTGGTAATCGTCGGCAAGAGAGGATGGGAAAACAGTCACATTCTCGCGATGCTGGAGCGGTGCCCCGCCCTGCCCGGACTTGTCATCGAAGTACCGGGACTTGAGGATGCAGCCTTAGCCCGGCTTATCACCGGCGCAGTTGCCCTTCTGGCCCCATCCTTCACAGAGGGTTATGGCATGCCTGTCGCCGAGGCTATCGCGCTCGGCATCCCCGTCATCGCTTCCAACATCAGCGCGCATCGCGAAGCTGCGGCCGGGCAGCCGGCTATCTTCCTCGACCCGCTGGATGGGCTAAACTGGAAAGCCGCGGTCGACACGATCGCCGCCTCGCCACAACGCCGTATGAAATCAAGCACGCCGAGCGGCTGGGACACGCATTTCGATGATTTGGAGACGCTGATCGAAACCGATCTTTCGGCACGACGTCACGCTGCCCAGCGAGCCTCACGAGGTACCGAGAGACTGTCGCCTTCGGCAATTTTGCAGTGATCAACGCCCCGCAGGAGGAGAAGGACAGCAATGCAGGCACAGGACAGCAACGAAACAGATCCGGTTCGCAAACAAGTCGTGGGAGCAGCGAGGTGACAAGCTTTTATGACATCGAGAATTGCTACAAATTCATTCTCGGCCGTCCGATCAATGAGGATGAGCGCAATGTCATCGCCCACCATCTACTGCAGATCACAGATCTCTCGCTCGATGACCACCGCAGGCGTTTTCTGACGTCCAATGAATTTCACCAGCGCCACAGCGAATTGCTGTTTCATAATTTCGTGCCTAAGTCGATTATCGTTCTGTTTGAGACCGCTTACAATTTCAAATTGTACCTGGATCTTCGCCAGTATCATATCTCTTTTGGCATTATGAGCGGCGAATACGAGAAATTCGACATCGAGCTCGTCAAGGCCATCCTGCCCGATAACGGACAGTTCATCGATGTCGGCGGCAATGTCGGCTACTATTCCCTCTCCGTCGCAGCCCACCACTCCCCGTTTAGAGGAACGGTTCTCGCCTTCGAGCCTTTGCCGAAGCTCTGGGATCTGTTCAATAGGTCGATCCTGGAGAACGGTCTTGAAGACCGGGTCAGCGTTCGCCAGCTTGCTCTTGCTCATGCTCCAGGAGAATTGCCGCTCAACGATGCCGCGGAAACGGTCAATGCCGGCGCGACACGATTGGTCACGAACGCGGGCGAAACCAAGGTCGGTTGCGTGACCAAGGTCGAGACACTCGATCGCACCGTCGGCCATCTACGACCCGATGTCATGAAAGTCGATATCCAGGGAGCGGAAGGCCTGTTTTTGAAGGGTGCGCAAAGAACCATTGCGACATGGAAACCATCGCTATTAATGGAAATCAATCAGGACATGCTTTCCATCGTCTCCAAAACGAGCCCGGGCGAGATCCACCACCAGCTAGCTCATCTTGGTTACAATATTTGGACCAGTTCCCAGCGCCGCCTGACGCGAATCGCAACGTCCGACGAATTCGACGCGAATTTCTCGGCAGGCATGGTGGCCAACATATTTGCAGTTCACGAAGATCGTGCGGGAGACGTCAACCGGCGGCTTCAACACCTCGAGTTGGCACCGATCCTAACGAAGCGCAAAAGGCAACGCCAGAAGGAGACTGCGGCCTAGCTATCGCGTTCGACTTGCCGCTTCCGATCTGAACAAGGATCGAAAATGGTGACCGTGTTCAGCAAAAAGGGAAATTGTATGGGTGGCATCGCCTATTTCGGCTCATGCCCTAGCGAGAAATTCGCCCGGTACGCATTTGAGGATAGCAGGATCGTCTTCTTCTGCTGTGGCATCTACGTTGCCAGCTTCATGAATGACGGACAGGTCGATATAACCACCATTGAGGGGGGCTCTGAACCGATCCAGAAGAAACTTCAGTTCGAAGCCAACAAGGGTTTCTGCGATCGATTGAAAGCATCCGCATCGACGACACTCGTGGTCGATTTCAGTCGGGCAGCGCGTGCTTCGCTCATGAATTGCGAGAACACCTTGCTCACCGTTCCCTGCGATCTGCTGGAAGCCGGATCTGACTTGCAGCGCGAGGCCTTCGGCATCTTCAAAGTCATTCCATTCCGTAGTCGGGATTTCTGGACTCTCGTTATGGAGGCTACACAGAGACTCAACACAATCGAAAGGCGTTGCATAAAACGCGGATGCGTCGCGGCGAATTCTCGAGCCAGGTGTCAGGCTGTGTCCAACATTAGCGCGGCAGCTGCGGCATCATTCGAATTTGATGTGGTTGCGTACCCTGTTGATCAGGAAGAACCCGACGGCCGTGGTGAACAGGCAGCACTTCAGGAGATAGTCGACGTCGTAGAAGCTTTGCACCGTGTCGCCGAAGACACCGGCGCGAAAGATCTCGAAGCAATGAACGGTAGGGATATAGAGCGCCAGCCGCTGAGCGCCGCTCGGCAGCCAGGCCACCATGAAGAACATGCCGCCGATCGGCAGCGTCAAGTACTGAAATGGCGGAACCAGCTTTTCGACGAACTCGAACCGCTCCGAGCCTGCGGCGAAAACAAGCCCGACCGCGAAAGAGAACCAGGCCATGAACAGCCATCCGGCCAGCAGCAGACCGAGATTCTGATATGGCGGTATGATGTTCGCCAAACGTACGACTGTGTAGACAATAACGAGCGCGACGGTCGTACCGGCAGTTTCCAGAAGCGCGCGTGCGATCAGCGCATCGGCAAGACGTATCTGACGATGGTACATCAAAGGCAGGTTCTGGCGCAGGCACGAAACGGCGTGACCGCTGATATGGCGCCAAAGCGTCAAAGGCATGTAGCCGCTCAGAACGAAGGCTGCGACCGTCAATCCGTGTGCCTCGTGATTAAGCAGCGTCCACATGACCATCACGCCCGTGGTCAGCATCATCGGCTCCAGCGCAAGCCAGAGGAAGCCAATATTCTCTCGACCGTAGCGGATGAGCATTTCGCGCATGATCAGTGCGCCAAGGACACGTCCCTGGATCTTCAATCCGGTAATGAACTGCGAGCTGCCGCGAGCGTTTGCCGATCCCCTATTCACCCGAATTCCTTCCGGTTGCTGGCCCATCTCCGTCAGACGGTAAGTCAACGATACCGGCGAAGGCCGACAGCTCAATCTTCATTGCGTCGGAATTGGACAATTACCGTCGGCGGCGTCTCCGCGCCGGACCGCAATGACATGCGATCATCAGAAAGGGCAGACCCATGGCTCTGATAACCCCCGAGACTCAAAACAAGAAACGCGATGCAGAGCAGCGTCCGCGACCTTTGCGCGAAATGATTGCAAGATCGATCGCCGGGCCTGCGAAAGCACGAAAGCGCCGCAAGCGCTTTGGGCGTCTGACCGTTTATCTGCTGGCCGTCGTGGGGCCTACCCTTGTCGTTGGCGCCTATTATACCTTGATCGCCGCACCGATCTATGTGTCCGAATCCTCCTTCGTCGTCCGTATGGCCGCACCACCATCCTCCAATCTTTTCGGCTCTCTGTTGCAGAACAGCGGAATAACCCGCTCGCAGGACGACACCTTCTCCGTGCAGGAATACATCCGCTCGCGACAGGCGTTAAAGGAACTTGGCGAGCGGCTTCCGATGCGTACCATTTTCGGCAGCGCGCAGGCGGACCGGTTGATGCGCTTTCCGCGGTTCTGGGAGAATAATAGCGAGGAAGAACTCTACAACTACTATTCAAGTCGAGTCTCCGTCATTCACAACGACACGACGGGCATCACGGTGCTGCGGACGACGGCCTTTCACGCGCAGGATGCGGCGGACCTGAACACCTCATTGCTGGCTCTCGGCGGCGATCTTCTCGACCGGCTCAACAACCGTGCCCGTGGCGATGCAGTCCACTTTGCCGGTGGCGAGGTGCAGGAAGCGCAGCAGCGGGTCATAGAGGCACAGAGAAACATAACAAACTTCAGAAACAAGGAGCTGATGATCGATCCGAATGCCAGCTCAATGTCGATGATCGATCTCATCAGCAATCTGACCGCCTCCCTCGCCAACACGCGAGCAAGTCTTGCTGAGACCCGCAAGACTGCGCCGGACAGCAATTCCATTCCGTTTCTGACGAGTCAGATCGCGGCGCTGGAGCAACAGATCGAGAATGAACGAGCCAAAATGGTTGGATCAGACAAGTCGGTCGCGCCCAGAATTGCGGATTACGAAAGTCTCGTCCTGATGCGGGAATTTGCCAACAAAGCGCTCGTTGTCGCCCTCGATGCACTCGATGCGGCCCGAGCCGATGCCCGCCGGCAACAGCTCTATCTTGAGGTCGTCGTTCCACCGCAGGTGCCCGACGAGGCAGAGATGCCTTATGCGCTCAAGAACATTACAGTCGTTTTCCTGTCCTTGAGCCTTTGCTATCTGCTGGGCTGGCTCATGCTCACCGCCATTAAAGATCACGAAAGCGGCTGACCTTGCGCGCCGAAGCGCCTCACACATGTCATCGGAAGTCCTGTCTGGGCAATCTCTTTCGCACTATACCGATTGCGCCTCTATAGTATAAAATGCGACTACATCTCAATACCGAAATATCACTAAAGAAAAATTTTAGATTTTTAGCACAACCACACTGATTTCACAGTTGAAAATAGTTTTTTATTGCAATAATTTCTGAGAAAGCACGGAAAACTGACACCAAGCTAATCCGGCCAACGGGATACAGATCAAACCAGACGTGATGGTGCATCATATTGATGTGAACAATCGCATCGATGTCTGCAATCCATACGTTTATTTAGGTGCACTATCACATGAAAACGGAAATGGAGTGCATTGTGATCGAAGAGCAATCAAAAACCAGCGATGCAAAGGACGTCATCATCGCGGCATACAAAGCCCTTTTAGGAAGATATCCTGACAAAAGCGGTATGAGTTCTTATCTCGATTTGCTGGAGAGCAACTCACTTTCATATGAAGATCTTATACGACAAATCAGCACTTCTGTTGAATTCAAGACCATACATGGACACATTCACACATATGGTTCCTCCGGCAGAGAGGCAATGGATGTATTTCGACAATTCAGAAAGTATGAGGGTCCGGGACGAGCGGGCTTTGTGACCAACTTCCTCGGTTGCGTTTCCAATGTGAACCATGTCGGTCTTGCAGGCCATTCGGGACTGGTTGAATCATTTCCGTTTCCGGGTAATTTTCATGGCGCCGCCTTGGAATGGATCGCGGTGTTGCGTTCAGTTCTGGACGCTCGGGAACGATTCAGCATGATTGAGCTCGGCGCCGGATGGGCACCTTGGTCGACCATCGGCTATGTGGCCGCCAAACAGAAAGGCTTAAGCGCTCATGTGACCGCGATCGAAGGGGATCGTGGTCATATCGATTACATTTATCATTCATTTCGTGAAAACTCCATCCCCGATAACGACGCCGACGTTATCCATGGAGTCATCGGCGTTGAGGACGGAATAGCCAGGTTCCCTCGAGCAGCGCAGGCCGGGCATGTCTATGGCGCCGCCGCTGCTTTTTCCGGCGAGGGCAATGATGGAGATGCATTCGGGACATTTGTGAGGCACCACGGCGGCCTTGTCGCAGAAATTGAAGATGTCGCATGTCATAGTCTCGCAACAGTCCTGAACGGCAAAGGGGTCATTGATCTCATCCATTGCGATATTCAAGGTGCCGAAGGCGACCTCTTTGAACACCATATCGATGTGGTGACGAAGCAGGTGAAGCGCGTATTCATCGGCACGCATTCCGCCGACTTGGACCGGCGCCTCATCAGCTTGTTTCCCAAGCATGGCTGGGTTTGCGAAGGCATCGTTGCCGCAAAGACGAGGGATGATCAGCACGGAGATCCGATGCTTGTTGCGGATGGCGACCAGGTATGGCGCAATCCGGCGTTTTTCTGATCCAGGTCTTGGGACGGCGTTTCGAGGCCCGCCTCGCGCGGGCCTTTTCACAAGGACCGCGATGACGCTTAACTATTCGGCAGGGCAAGTAGACGATCAGCGGCCTGCGACAGCGAATTGATCTTCATGCATCATCGCGTAACCGCCTTGGCGACGAGTACACCAAGTCGCTGCCACCAAGCTATTGAGCTTTATTGCACTCAACGTCGAACTGAATTTGGGAGCTCGCAGTGAAATTGGCATCGGTTAGGACAACTTGACCGTTACTTGCATACTGGGTCAAGACGACGGTCGTGTCCGAGAGCATCTGCGCTTGTACACTGGTCACTAGCCCAGCCATGTGGAGCAGGACCATTGGCGTGGCGCTACCCGGGTCACCCGCGCCGGCGGTGCTGCAAACGTATGGGGAACCGGAGACATTGAAGCTCCCTGCCGCCGCGCCTCCCGCTTTTGCTGAGAAAGCGATCTCGCCATGCAGTTTGAAGCCGCCGTTTGACAGCCTCGCCGCAAATCCGCTCGATGTATACGTCCAGCCCGTGTTGCTGCTCCCGCCAAACGTCACGACTGGGGTCCAGCTGATTTGCCCGAAACCGGATGCAGTGACGTTTCCCGTCGCGGTGTCTGCCAGTCCGCCTATCATATTGTCGGAGTTGACCAGATTGCCCCACGTTCCACTCAGCGTGAGCTTGCCGATGTCGGTGTTTTGATTGAGGAAAAGTGACGTGCTCGATCCTCCGCCCCACGAGACCGTTCCGCACCAAGTGTTATGCGTGAAGAAATTCGCCTCAGCATAAGTGCTCGATGCGGAAAAATCGATGTTTGTCCCGCTGCAGTTCCATGTTGTGTCCTTCATATGAAATTCTTGCAGCGCGGTCGCCGAGTTGAAATTGAAGAGGCCCCCGGTCAAGCCGTTATCACCATCAACGTTGTCAACCCAAAGCGCTCGGATGCTTGGAACCGTGCTGTCTGAGCAGAAAAACCCCGTTTCATTCGATCCTGTGTAGGTGTGATATTCGACGTGTGAGTTCAGGATCTTGAAGATCTGCTGTACCCCGCCAGAGCCCGTATATCCGGCCCATTTGAAGGCGCAGCCGACGCCGCCCGCGCCGGGATTGAACTGGATGCCGTCCAAAATGACCGTATTTGGGCCGCCGCCGGCACCGACGGCCGTCGTCCGCGTGAACAGAACAAAATCGTCAGAGTTCGTAAAGTCTCCGGAATTGTTCATCCCCCAGCGGCCACCGTAAAAATAGACCTCGGGGAAACCGTCAACGACCGAATAATGCGTCCGGCATCGGCCTTGATTTAGGTTGTAGACATGCGCGGCAATGCCGGCAATGGTCGGCCCCCATTTCGTGCACGTATCGAAGTTGAAGACACTGAGATCTCTGATGACGATGTTGTAGCCGTCCGTCATCTGATAACCGACCGCACCGGAATTCGGCACCGATGGCGAACCGACGATCGTGATCCGCTCAATTATTCCGGGGCTATGAGAGCCATCGGAAGCAGCCGACAGGACGCAGGTCGAGTTAGCAACAGCTACGCATTTTATCCATGACGTACCAGCATATCCCGCGTTATAACTTCCGGGCGCCGTCGCTGAACCTCGTAAGCATCCGCCCTGAGGTATCGTCAGAGCATCCACATAAAATCCGTTTGTCGATGGCGGGACGAGGACGCAGACATTACCGGCAGCAAACGCGGCATTGAACGCGGATGTCGCGAGGGTAGATCCGTCGCCTTTCGCCCCCCATTCTCGAATATCCGCACCTTCTGCCGGAAATGTAGCGACCCAGCATTTCCCATCGACACTCGGTACTTGCGCACCACCATCGCCGGAACCGGAATTCATCGAGCAGGGCAAAGATGATGCTATGTAAAGAAGGGTCGGAGCATCACCTACCGCTACATAGCCGAGACGCATGACAACGGGAGGCCCACCCGACACACTCATCGCCGACAAAGCCGCGGTATTCGTTGCAATCTGCACATTGTCGGCGTGAGCTGCGGTGGCAATCAGCAGAAATGGAATTGCGTGTAAGATATATCTATAGATGCGGTTTCGCAATTTATGGTCTCCATTGACCAATAGAGATGACGCCGCCGCTGTTCCGTGGGGTTTACAATTTTGTGATAATAAGAAGAACGGATGTGGCAACAAACCCTTGCATATAGAGTTTGATGTGATCGCGATTATGCATTCCGTACGGCGGATAGTCGAACAAGCGATCTTCGTCGTCGTCGCCTAGCCTTAAGTCCAATGGTGCAACATCAAATCCATTTTCCTCCAGCGTCTTCTTCAGACGCCGCAGGTCTTGACCTCGATAAACCACGTCGACAGCATTATCGATCGTGATCTCGTCAGACAAGCAATTGAACTCCGTTGTATGAACGGCAACGCCGCCTTTTCGAAGCAACTTTGACGATTCTTCTACGAAGTTAATTCCAAGCGCCAAATTCCCTAGATGCTCAAACGAGCAAGAGCTCCAAATAAAGTCGTAACTATCTGGAGTGAACCCCGACAGATCCCGCATATCCGCCGGGTGGAAAGATACTCTGCGTTGGAATAGTTCTTTGCTTAGCAAATAATCTTTATAAAGAGCGTCGAGACCGCTCGCATGCTGATTGGTTCCGGTCCAGTGATCGGCCTCCTCTCCGACAAAAAGATCGGTTGCCTCGATAGTTGCTCCTTGGCTGGCAAAAAGCGACGATAGAGGTTCAGTTCCGACAGCGAAGCCCAGGCCCTTGGAGCCCTCAGTGAGCTTCTTCCTCTCTTGGAGAGCCTGTATTATCGCACACCATTCCCAGAGCTTTCTGTGATGCTTCAGCTCATAACTCCAGTTGGGGTCAATCGCCTTCGCCCATCTTTCGAACCAATCTTCATGGAAGTGCTCATGTCGACAAACCACAGAAGACGGAAGCTGGAATTGATAGAACGTTTCTGTGTCTCCACCCATAAAAACTCTCCAAACACAGCATTAATCTTAGAGACCGAGATACTGATCAATTTCGAAATTGTAGCGAACCAAGCTGGCTAACGGGACGGCGTTAATCAGCTTCGGCTTAGCTGCGATTGGAGCGTTACTTTCTCCAACAAACCCACTCGTTCCAGTGGATCCGCCCCGTCGCAGTACGCAACGGCGGAGAGCCCAAGATGGCATGACCGGTCGCCGGTATCGCCAAATCTGCCTCGCGTCAGCAGATTGACCGTCACCCTCCCGTGCGGCCCGACGATGCCCCCGAACGAAATGTAGGTCGGCCGGTCGACGGGTTGGAATGAGCACGTTTCGCCTCCGGCATCGGTGACAACGACGATGTTCTCGCTGTTGGGCGGGGATTTCACCTCGAGGTAGATGCGCACGCTTTCGCCCTCGGCGAGTTCGCTGTCGAACACAAGCCGGGAGCGGCGCTGGCTTGCCCAAACGCCCCAATCCTCCATGGCGAACCAGCCGGAGTCCCGCGCCGCACGGAAGGTGACTATCCGTCGGCCTTCGGCGGCGATGCGCAACAGTGCCGCGTCGCCACCTTCGATGATTGCGTTGCGCGGCAGGCGACAATTCAAAAGCCCAGGCTGGTCTCCTAGACCCACGCTCATGTCGATCGCCGTCGAGAACAGCTCGGAGCAGAACGCGTCCCACGATTTGGGCACGAAATTCTCTTCGATATCGCGCTGCCAGCCGGCCAGATCGTTGCGATCGGCAATGACCTGCTTGAAGATGTTGTAGCCATCCTCGACGTTGTAGGGATTGATGTAACGCACGAAATGCCCCCCAACCTCGGGCATCGAGGTAGCGTTGGAGGCAATGCAGGGCTTGCGGTAATTCAGACTCTCACCGATGGGCAGGCCAAAGCCTTCGGCAAAGCTCGTATAGGTCGTAAACAGAGAATGCCGGTACAGATATTCCAGCTCGTCGTCCGTGATGTCGTTGAAGATGTAGAGCCAGTCCCCGACATAGCCGTGGGTGGCCAGGTGGTGGCGCAGTTCGTCGATCTGCCAACCCCATTTGCCCACCCATACGAGTTTCGGGGCCTTGTCGCCCAGTTCGCGGATCAGGCGTTCCCAGATGCGGATCTGGAACATATGGTTCTTGCGAACCTCGATCGTTGCAACGCAGAGGACATATTCCTCCTCTGCCATGCTAAGGATGTTGGTATTGAGTATCCTGGCCTTCTTCTGTGTCTTGCGCAGCTCCGTGGCAAGCGGAATAGCCTTGACCGGCAACTCGAAGTTGAGGCGCTCCTTGAAATAGGCTCTGATTTCCGATGCGACGAATTGTGAATTCGCCAGAACGAAATCGCATACTGATAATACGTCTATCAGCTGTCTTTGGAACTTGTCGACGGCAGCCTGCTGGACATATTCGGGATTCCGGATCTGGATGAGATCGTGAATGAATACGCAGAAACGCATGCCCTTTTCACGAAGTTTACGAATGACGTCGTAATGCGGGTAGATCCAGAACGCGCCGGCAACGACGAATATATCGTCCTGCGTGGGCCAAACTTCGAAGCGCGCGTCGAACACGGCGGCAATAGCCTTGTCGACCATGCTGCGATCGACAATCGGCACGTCGAACTGGCGAATGAGCGTTGCAAGTGCCATCGGGCTTGCTGCGAGAATCCGATGCCGGTCATACTCCGGTATCACCGGGATAACGCGGTAGTCCTTGAAAAGACCGGACTCGATATGAAGGACCAGATTGGCAACGACCCGTTGAATTCCGCTCAGGCTCTTATTGTGCTGAGCATATTCCATGAGGTCGGTGACGTCGAGCCAGATTGTCTTCACCGCGTTTTCGCTCTCGGCGCTGAAATCGGAGAAGACATCGCCAGCGGCGCCGGCTGACACGAGTTCGATGACGGCATCGTGGTTGCCGGGGTTGCATTCCACCGAGCGCTTGTAGCTTTCGATTGCCTCGCCTGTGCGTCCCATGACCTTCAGCAGGTGCCCGCGCTGCAGGTGAATGTCGGAATCATCCGGACTGAGCTCGAGGGCCTTCTGGTAGCGCTTGGCTGCCTCCCTGTGGTTACCCGCTTCCTTCAGGCAGTTTCCGGCCTGAACCCAGATCCCAGTGTCGGCGGGATTGGTCTGCAGATGCTCATCATAGAGGTCGGCCGCTTTCTGCCACAACCTCGAATCCCGCGCGACGTCGGCCTCACGGACGACGTTTCTCATTTCTTCCTTGCTGCGAAATATGTTCATGAAATCTCGCCCGGTTTATTTGGTCAGGTTGATCGTGTCGGATAAGGGGATTTAGGCGATGGTTCTTCGGCGCTCGCAACTCCATCGGTTCTTGCCGGGGACGGATAGGTCTATCCTATCCGTCCCCGGCTGCTGAACCGCTCCTCACTCCGTCGGCGGCCCGAAGGCGGGCCGCAGCAAGGCGGACTTCCTCAAGCGGCGCGGAGCCCCGCGACGTCTTTCTCTGCCGGCGCTACCCAAGGTTGGCCGGCTTCCGCATAGCCGGTCAGGCGCAGGATCACGTGACCCTTGCAATCGGCCCACAACTTGGCCGGCAGCACGAGATGACCATTGGTCCAGGACCAGTGGCAACCTACAGCGAGCTCTTCGGGATGGAAACCGACGAGGCCGTCAAAGGCCACGTCGCGATCCGTCCTGAGGCCATCGAAGATGCGAAGGCTCTCCAACCGCACGCCGAGCGCACGGACTTCCCGACCGGGAGAGAATGTCCGCGACACCAGGCTCGCCGTCTCAGCGGAGGCCGGGAAGATGAACCGGGCGACGTCGCCGTCGATCTGCCCCTCCACGCGTTTGCCGTCGACCAGCATATGCAGGTCCATATCCGCGGCACGACTCCAGCCGAGTGCCTCGGCCCGAGTGATCAAACGCTCGCGGATCGCCTCGACCAGGACACCTCGGTCGACGAAGGGGCGACCATAACGGGTCAGGCTCTCGGTCACGCGCTGAGCGGCATCGACCTCGACGAGGCGACCATAGGCCCTCCCGAAGAAGGCGCGGTTGCCCACTTCCATGTAGCTCTCGCAGCCCAGGCCCTCGGCCATCAGCACATCATGGCTTTCCAGTTCCACGTGCCAATAAGTGACCTCGGGCCACTCCTCGCGGACGATGGTCGCACCGTTGGCCAACTCGCCGATCGGCACGAACACTTCGCCCATCAGGTCCACGCATACCGCATGGCCGCCGGACAGCAGCAAATCGCGAGCGGGCAGGTTATCGCCGAAGGCGCCTGCGCGAACCCGGATCGGCCACTCGTTGCGTACTGGCCGCTCGACCAGCTTGCTGCCGATCCAGATGATCGGACGGGTTTCGCCGGTCGCCGTGATCGCCAAGTCGCCGACCTTCAGATCTTCCACGGCGACTTCACCGCGTACGGTCAGAATCCGCGTCCCCGAGACAAAGCAGGGTGTTGCCACCGGAGTAATGTCTATCGCCCCACCATTCGCGGTGATTGTCAGCGGACCTGCCTGGCCCGCTACGAAGGTGCCAGTCGTGAAATTGGTGCCGGCAACGGTGACATTTCCGAGCGGATTGTTGCTGCTGTCGAAAAGGTTGATCGTCTGCGAGCCGCCACTCGTGGTGATGGAGTAGTGATCGATCGATCCCGCCAACCCCTGAAATTCAATCTTGTCCGTCGCGGCATTGAAACCATTGATGGTCGTGGACGAAAGATTAAGAACAGCGCCGCCGGCGTTCGCGATGAAGGTGCCGCCGCCGGCTCCGAAACTGATGTTCGTGCCGTTCAGCGCGCTTAACAGAGCCGTCCCGTTGGTGAACGTGCCACCATTCTCGAGATTGACATTCAGGCCGCTCAGCGCCCCGGCAAGCGACCCGCCAGCGGCGGTGGCGGTGCCCCCGTCAACGACTAGGTTCATGCCGCTCAGCAGGCTAATGCCCGAATTGATGGTAGCGTTGCCGCCCACATAAACCGTGGACGTGCCCAATAACGCAGCGGTAATGTTGACGGTTGCCGTCTCGTTGGGAGCCACCACATAATTCGTGTTCCCGAGAACCGAGAGGATAGACAGCGAATTGGTGCCATTAACAGGCGTCGCGACATTGCCTGGCGCGATATTGGTTACCGTCGTTGTCGAAGAGTCCGGGTTGGTGATGGTGAGGTTATAATTTGCACCTATCCCGCCTACTCCAGGGTTATAGGTCAGACTATACTGTACGCCACTCGCAGTGGTAGCACTATAATTGCCTTCCGCCATGTCTCTTGCTCCGTTAAAGTAAACGAGTTTAGAACTAGTCTATGCTCACCCTCATCGCGTGGGACGATGGGGCTTCGGTTCGCCCTTCGCACATCCCTTCCCAACGCCGCAACGCGAGCAACTTCAGACCATGCAAAGACCACCGGTAGTGTTGTCCAGGTAATCCAGCCCCTGCCACACCGTTCCCGTCACAACAGTATAAAACGCGACAAAATCTCTATAATCATAGTCTAGTAGAGCCATTTAGATTTCTCAGGAGCGTAGTTGGCTTCGCAAAGCGAAGCGTGATCACGCTTCCTCATAGTCTGGTGCTGCAAAATAGTTACGGCATCCGTTTGAGATGGAGAGTTGGAGTATTCGCAGCTTTTCTCAGCAGCGCTTCGAGGTTTGAGAATGCGTTCTCGTTCGCTTTGAAATGGGTCTGTACAGCGCGAGCTACTCTAACGTCGCACCAATGCTCTCGATCATTTCGCGACTCCTGAAACCTCGTCGCCGACGAGATTGTCCATAGCGACTACGCCACCGAAATCCGCCTATCTTGGTGACGACTGACTGCTCTCAACCAAAGCTCGCTCTTTGATCGGATCGGCATCGAGTATTTAGTCGAAATAGCCTTGCCTTGTTGCGCATTTCTTCCATCAGGATGCTTCGGCCTCCCGAACGCGATAACCCATGTCCACTGCCCGCCTTTCAATAGACATCCGGGCTTGCTGGAGCACCTTACCGGCATAGACAGGTGGATAGCACCAGTCATTCCAGGTGCGCATGGCCGTGCTTGCAAAGGAACCGAACCGCAATACCCCAGGCTCGACAAAGGACATACGACCACCGAGAGCAAGATAAGTGTCAGTCGGGGTGCCTTCGGCAAGAATGATCGAATGCTGTTCGAGTTCGACATGGTAATACTCGAACGGCATCAGCGTCGCCTCCTGAGTGATCGTCGTACCGTTGAGGAGGAGCTTTGCTGGAATCAGCGATTCCTCCAAAAACATGCAACGGTCCGGCGATACATACAGATCCCGGGAGGGGACGTTTTCCGCAAGCGCGCCCGCCTGTATGCGAACCGGAAGGGTATCGCGTGGTTTGTCGATCGCCTTTGGATCGATCCGGCGCCGTCCGACCCATCTGATTTCCGCAACGCCCTTGTGGGTGACCACAAGATCGCCGACCCGCAAATCCTCAACCGGCATATCTCCCTCCGGCGTGCGGATGAGCGTGCCGCGCAGGAAGCAACTCGTAAACGTCAGTGTGTCGGTGTTCGGATCGTAAGTGTAGGTGACATCGGCCGGTATGCTATAGGAACCGAACGGTATTGTGTTCAACAAGCCGCCGAAGAAGGTGAGTGTATTGCCGGATTGGGAAACAACGTTCGAGCCTACGACTTCAATCCTGTCTCCCGCTTGAACGTTCACGACGTTCGGCGGAGTCGAGAGGTTCAAGCTGATGCTGCCGGTGGTGTACGCGAACAGCCCGCTACCGTTTGCATTGGCAAAATCCACGGTAACACCGTTCAAAAGACCAACAGTAAGCAGGCCTGACTCCACTGTAATACTCGAATTGGCACCTATTGTGTAAGTATAGGTCGAAGCGGCCGCGACGTTTACGAGGTTGGCATCGATGGTCACACTCGCACCGTTGATCGCTCCGATCGTCGTGTTTGAAGCCGCACCGATGCCCACGATACTGCTGATTTCGACGTTCACGCCATCAACGATAACCGTACCGTTGGCAACCAGATTGAGCTGTATGGTGTCGGAGGGAGCGCCGGCGTTGCTACTATCAATCCTGGTCGTGCCGTTGTTGATTAGGTTGATGCCAATCAAAGCCATGTTATTATCCTCTGCAACAGATTAACATGTTGTCTTTCAAGGCAAAATTTACAGTCAGAACTTGTAGTTCAAACCTACTCGAATGGCATGGAAATCGAGGCTGGCTTTGGAGTTGAAAGCATCCCCGCCCATGTTACTGCTGCCAAAATCGACATACTGATATTCGAGTTTCGCGGTCACATGATCGGTGAAGGCGTGCTCGATGCCGGCGCCTACCGTCCAGCCGGCTTTGGTCTTATCGTCGTCAAAACTAGCACCGCCGAGTGCGCCTTTGTAATTGACATGACCATAGGCGAGACCGCCGGTACCGTAGAACAAGGTATTGTCAAAGGCGTAACCGATGCGGGGGCGGAGAGTGCCGTACCAGTCGATCTTGGAAGACGCGCTTGCGGTACCATTATTGAAGGAGTCGCTAATGTCGGCGCCCTGGAAATCCGCTTCGAGGCCAACTACCCAGTTAGGGTCGAACTGGTAGTTGTAGCCGATTTGACCACCACCGAGAAAACCGGACCCGTCGAGCTTGCCATATCTACCGAGGTAATTTCCGAAGGAATGGAAACCGACATCGTCGCTACCTCCGAAGCCGCCGCCGGCGTTCACACCGACGTAGAAGCCCGTCCACGAGAACGTCGGCGCCACATCCACTGGAGCCTGAGGCGGCGTGGAGACCGCGAGATCTGCTGCGTAAACAGTACTTCCGGCAACCGTCGCCAACAGGAAGACGGTAGATCCCAAAAACTTGAGCATTCGAAAATTCTCCTCAAAGGAATTCGCGAGATTCAACATGTACTTGCGAAAGTCCACGTTGAGGTCATAATATAGGCGCGATTATATCTGTAAATACGCAGCAACTAATAAATATTATCGAAATGTATTCCTTATTTGTATAACGCTGTCGCATTATGTATTGAGAAGATACGAATTATATACTTTGGAAACAGCCAAGAATGCGGACCCATGGCCGGTCAAACACCGCTGGCTACGAGGACTACCATATGACGTAATGGGATGCGGCCTGTCGCTTTCGATATAGACAGTCGAGGCGCCGTTCTGCAGGTTTCTACCGCTACCGCAGATATAAATCTGCTGCACCGGGAGGCCCGACGGGGCGGACCCCTTCAAGGAACGTCTGGCCTCCCGCGTACATCAAACCCATCGCTCCCATTCCCTCGTTTTGGAAATACCCGGCCAAACGCGGTCGGCATGTCCTTGCCTCGCCCGTTAACGCGATAGCATTCAAAGCAGGAAATGAATGGATTTTGCCGCTGTGGCGTTGCGGAACGTGTGGCGTATCGGCGTTAGGCATCGGTTTACCGTGAAACCGGCTTTCCGAGGCCAGGCGCAATCAGGCCTCTCCTGCCGCTTTACGTATAGACGACATGGCGGTGGCGAGCCACATCTTTGGGGCTATCGCAACCGCCAATTTGCGATAGTCGGGAGGCCCGACTGCACTGATTCACGTGTCGATCGGGTCTCCTCGCTTGCAACAGGTAGAGCTTCGTTACCCAATAGCGCCTCATGGCGCAGGCATCAAAAGAGGTCTTGCAGGCGCGCGTGGCGGCTGAGCGTTGGCAAGTCGACAAATTTGCTTACGGAGCTACGCGTATACCGGCCGCATCCGCCGCGTTGATGAAAGCCGAACGGACCTGTTCAGGTGAGACCCTGCCTTTGATGCCGTCAACACAGGCTTGCAAGGCTTCTTCAAAAGCGTCGCCGCAACAGATCGGCCATTTCGCCGTCAAATACTCGACGGCTCCTGCGACTGAATCAACGATTTGAAACTCGTCCCCCTCCCGAGGTGCTATTCCGACGGGCTGGAATGCGAGTTCCGAGAGGTCGCTAACGTTGTCCGATGGCAAGGCCTGGTCTTTATAGTCGCCAGCCTCGGACTTTGCGTGCCGCCGCCTCGTGACCAATGTCGCCAGCAAAGTCATATCACGCGCAACTTTCTCCAGCGCCGATATGCTATGTTCTGTCGCGGCCGCCTGACTTGGATCCCTCTCGTCCGCTTGCCGCGACTCCGCCGGCAATGCCAGGGGCTTCTCCATGGTCGCCGGAGGGCTGGAAGTTCCAGCAGGGATCAAACTAAGAAGCTGCGCATCATTATCGAGATCTACGCCAAAACTCTTGTCATTCCGCCCCATGCCGGTATGCCCCAGTAAGCGCCAATACACTCGTCATACGAAACGTAGGCGCACATCACTATGCTGCATCAACAAAAGCACTACTAATAAAACGTTGTTAGTCGAGCTAGATTAGAACTTTGGAACGAGTTTGACCAGTATCGCTACAGCAGAAAGCGAAATATCTGTAAAACCACGCCGATATCGGCTTATTTTCAATGTATAAATAGTGAGGTTTTCGCTTAAAAGGCCAACATATGACAGCGGCCGATGCCAGCTC
>NZ_JAELUG010000842.1 GCF_016429255.1 Rhizobium sp. ASV8
ATGATAACTTGGACAGGCTGTCGGTTAGTGAAGAGACTGTTGAGGTCCATTACATCCATGTCTCCAATGCGACCCAAGATCAAAGAAACTGTGTCGGCAGTGCTTTTGACTGCGTTATTAAAGTTGGTACTAGAGGCATCAAGCTTACCACCAGCTTTTTTCTGCCGAATCTGTTCTATTGACGTGAATGGAGCAAGAGAGAGTAGAATGTCGCGAGCCAGGGAGACTCGATCATTGGAAGCCTCGTACATTTGGATGACTACACTCCAGAACTCTTTAGAATTTCGAGTAATGGTACATTGCAGTGGCTTATTACTCTGGATGGCGTGGTACTCTTCGTAGAAAAGCTTCATATCGAGTTTCATTGCGGCATCGGCGAGAGCCCGTGCAGCGT
>NZ_JAELUG010000843.1 GCF_016429255.1 Rhizobium sp. ASV8
CCCACCCACCCCCCCCCCCACGACACGTCGTCGGCAGCGTCAGATGTGTATAAGAGACAGCGCCAGGCCAGAGCGCCGCCAGATGCAAGTGCAGATTGTTCGGATGGTGGCCAATCCTGAAAGCCAAGACAGGATATTTACCTCATTGCCATTGTTATATAAATTTATATAATGAATGGGGAATTGATGACGAGAAACTCCGCGTTTAAAATTCCGCAAGAAAGAGAAAACTATTCTCATCGAGCGTAAGGCTGTCTCTTATACACATCTCCGAGCCCACGAGACGGTCTATTAAATCTCGTATTCCGTATTCTGCGTGAAAAGAGGGGGGGGGGGGGGGGGGGGGGGGGGGGGGGGGGGGGGGGGGGGGGGGGGGGGGGGGGGGGGGGGGGGG
>NZ_JAELUG010000844.1 GCF_016429255.1 Rhizobium sp. ASV8
TAATAGACCGTCTCGTGGGCTCGGAGATGTGTATAAGAGACAGTATTTTGATACCTGAATTTCCACTAGTATGAGAAATTAGGTATAAAAGTTGATTAATTAGTCGCTAGGAATACACAACAATTTTCCATTATGTACGTTGTACCATTCATTGGCTATAGGGCGGCTTTGTCTAGATGATATGCATCTATGTTGTTTCATTTAGTCACATGGCTGTAATGTGTTAATTATCAAGTTTTGCTTTTATTCGCATGTCTAATATGACATGTTAAATACGCCTCCCTCTACGCCTGTCTCTTATACACATCTGACGCTGCCGACGACGTGTCGTGGGGGTATTTATCGGTGGGGGGGGGGGGATGAAAAAGGGGGGGGGGGGGGGGGGGGGGGGGGG
>NZ_JAELUG010000845.1 GCF_016429255.1 Rhizobium sp. ASV8
CCCCCCCCCCCCCCCCCCCCCCCCCCCCCCCCCCCCCCCCCCCCCCCCCCCCCCCCCCCCCCCCCCCCCCTTTTCCAAGCATATGCCGGAATACGAGATTTAATAGACCGTCTCGTGGGCTCGGAGATGTGTATAAGAGACAGCTCTTTTGGCTCTGCAAAGTCGAAGAATTTCTGATGTGGCATTCCTAATGGGGTTTAGCGCGCGCCCACCACTTGGTGGCATACTGGGTACGGGGAGCGCTCCCAAACCTGTCTCTTATACACATCTGACGCTGCCGACGACGTGTCGTGGGTGTGGTTGTGGGGGGGGGGGGGGGGGGTAAAAAGGGGGGGGGGGGGGGGGGGGGGGGGGGGGGGGGGGGGGGGGGGGGGGGGGGGGGGGGGGGGGGGGG
>NZ_JAELUG010000846.1 GCF_016429255.1 Rhizobium sp. ASV8
TTCCACGTCCGTCCAAGGCTGGTTTTATCCCCTATGACTCTCCCCTTCGGTATTTTCACGCGTTTCGTTTCCATCCGCTTTTTAACGATAACGTAGCGGGCGGCCTGCGGTCAGCGACGTACAGCAATAAGATTGATGCGCAGCTACCGCTCTGCCCAGATGAGGCGTCAGGAAAGCCTTGCCCCAGAGGCAAAGACTGCTATTTTCAGCATTTTGAAACAATGCAAGCACCCGGTACGTCGTCCTTTGCTTCCCCAGCACGCTGACAACAGAAAGCAGTAAAAGAGGCAATTGTGATGACTGACAAGGTGCACACAATGGCAGACGATCAAATCCTACTACAGCTAGGCGCATACAGCGACTGCGAAGAGTCGAAGAAGCAGGAATACATAGC
>NZ_JAELUG010000847.1 GCF_016429255.1 Rhizobium sp. ASV8
CCCCCCCCCCCCCCCCCCCCCCCCCCCCCCCCCCCCCCCCCCCCCCCCCCCCCCCCCCCCCCCCCCCTCTCCCTCCCCCCCCCCCCCCCGCTAAACACCCCCACGACACGTCGTCGGCAGCGTCAGATGTGTATAAGAGACAGCGGCGTACTCGGCCATTTCGGCGGACTGTTCACCGGCGTCTATCAGCGCACGCTCAAGACCTGTCTCAACGCACCGTTTGTTGTCATCGTCTTCTGTGCGGTTTTCTCGGGTCTCTTATACACATCTCCGAGCCCACGAGACGGTCTATTAAATCGCGTTTGGCGTCGTGTGCTGGAAACAGGGGGGGGGGGGGGGGGGGGGGGGGGGGGGGGGGGGGGGGGGGGGGGGGGGGGGGGGGGGGGGGGGGGGG
>NZ_JAELUG010000848.1 GCF_016429255.1 Rhizobium sp. ASV8
CCCCCCCCCCCCCCCCCCCCCCCCCCCCCCCCCCCCCCCCCCCCCCCCCCCCCCCCCCCCCCCCCCCCTACACCCACCCCCCCCCCACCTCCACCTACCCCCACGACACGTCGTCGGCAGCGTCAGATGTGTATAAGAGACAGGTATCCAGAAGGCTGCTGGGCGAGAACGAAAGTCTGAACGAACTTTCTAGGCTCGCCAGCCTTGTTCGACGTCTCACCAATAACTTGGATGACAATGTTGTCGAAGGTCTGTCTCTTATACACATCTCCGAGCCCACGAGACGGTCTATTAAATCTCGTATGGCGTAATATGCGTGAAAAAGGGGGGGGGGGGGGGGGGGGGGGGGGGGGGGGGGGGGGGGGGGGGGGGGGGGGGGGGGGGGGGGGGGGGG
>NZ_JAELUG010000849.1 GCF_016429255.1 Rhizobium sp. ASV8
CCCCCCCCCCCCCCCCCCCCCCCCCCCCCCCCCCCCCCCCCCCCCCCCCCCCCCCCCCCCCCCCCTTTTTTCATGACCCGGCGCCCACCGATATCTACACCCACGACACGTCGTCGGCAGCGTCAGATGTGTATAAGAGACAGACGGGCAAACCGCCATTACCAATGCGGGACTGCTCAGCGGCGGCAACGGCTTTGCCATCAGCGGCGGCAACGGCAATATTGCCCTGACCCTTCAAACCAGCTCCAGGACTGTCTCTTATACACATCTCCGAGCCCACGAGACGGTCTATTAAATCGCGTTTTCCGTAGTCTGGTTGAAAAAGGGGGGGGGGGGGGGGGGGGGGGGGGGGGGGGGGGGGGGGGGGGGGGGGGGGGGGGGGGGGGGGGGGGGG
>NZ_JAELUG010000850.1 GCF_016429255.1 Rhizobium sp. ASV8
TCCCTTAACTAGTTGTCAGTTCATAGGCGATAAACATTCAGCCAGAAGCTCAGCCATGTGCCGCGCAACGACATACCCCGAATTGTAGAAAAAGAGAGCCTCAAAAATGCTTGGCTTTGCGGAGAAGCTCAGGGATAAGTGAGAGGGCGCCAGGTTCGCACAGTCTGCTACCTTGCAAATAAAATGGGGGGTGCGTGGCCGATGCACACAGTGTATCTGGGCGGCGCCTCGCACGGTCTTTTAGCGTCGATGGACAGCACCGTGATTCCTCAGTGCGGCTGATCATCCCATTGGCTCTACAGCATGCTTCGGGGAAAGACGGTCGCTGCATAATTGTAGTCCCTGGTGCGTCTTACAAGTTGAAAAATTACTACTCGTAATGTCATGTCTATAC
>NZ_JAELUG010000851.1 GCF_016429255.1 Rhizobium sp. ASV8
CCCCCCCCCCCCCCCCCCCCCCCCCCCCCCCCCCCCCCCCCCCCCCCCCCCCCCCCCCCCCCCCCTTTTTCCCTCCCCCGCCCCCCCCCTATACCTCCCCCCACGACACGTCGTCGGCAGCGTCAGATGTGTATAAGAGACAGGGGTGGCTGAATATGGATCCCCGGGCCAGTTATTGGGACAAGGAAATATGTTTTATGAGATGGTAGAACAAAGTGGACAAGCGGAGAGGATCAGGAGCATTATTGGAGCTGTCTCTTATACACATCTCCGAGCCCACGAGACGGTCTATTAAATCTCGTATTCCGTCTTGTGGTTGAAAAAGGTGGGGGGGGGGGGGGGGGGGGGGGGGGGGGGGGGGGGGGGGGGGGGGGGGGGGGGGGGGGGGGGGGGG
>NZ_JAELUG010000089.1 GCF_016429255.1 Rhizobium sp. ASV8
CCCCCCCCCCCCCCCCCCCCTCTTTACAACCCTACGACGGCATCCGAGATATAATAGACCGTCTCGTGGGCTCGGAGATGTGTATAAGAGACAGGCCTGATGCCGTAGAAGGAATGAATTGAGGCGTTGTGCGCCTCAATCTCCGACGACAATCGAGGTCTGGCGCGGCAGTTCGCCATAGAAGCCTCGCCAGTTGGCAATCGCAAAGCCGAAGACGATCAGGGCGCCAGCCTGATGTGCGAGTGCCAGATGCAGCGGCACCTGCAGCAGCAACGTAGTAATCCCAAGAATCGCCTGAATGAGAACCAGCACGAACAGCACGACCGAACGGCGCGCATGCGTCGTCTGCGATGCGGCCCGCAACGAAATGATCATATTGATGACCACGACTGCGAAGAGCGCGTAAGCGCCGAGGCGATGGACGAACTGCACCATTTTCGGGTTTTCGAAGAAATTGATCCAGCCCGGCGACTGCACGAGCAAGCCATCCGGGACGATGGTGCCGTCCATCAGCGGCCAGGTATTGTAGCTCATGCCGGCATGGAGACCTGCGACGAGAGCGCCCAGATAAATCTGGAACAGAGACATGATCGCGATGAGGCCGGCCAGTTTTGCTGAATAACGGGTCGGCGCCGGCTCGTTCGAATGCGGGGACAGCGCCCTCATGAACCACATACAGGCAGCAAAAATCAGACAAGCCATAACAAGATGAATCGCAAGACGATACTGGCTGACATTGGTGCGTGCCTCCAGACCCGAATAGACCATCCACCAGCCGATTGCGCCCTGCAGCCCGCCAAGGAGAAAAATGCCGCCCAGCGGCAGCCACAGCCTGCGTTCGACACGGCCGGTCAGCACGAAGAACAGCAGCGGCACGCCGAAGATGACGCCGATGCCGCGTGCGAGCACCCGATGCGCCCACTCCCACCAGAAGATTCCTTTGAATTCGTCGACCGTCATATCCTTGTTGAGGATCTGAAACTGCGGGATGCGCTTGTAGAGATCGAACTCGTCCTGCCATTCCTGCGCGTTCAGCGGCGGGATGATGCCATGGATCGGTCGCCATTCCGTGATGGACAGGCCGGATTCAGTGAGCCGCGTCGCGCCCCCCACCAGCACGAGCCCGAAGAGAGCCAGCAGCACACAGGCAAGCCAGAGGCGGATCGCCCGGCGATTGCGGTCCTGACGGACGACTTCCTTCACAATAGCCTGTTCCGACGTGAAATTAGTGGCAACCATGGCGTCTCCCTTCGATCAGGCTGTTGATTTGCCCGATAGGGGCGTGCAAAACAAGTCCCGGGAGTTTGCGGCATGCCGTCGCGGCATGTCGCCTCAAGAGGAGAATCCAATCCGTGCCCCTTCGCCTGCGCAAATTCATCGGCATGATCCTGCTTGTTTTGCTGGTTGCAATCTATGCGATCGTTGCGATGATCGTTGCAGTGCGCACGCTCGGAGATCAACCCGGCTGGGTCCATTTCCTCTACTTCCTTTTCAGCGGCACCATCTGGGTGCTGCCGGCGATGGGCATCATCAAATGGATGGCCGGGCCGCGGCCGCAATGATGGATGCGTTCGGGTCGTTTACGCAATGCTAACCTTGATCCACAGGATGTGCGGGCAAAACGTGTCATCTTAAGCCAAAGATAAACCGCTATCCGCGAAACTGCGTCCGAATGCCGCCAATGCGGAAAGGATCGGATGCAGATACAGTCGCAAGATATCGCGGGCATCGCCACTGTTCAGGCAGCGGGCGAGCAGGATGCGTATGTCCAAACGCGGTCGGCGCTGTATGACGATCTAGAGGTCGAAATCTTCGACAGCATGGCGCCCCTTGAGGCCGAATGGCGCATCCTAGAGCGAGACAATCTTGCTTCTCTGCACCAGAGCTATGACTGGTGCCTGCCATGGGTCGAGATATTCCGGCGCCCACTCGCCATCATTCGCGGTTCCATCGATGGCCGGACCGCCTTCATCCTGCCGCTGGAAATCATCCGCAGCCGGGGCGTTCGGCGGGCCGAATTCATCGGGGGCCAGCACAGCAACATCAATACCGGCCTGTTCTCCACGGAATTTCTGCCGAATGGCGATCTGACTGCGGCGCAAACGGCAGCCGTGGCCTCTGCTTTGCGCGGCAAGGTGGACCTCGCCATCCTGCGTAACGTTCCGCTCGAATGGCGTGGTCGCGCAAGTCCGCTCGGTTCCTTGCCCGCAATAGAAAACCAGAACCATGCCTTCCAGCTGCCGTTCCTGGAGAATTTCGAAACAAGCCTGAAACAGGTCAACGCCAAGCGGCGGCGCAAGAAGTTCAAGCATCAGAGCCGGATCCTCGAGGCTAAAGGCGGTTATGAATATCTGATTGCGGCACCCGATCAGCAGGATGCCTTGCTGGATCAATTCTTTCGGCAAAAGGCCGTCCGCTTCAGGGAAGCAGGCCTCCCGGACGTCTTCGCCAATGCGCCGACACGAGCAACAATGCACCGGCTCCTGCGCCGGCGGGAGAGCGACAGCGTCGACGCCACGCTGCAGATGCATGCGCTACGGCTGAAGGGCGAGCATGAAGGCCATGTGGCCGCCATCGCAGCCCTCTCACGCAAGGGCGATCACGTCATCTGCCAATTCGCCTCGATCGACGAGTCGCTAGTGGCCGAGGCAAGCCCCGGCGAGCTGCTATTCTGGCTGATGATAGAGCGACTGCACAAGGAAGGGCTCGCCCTCTTCGACTTCGGTATCGGAGACCAGATCTACAAGCGCTCCTGGTGTCCGGTGGAAACCACGCAGCACGATCTACTTTTGCCCATCTCTGCCGTGGGCCATGCGGCCGCAACGATGCAGCGCGGCATCATACGCGCCAAGACGGCCATCAAGAGCAACCGGCAAGTCTACGCCTTCATCCAAAGGTTGCGATCGCGGCATGTCGCCGCGACGGCGGAGGCAGATACGGCCGAGAAGGATTGATCAGGCGGCGTCGCGGCGCGTATCCGGATCATGCTCCTCACGCCATCCCGACATCAGGATAATGTGCTCGTAGCCAGCCTTCTGGAATTCGGTCATCGCCGAGATGAACTGCTTTTCGTCAGGCTCCGGCATGGACAGAATGATTTCGGTGTCCTTGCTCCGCGTCAACCGCGCCACGCCTGAAACTTCGGCTGCGCCGCATTCCACCAGAACGATATCATAGGCCGAACCGAGCGCGTCGAGGATGAGCGCCAGGCGATCCGCTCCGCGCATCGCACGCCCGAGGTCGCTCATGCCTTGCGGTACGAGATGAGCGTCGGAAAGCCGATCCGGATGGATCGTATCGGCAAAAGCGGTTTCCCCACAGAGCAGGTCGGTGACACCAGGAAGCTCGCCATGCTCTGCCATGAGCTTGGAAGGGCAGCCGGTTCCCGTCATATCGACGAGCACGATGCGATGTCCCGCGTCGGCAATCGTTCGAGCCAGCATGACCGACGCCGTGGAGCCATCATCGCCGGTCGGTGATATGACGATTGCGAGCCTTGAGCCGCTGTCGATCAGATAGTCGGCAACGGATTGGATGGAAAAATCCTCTTCGTCTTCCGCGTTCGGCGCGGTTGCCTTTGGTTTGCGCTCCGCACCGACCGCATCCTCTTCCGTCTTCCGGGCCAAGCTATCGGCCACGGGCACCGACAACATGCTTGCCGGGACCTCGGAACGCCCGATTGCAGCGATCTCCGCAGTCGTATCGGGCTGATGAGGAAGCGAAGCGTTGGCGGCAAGCTTCCGCTCGCGGCTAACCGGTCCGACCGGCCGCAACGCACGGCCGCTGAACAGTTCGGCCAGCATGATGACGATGCAGGTCAAAAGGAAGGTTGCGAGCGTGGATACGACGACGATCGGGCCAACCTTCGGGAATGCGGGGTCGACCGGCTCCACCGCCGACGAGACGACACGGGCATCGGCCGGGCTCGAATTCTTGTCGACGCGGGAGGCTGCCTCGCGATAACGAGCAAGATAGGTCTCCAGCAATTGCCGCTCGGCTGTGGCTTCGCGCTCCAGCGCGTTGAGGCCGACCTCGTCCTCCCCCGCCTTGGCGCTTGCAGCCTTCAGCGTATTTGCCTGCGCCAGCAACTGCTGTTCGCGCAGCTGCGCAACCTTGGCTTCATTATCGATGCCGGCGAGGATCCTCTGTGTTTCGCGGTTGATTTGCTGACGGCTGTCGGCAAGCTGCGCCCGCAGGCTCTTCAAGCGCGGATGGCCGTCCATCAGTGTCGTCGAGAGGTCCGATATCTGCGACTCCAGGCTGGATTCCGTCGCCTTCAACCGCTGAATGGCCTGCGATCCCGAAACGTCGGAAAGCGTGTCGATGGAGCGACCGCTCGAGAGCGCATTGCGCACGGCCTGGGAGCGTGCTTCGGCATTGGCCTTGTCCGCCCTCACCTGCGCGAGCTGCGTGAAAATATCGGAAAGCTGCTGGGTGGCGAAATTGTTGTTCTGGTTGCTCTGCAGAAGTCCGTTGGCGGACCGGTAGTCCGCAACCTTCTTTTCCGCTTCGCTGACCTTCTCGCGCAGATTGGTGATCTCCGGCTCCAGCCAGCGGGTCGCCTCGCTGTTGGAATCGAGCTTGGCGCCGCTCTGCATCGACAGATAGACCTGTGCGACAGCATTCGGCACGCTGGCCGCAAGAGCGGGATCACGCGAGCTGAAGCTTATGCCGATCACACGCGACGAGTTGATCTGGTAGACCTGCAGCCGGCCGGTAAACGCATCCAGCATCCGCTCTTCCGGTGCCTTATCGGCAGGCGGACGCTTCAGATGAAGCTTGATGAGAATATCGGAAAGTGCCGAGCCATTGCTCGACGTGTCGAATTCCGGGCTCTTGTAAAGCCTGAGATTGGCAATGACCTGCTTGATCAGATCGGCCGACTGAAGGATCTGAACCTGGCTGGCAATATTGAGCTCGTCCAGCAGCGGCGCGGAGCCGGCGTCATTGCTTGAGGTCGTCGCGAATGCCGGCGCGCGGGCCTCGATCAGAATGCGAGTTTCGCTGCGATATTCCGGAGAAACGACCTTGGCAATGACAAGCGCCAGACAGGCACCCGCCAAAGTGATTGCAACCACCCGCAGCCTTCGCCGCCAGACGGCGCGAAAGAGCTGCGCAAGATCGATGTCTACATCCTGCTGGGTGTTGTTGACACCGGACATATACAAAAACTCCGTAATAGAAAGCCGGAGTTAATCGTAAACGACTATGGTAACCCAAGCGTTAATAGTATTTCAGCAGCATTGTTTTTGACATCGCTAATTTTTTGCCGGTTTTCCTCTTGGTCTTTACCGACCGTTAACCCTAACGGATTGATAACGACCACAGTGTCTTCTCCCTTTCTAATGAGCGCGAAATGCCCTTCGCAAAGCCAAAGATCGCCCTTGCACTCGGCATGCTAGCCATGAGCGTCGCGCTCACCGGCTGCAACACCTATCAGCCTGCGCCGAAGGCGTTCAGCGAAGCCACGATCCAGCCCTATACTTTGGACAGCGGCGACCGGCTGCG
Source organism: Rhizobium sp. ASV8 (assembly GCF_016429255.1). Lineage (GTDB taxonomy): Bacteria > Pseudomonadota > Alphaproteobacteria > Rhizobiales > Rhizobiaceae > Rhizobium. The sequence goes on from NZ_JAELUG010000089.1 coordinate 5,509, forward strand.
CGTAACGGTGTTCGATCAGCCAGGCCTCAGCAACACCTATACGGTCGATCAGGCGGGCTATATCGCATTTCCTCTGGTCGGTCAGGTCACGGCCCGCGGCAAGACCTTGCAGCAACTCTCCGGCCAGATCGCCCAGAAGCTGCGACAGGGCTATATTCGCGATCCCGACGTCTCGATCGATGTCGATCGCTATCGCTCGGTCTACATCATGGGCGAAGTCGGCCAGCCCGGCCAATATTCCTACGTACCGGGCATGACCGTTCAAAACGCAATCGCGGTTGCCGGCGGCTTCAGCAGTCGCGCCAATCAATCCAACGCGGACGTCACGCGCAAGATCAACGGTCACGTCATGACGGGCCGTGTCGGCATCTCCGATCCGGTGCTCGCGGGCGATACGATCTATGTCAGAGAGCGGTTGTTCTAACCGCGCCCACTCATGGCAAAACCACTGCGCATAGTTCACTGTTTCAGATCGCCCGTCGGCGGGGTCTTCCGCCATGTCCGGGATCTGGCGGAGGAACAAAGCAAGGCGGGACATGAAGTCGGCATCCTTTGCGACAGCCTGACCGGAGGAGAGCACGAGGATCATCTGTTCGATGACATCATGCCTTTTCTCGCGCTCGGCGTCGTCCGGTTGCCGATCCGGCGTCAGATCAGCCTATCCGATGCGTCGACGCTTTGGAGCAGCTATCAAAAAATCAAGAGTTTGCGGCCAGATGTGCTGCATGGGCACGGCGCCAAGGGCGGCCTGCTTGCGCGCGTTCTCGGCTCGATACTGCGGGTTAACAGGTATCGCATTGCCCGCCTCTACACTGCGCATGGCGGTAGCCTGCATTTCTCACGCGGTTCGCTGCAGGGCTTGCTGGTGCACAGCCTCGAGCGAATGCTTGAATTTCTGACCGATGGCCTGATTTTCATCTGCGATTTCGAACGGCTCGCCTACGAGAAAAAAATCGGCAAGCCTCGCACACGATCGGTGCTGATCTACAACGGCATCAGCGAGCGCGATTTCCGCTCTATCCCGACACGATCGGACTCCGTGCATTTTGTCTACATCGGCATGCTGCGGGATCTCAAAGGTCCGGATCTGTTTATCGAGGCCTTCGCCAAGACGGAGCGGCGGATCGGCAGGCCGCTCTCGGCGCTGATGATCGGCGACGGACCGGATAGGGACAAATACCACCGGATGATGATCGAGCGCGGCCTTGGCCACCGCATCGGCATGTTGCCGGCTATGCGCGTGCAAGAGGCCTTCGCTGTCTCGCAGAACATTGTCGTTCCCTCGCGCGCAGAGGCAATGCCCTACATCGTTCTGGAAGCGCTGGCGGCAGGAAAGACCGTCATTGCCTCACGCGTCGGCGGCATCCCGGAGGCACTCGGAGAAAACAGCGCCGCGCTGGCCAAATCCGAAGACGCCGACGACCTGTCCCGCGTGATGGCCGAGGCCATGACCGAACAGGACTGGGGCAACCGCCACATGCCCGATATCGAGACAATCCGGCAAAATTTTTCGGCGCCCGTGATGGCTCGGGATACTTTGAACCTGTATCAAAATATACTTGGTTCTGGTGACGAACATTAGAATACAAGCAGGTGTTGTAAGTGTTTCTTAGCTGATATCTGCTAGGCCTTCTCCGGTAACGACCGGATAAGTTGCCATGAACACTAGCGAAAAGTCCGAACAATTTAACTTAGACAATCTTCGCAAGCAGGCTTCGGAAATCCGCACCCGCGGTGCCGAAGAGGCTGACGGCGATCGTCCGAGCAACGAACTCAATCCCTATGCACGACAGATCGCCGAGCAATTTCGCGAAACCAATCAGACGCCGGCGATTATCATCGGCCAGTATCGGCTGTTCGAATTTCTGTCGCTGCTCGCGGTCGGACTAGCGCTCCTGTTTTTCGGCACTACGCCCAGCGAGCATCCATTCCTGTCGAGAGTTGCGGTGACCATCGCTGTAAGCGGCCTTGCCATCGCATTCATGCAGGTGGCGGATGCCTATCAAATACCGATCCTTCGCTCGCCTCATCACTTCCTTCACCGAATTTTGGGGCCATGGATTGTCGCCTTCGGCATCATGACCCTGACCCTCGTTCCTTTCGGCCTGGGCGACATCTATTCCCTGCCCCTCCTTGGCGCCTGGCTGGGGGCGGGAGCGGCGTTCCTTCTCGTCGCACGGCTCCTTTTCGCCTATGGCATCCGCAATTGGGCTCGCAATGGTATCATGGAGCGACGCGCGGTGATCGTCGGCGGCGGCGAGCCTGCCAAGGAACTTATCCGCGCGCTCGAACACCAGCCCGATAACGATATCCGCATTTGCGGCATATTCGACGACCGTGGTGAGAAGCGCTCGCCGGTGATGGTCGCCGGCTATCCGAAGCTCGGGACGGTTCCGGAACTGGTCGAATTCGCCCGGCTGGCGCGGGTTGATATGCTGATCATTTCTCTTCCGAGCAGCGCTGAAGATCGCATCCTGCAGCTGCTGAAAATGCTCTGGGTTCTGCCGGTCGATATTCGCCTGGCCGCCCATGCCAACAAGCTGCGTTTCCGGCCGCGTGCCTACTCCCATGTCGGCGCGGTGCCGATGCTCGATATCTTCAACAAGCCGATCCGCGATTGGGACGGTGTCGCCAAGCGCATCTTCGACATCTTCTTCAGCCTCTTCGCCCTTGCCCTGCTCTGGCCGATCATGCTTGGCGCCGCGATCGCCGTGAAAGTCACGTCGAAGGGGCCGATCCTCTTCATGCAAAAGCGTCACGGCTTCAACAACGAGATCATCAACGTCTTCAAGTTCCGCTCGATGTACACACATATGAGCGATCCGACGGCGCGCAATGCCGTCACCAAGAACGACCCGCGCGTTACGCCCGTCGGACGCTTCCTCCGCAGGAGTTCCATTGACGAACTACCGCAGCTGTTCAACGTCTTGCTCGGCAGCCTATCGCTCGTCGGTCCAAGACCGCATGCCGTCCTCGCCGCCAGCCATAACCGCACCTACGCCGATGTCGTCGAAGGCTATTTCGCCCGCCATCGCGTCAAGCCCGGCGTCACCGGCTGGGCGCAGATCAACGGCTGGCGTGGTGAGATCGACAGCGACGACAAGATCAAGTTCCGCACGGCCTACGATCTCTACTACATCGAGAACTGGTCGCTGCTGTTCGACCTCAAGATCCTGTTCAAGACGCCGTTCAGCCTGTTCAACACGGAAAACGCCTATTGACCGCGATCGAGCTCCCACCTCCCGGCGTTGCGCAGCCGCAACTTGCGGCATTGCGACTGGTCGGCACGGCCTGCGTCACCCTGGGAGTGCTGATGTCAGGCTTCGTGATGGCCGAACCCGCGCCCTATGAGCTTTGGCTCGCCTTTCTCATCGGCACTTGGTTCATTCTCGGGCTGAAAATATCCCGCAGCGTCGCGCCGCTGCTGGTGCTGTTCCTGACGTTCAACATCGGCGGCATGTTTTCGATCACGCAGATGCGCGACCTGCAGGCAAGCAACCATCTCGACGGTCCGATCTATATTGCCGTCTCGACTTTCCTTGCGCTGAGCTCCGTCTTCTACGCCGCGATCATCGAGGACAGCCAGAAGCGGCTGAAGCTGATCTTCAATACCTGGGTGGTGGCGGCGCTGATCACCGCAAGCCTCGGCATTCTCGGCTATTTTCATGCCGTCCCGGGTTTCGATGTCTTTACCCGCTACGATCGCGCCATGGGCGCTTTTCAGGACCCGAACGTCTTTGGTCCCTATCTCGCCGCGCCCAGTCTCTATCTCATGCACGGGTTGCTGATCGGCGATTTGAAGAAGGCGCCAATCAGGATCGCATGCCTGCTCGTTCTCGCCTTCGCCGTCTTCCTTTCATTCTCGCGCGCAGCCTGGGGATTGTTTGCCTTCACATCGGCGATGCTGATCTTCTGCATGCTGCTGAAACATCGCAGCAATAAATTCCGGTTGCGCATCCTGGTCATAGCGCTTGCGGCGATCATCCTCATGGTCGTGCTGCTTGTGATCGCACTGCAGTTTCCGCAGGTCAGCGACCTGTTTTCCATCCGCGCGCAACTCGTTCAGAGCTATGACGGCAGGCACCTCGGCCGCTTCGAGCGCCATAGCCTCGGCTTTTTGATGTCGATGGAGCGCCCCTTCGGCATGGGACCGCTGGTCTTCGGTCACATGTTTGAAGAAGACGAGCACAATACCTGGCTGAAAGCGTTGACCACCTATGGTTGGCTCGGCTTCTTCTGCTGGGTCAGCATGATCACCTGGACCGTCTATATCGGCTTCCGCAACCTTCTGAGGGAGCGGCCCTGGCAGCCGTTCGCGATGATCGCCTGGATCGCCGTTCTCGGTCATGTCGGCATCGGCAACGTCATCGATACCGACCACTGGCGCCATTTCTACATGTTGATCGGCATCGTCTGGGGCTGCAACGCCCTCGAGCAAAAATACCAGCATGACTTGAGTGGAAAGGAGGCCGCGCGTTGAATATCCGCACCAGCATCAAGCGTCTATCGATGCTGCAGGTTCTCGAACCGAGCGGCGGCGGCTCAGGGCGACACTTCCTCGACCTTTGCCGGGCCATGCAGCATCGCGGTCATTCGGTGACTGCCGTCTATTCGCCGGTGCGCGCCGAGCCTGCCTTCGTTCGGGAATTGGAGGGTATCGGCCTCGACCGGGTCGTCCCGGTCGCCATGCGACGTGCGCCAGGTCCATGGGATATCACCGCATGGAGACATTTGCGCAAGATCGCCTCTGAGCAAGGTCCGTTCGACCTGATCCACGGTCACAGCTCCAAGGCCGGAGCCTTGACGCGATTGCGTCTGCCCGGAAAACACGTCCCCGTTCTTTATACACCACATGCATTTCGCACCATGGACCCAACGCTCGGCTCAAAGGGCCGGTTGATCTATGGCGGCATCGAGCGCCTGCTCGGCAATTGGCTGACGGATCAGCTAATCTGCGTGTCGCGAGACGAATATAATCATGCCCTGTCGCTCGGTATCTCCGAAGACCGGCTGCGCATCGTCGTCAATGGCGTCAATGCGCCGCCGAACAGCCAGCGCGCCGCCATCCGCAAACGATATGGCATCCCCCAGGATGCGCTGCTTTTCGGCTTCGTCGGCCGAATGACTCGCCAAAAGGCCCCAGAGCGGCTGGTCGAGGCTTTTATCCGCATCGCCAGCGAGATGCCGCACGCGCATTTGCTCATGATCGGCACCGGGGAGTTGGCGGATGTCGTCACCGATATGATCAGATCAGCCGGCCTGGAAAAGCGCGTCTATCTCGACGGCAGCATACCGGGAGCAACGGCGATCGAGGCCTTCGATGTCGTCGTCATGCCAAGCCGCTACGAGGCGATGTCCTATGTGATGCTTGAGGCTGCAGCAGCAGGCAAGCCATTGTTGCTGGCCGATGTCGGCGGTGCGCGAACGGTACTCGAACACGGCAGGAACGGTTATATCGTACCCAATAGCGATGATCCGAGGGAACTGGCCGGCACCATGGCGCGCCTTGCCGACCCCAAGCTGCTTGCGAGCCTCTCCGCCGAGGCGCGCAGCCGCAAGGATGGCTATACCCTCACCGGCATGGCCGATGCCACCGAGCGGATCTACTATGACCTGCTTGGCTATCCCGTCCCTGCTCCGCTTGCGAGACCCGAAAGCATCAGGCCCCAGAACGCCGCCGCGTTTTAGGCTCGCATGATTTTCATCGGAAATCGGTTCCGATTTTCAAGCTTATACGGTAGAGTTACAGCATGATCACATCAGCACAATTGCGCGGCGCGCGTGCCATGCTCGGACTGACGGTGGAAGCGCTCGCCAGCGACAGCAAGCTTCCGATCTCGACCGTCGAAGCGCTGGAGATAGACCTCAATTCCAAGGATATGAAGGCGCTTGCCGCCGTTCGTTCCGCCTTGGAAAGCCACGGTATCGTTTTTCTCGCAGGCGGCAGCGACGGAACCGGCGGCGCCGGTATCCGTTTCAAGCACTGGGCTGAGAATGACGGCATTCGGCCCGAAAATCTGAATGCGACCAACGACGATTGAGCGATCGCAAGAATAGCGATGCTTTGTGAAAGCGCCGGAGCGCTTTCTCTTGGAGCCGTCCTCGTCGCCGCGCGAATGCTCTATCGTCTTGAGTTGACGCATCCCGGACGGAAAACCGCCACGCACCTTTCTTGGAAAGGCCCAGAAGCGAGCCTCAGGCGGCCAGCCCCCAGCTCTTGACCAGTTGCTCGGGCGCGGAAACGGCGGCGGGCAGAATGTAACGCTCGGTGTCGTTTGCCGGCTCCCTGCCCTCGATCGGCGGACAGACCGGCAGGCCATGTCCGAAATCGGTCAGCGTGACGAGTTCCAGAATCATATTGCCGTAGTCGTCGCGCCATTCGCGACGCTCGCCGCCTTCGAACAGGCGCAGGCGACCTTTGGTGCGCGGACGCTCGCGCACGGCAAGCCATTGTGCGACGGCCGATTCCGCATTGACGAAGGAAACGACCTCATCGGCGTCGCCGTGCCAGATGGACACGACCGGAAAACGGGTAGCATCGGGAGAGGCTTCGCGAACGAGCTCACCCCATTTGTCAGCCGAGCGCGTCGAACCGCGCTTCATGACATCGAGCGCCGACATGGCATCGCGGGCGGCGCCGAAAGGCAGCCCGCCGATGATGGCGCCTGCAGCAAACAGTTCCGGATAGGTCACAAGCAGCGCAGAGGCCATGGCGCCGCCGGCCGACAGGCCCATGACAAAAATCCTGCTATCGTCGATTTCATGCACCTTGCGGCTGAAATCGATCATCTCACGAATGGAGCCGAGTTCGCCGCGATCGCGCGTCACCATGCTCGGACGGAACCAGTTGAAACAGAGATTGGGATTGTTCGATGCCTTCTGCTCGGCATAGAGCACGACAAACCCATGCTGGCGGGCAAGAGCCGACCAGCCGCTGGCGCGATCGAAATCCTCGGCGTTCTGATGGCAGCCGTGCAGGACGATGACGAGCGGCATGGGTCCTTTGATGCCAGGCGGCACGTATTCGAGCATGCGAAGGCCACCGGGATTGCGGCCGAACCACAAAATTTCGGTCAGCCGCTGGGGAGCCGGACGCGTGGAGACGCGACGGCGCGACGGCTGGGCTTGCGGCTGCGTCACCGGAAACTTGAGCTGCGGCAGCTCGACGGAGTCGGTAAGCAGGCGGCGAAGCCGGCTCGGAACTTTAAAATTCATCATGGACCTTTCAGATTATCCACACCCGCCGCTTTTGGTTTTTGCTTTGTCACGGCGAACGCGCACTGTCCCGAACGGGAATCAGTGACATCGAGAGACGAACTCTCTTTGTGCAATGCAGCAAATATAGGGTGAAAGTACCGCTTCGAACAGCCACAATGCATCATTGCAGCTATGTGAAATCAGCTTAAACCGATTAGATTCAAAGCCATAAAAAAACGCGGTTGTGTCAGAAATAAGCCCTTGCAAGCGCAAGCAGCTTGGCATCGTCCTTCACGCCCTGACGATAAAGCTGAATGATCAATGCGCCGAGACGCTCTGCCTGCAGACCGCGCGTATCAATCCCACGATCACGGCATATGGTGTCCAGCACCTTCTCGAGGCGATCGAGATCGTCCGAAAATAGAGGCAAATCCCTCGGATGGATGGGGGTTTCCAACATTCGCGCCGTCTCGTTCTTTGAGTTGAAGCGCGCCACGCCTCTTCGGTGGCCACCTCTTACTCTACAACACCACAGGACTATGCGCTTCGGCCCCAGACTTGGCAAGGAACCAATTGCGCATGCACTTGCTGTTGAGACGCTTCTGATTCGCAGGCTATGCGGAAGTCTCGACTGGAAATACAATTTTAAGTTAGGCCATTACCTCGCCTTCACCCAGGTCTGCGATAAACGGCAAAACAGGAGAGACGACAATGAACAGATTTTTGATCCCGACTATGCTTGGCCTACTGCTCGCCGGCGTGGCGCTCCCGGCCGTTGCGCAGAACTTTCCAAATCTGCCGCTGCGCAATCCCCACCAGCTACCGGACGGATATATTTCCGTGCAATCGGGAATATCGCTCTCCTACTCCGTACCGGACGGCAGCAACGAGGAGCAGCAGGAGAAGGCTTTGAAATCCTTCTACAAGATCGCCGCAAGCAGCTGCTCTACCCTGCTCGACACCATCGCAGAAGCCTGCGAAATCAGCGCCATGTCGAGCAATACGTCCGCCAATAACTTCGACGGCCGGGGACAGAGGCTCTCGGTGAACGGACAGGTGACCATGTCGGTGAAGCTGAAACTTTCGACCACTTCGGCGAAATAGGAATCCTTCCGCCTTGTCACTGGAGAACGAAAAGCCAACGGATCGGTAAGAAATCGCAGCGATAATCCCCTCGCAATTGAGGGACGATACTATGGCTAAGGCGAAACGACGCACGCGGCGGAAACCGCAACCCAAGACGGGAAGCTCAATGTGGCTGTGGGGCTTCGTCGGCCTGGCGACGATAGCCGGCATGTACGCCTATCAACATCGCAAGGATATGCCCTCCATGCTCGCTCATGCCGGCGCTGTCGCAGGCATGCCGCAGATGGCTCAGGAAGCGCCAACGCCGGCGGCAAAGCCAAAAATCAAGACCGCAGCGGTTATTCCGGAACCCCGCGCGACCACAGCCCTCCCCGTGCCGCCGGCAGCCATCCCCATGGTTACCGCCGCCATCCCCGTTGCTCTGCCGATCAACAGGCCGTCGATCGACCGCCCCGGCATGCGGGCGCAAACCGGCGGACGCTTCGCGCTTTGCGGCGCCGGTTCGGGCACCAACTGCGTGGTGGACGGCAATACATTCTGGCAGGATGGCATCAGGATCCAGCTCGCCGATATCGACGTGCCGGGCGTTGAGGTGGCGCGCTGCCCCAGCGAGAAGCAGAAGGCGGTGGCTGCGAAACTGCGCCTGCAGGCTATTCTGAATGACGGGACTTTCGTACTTTCCGGCAGCAACCGCCGCGACGACCTGAATGGCGGCAAGCTGCGCATCGCCATGCGTGCCGGCCGCTCGATCGGCGATCAAATGGTTTCCGAGGGACTGGCAAGGCGCTGGACTGGCCAGTCATCCTCTTGGTGCGGCTAGATCACTGAAAATTTGATTGGGAGTTCAAGGAGATAAATGGTCGGGGCGACTGGACTCGAACCAGCGACCCCTTGACCCCCAGTCAAGTGCGCTACCGGGCTGCGCTACGCCCCGACCTGCCGAAACGGCTTGATCCTGTTAGACTTTCGGCATTTCCGGCGCAAGCGAAAAATCGCGCAATCAGAATAAAAATGGAACAGGGCCGAAGTGATGGATGGAGACGATGCAAAAAGCCGCACCGAATCCACGCCAGCTGCTCTCGCGATGTCCATTCGCTCAGAAAAAGTTCCTAACTAGCGACATGCCTGCCTCGGCCCATGGCTCGGCTGGTAGGTATTGTCCGCGGGATTATAGGAACGATAACGGCTTGCGCAGGCGCGCGCATGGCCATCGTAATAACCACGGTCGCGCTGCCAGCTGAACAGGGTGCCGGTCACGAAGGATTTGAAGAGCACGCCGCTATCTGAATCATCATCGTAATAGCTGTCGGAGCCATGAAACCGATGCCCGCCACCCCATCGGTTGTGGTGATGCCAATGCCCATGGCCGTGATCATGAACCTGGATGACATCGGACTGTTCGGGCACCGACAATGTCGGCATGGTAATCGCGCCGGCCGGCATGGCAGCGCCGGCTGCCAGCAACAAACCAAAGCTCGCGGCAGTTATCGATCTGGCAATCGTAAACATAGGCGACTCCTTCGAAATCCGGCCGCAGCGCCAAGCACATCTGCGTGAAAACCTTGTCGCCGAGCGCGCCGATACTACCTTATATAGTGATTTGGAGCCGCACTCATAGATGCCGTCCCTTCTTTATTGTGCGACGCTTTCGCACCAGCGGATGGGCGCAGAAAGTCAAGCCAATGAAACCCTTAATAGCTCTTTTGGTATGCGCACCGCTGCTTGCGGCATGCAATACGACCGAGCCGCTGCAACCCATCCCCGGCAGCATCACCTATGGCGGTCAGCCGCATATGAAGCTGACCCAATCTCCCCCCGGCAGCCGCATCGAGCATCGTTTCACCAACAAGTGGGGACAGGATGTTTACGAGACCTACATCCTGCAGCCGGACCGCAGCCTGAAGCTTGTCAGCCGCGAGGAAATGACGCCGCTCTGACGATAGTCTCCGGATATGAAAACTCCGCCGGGTTGAAGCGGCGGAGTCTTGTTCAGATAAGAGCGAAGGCGGCGTTTACCAGCAGCGATAGCAGCGGCGGTAATAGGGCCGGTCGTAGTAGCGGCGATGATGATGATTGTCGCTGACGGCAGCGCCGATCAGCACGCCACCGATAATGCCCGCGGCTGCAAGGCCGGCAGCCTGATTTTCAGCCTGCTGCGCCTGGGCGCGATTGGCCTGATAGGTGCTGCCGACGCAACGGTTATAGCGCTGCGTGCCAGGGCGGAACCCCTGAGACTGACAGGTCATTTCGGCATTCATCGCGGATTCTTGCGGCGTCTGGCAGCTCGCTAGAATGGTTGAAACGGCGACAAGGCTCGCCGCCATAGTGGCACGTATACGCATATTCCCTCCGGCATAAATAATACAACCCCAAGGGATCGAATTACAGCCAAAGGTAATATTTAGCAAGTCGAGCTTATCAAGCTAAGCGCGAAATTGGCATCATGATTAATGGGTGAAAGCCGCCGGCATGCCCCTCACAACATGGGCTTCGCGTGCCGCGAAGCCCTTTCTAGCCTGGCCTCCGTCTGCCGGCAGAACCGCAGACGAAGACCGGTAGCGTCAACTCAAATCAGAAGTTCCGCTCGAAACGAAGAATGCCCGCAACAGTATCGTCCTTGATAAAGTCGTAGTGCATGTAGGTCACTTCTGGTTCGATCAGCAGATCCTTGACCGGATTGAACTTGAGGTTCGTGGTCGCCTCGAAAATCTTCGATTCCGTGTAGGCGAGCTGCAGGTTCCATTTCAGCTTTTCGTTGATCGGAACGCCGACGCCGCCCCAAACCGCCCAGTCTCCCCAGCCGCATTTGGCTGCATTCACGGCGCCGCTGGACGTCGTGCAGGCGGAAATGTCCTGATTGGTGCCGGCATATTTGTTCAGCTTGTCGCCGTCCGTGTTCCAACCGCCCATCAGGAAGGCTTCCACGCCGCCGAACTTCGCATCTATGCGCGCCTTGATGGCGCCCTCTTCGACGATCGAGTCATAACCGCCGATGACCTTGAAGCCCCAGTCGCCCGTCTTGTAGCCGAAGCCGGCGACGACATCGGGGGCATAGTGATTGGACTTGTCGTCCGTCCACCAACCAGCACCGTAGGATGCCTGGCCATCGGTGGTGGAGTTGCTGTCTTCGAGCGAAATCACGGCCGTGAAGCCATTGCCGGCATCATAATTGTAGGTCAGCTGGTTCAATTCGTAAGGGCCGTCATAAATAGCGTCGTCGTTGATGACGTCGCCGGCATAGCCCGCATAAAGATTGAATTGAGAGTCGAGCTTACCGACCGTGAAGCCGGCAAGGCTGATATTGGCAAACAGCAGCTTGGAGGAGGTAGCGCCTCCATCGTTCCACTCCCAGCGGAAGATGGTGTTTGTCTTCAGCGCGCCATATTCCGTGTCAGTCGCAGTGTCGATATTGAGCTCGATGCGCTCATGCCAGAGCGTGCCGACCTTGCTACGCGGATTATAGGCGTCGAACCATTCGCCCTCGGTGCGGACCTTGCCGCCGACCTTCAAGCAAGTCTCAGTGCCGGGAATATAGAAATAGCCGGTGCCATAGGCATCGCAGATCCGAACGTATTCCAGAGGCTCTGGTTCGGCGGCGACAATTGCATCTGCAGCATGGGCAGCGCTCGCTGCGACGATCGCAGCAGCGGAGCCAAGAAGAAGGCTCTTGATGTTCATGGTATCTCCATTCGACGATCCATCAGGGATGGAGTCTCCCGGCAGACAATCTCTTGCCCCTCCATAGCCTGACTGGCTGTTCCCCTTCTCCGAAGGGTGAAGCAACGAAGCTTCACAGTCAGACTGAACCTGCAGTTTGCGCCCGGCAAGTTAAGAAGGCTGCCGAACTAATTTCATGCAACGCAGAAGCGCAACGTCGTGACAAATTTGTCACAAAGATATATCCGAAGACATGACAACGAAACAAAGTTGCGTCTTGGGAGGTTTCCAGCACCTCAAAATCTACCCAGGATTGAGCACACAGAGTTGCGCAGGCTCAAACACACATCTCGTTGGGTAAGATGATTGCGTTGCGAGTCGCGGCGCTATCGCACCTGATCGAGGAGGCGTTTGCACTCCAGAAGATCGTAGAGCGTCTCTTGCAACAAAGCCCGATCTTCCTTGCCGACGCTGGATTTACCGATGGAGACATCGGGCGCGCCATCGTCGCCGCTCACGAAATTGAAGAACCGACGGCTTATCGGTGCCTTTGCCCGGCCGACGACCTGATCTTCTTCTGGATTGGCGGAACTGACGCGCGGCTCGACGGGAGCGTGCTCCTGCGCCGCCGCGGCCAATGCTTCGACACTTGCGAGATCGCCGTGACCGACCGCAATGACAAACTTGTTGCCATTGGTCTTCAAAAGCTTCTGAACGCCCTTTATCGTGTAGCCGTGATCGTAGAGCAGGTGGCGGATGCCGTTCAAAAGATCGACGTCTTCAGGTCGATAGTAACGTCTGCCGCCGCCGCGCTTCATCGGCTTGATTTGCGGGAAACGCGTCTCCCAGAAACGTAGGACATGCTGCGGCAGATCAAGGTCTTCCGCAACTTCGCTGATCGTGCGAAATGCATCCGGGCTCTTGTCCATCATCATACTCCCACAGTGCGAGTAAGGCGCCATTCGGGCCGGATCGCACAAAACCGGATATCGACGTCGTATCTTGTCGGGATACGAATCACCATATTTCAACGGTTTGGCAGAGGAAATTCAAGTGGCCTCTGCAGCCGCAGCACAATCAAGCTGCAAAAGCGTTGGAAAAGCCAACAACAAAGGCCGCAGCGCAAGGCTTACGGCCTGTGGGAAAATCGATCCTTGAAATGGATCAGGAAGCAGGATTGGCCGGCCTCGCCTTCGCCTTGCGGCTGGCGTGCGCCTTGAGGATTCGTGTCTTCAAGACATTCGACGCCTTGAAGGTCATGACGCGCCGTGGAGAGATCGGCACTTCCTCACCGGTCTTCGGATTACGACCAATACGTTCATTTTTATCGCGCACCTGAAACGTCGCGAAGGAGGAAAGCTTCACAGTTTCGCCACGCACGATGGCGTTGCAAATTTCATCGATCACCGTCTCGACGAGCTCGGCCGACTCCGTGCGGGAGAGGCCGACTTTCCGGAATACTGACTCCGCCAAATCCGCGCGCGTCACTGTCTTGCCAGTCATAGCTCCCCGCCCATACTGATTGGTAATCTTATTCAAGCCTTGCGAGACTATTGCCCTTGCGCCAAACGGTCAAGCTCTTGTTCGGAATCGGCTTTTAGAGATACGGCGCTACCAGCGCAGCAGCACCGCACCCCATGTGAAGCCGCCGCCCATGGCCTCCAGCATCACCAGATCGCCCTTCTTGATTCGCCCGTCACCGGCAGCTGTTGCGATCGCCAAGGGGATGGAAGCAGCCGAAGTATTGCCATGGAGATCGACGGTGATCACAACCTTCTCGGGAGCAATTCCAAGCTTCTTGGCGGAGCCATCGATAATGCGCCGATTGGCCTGATGCGGCACCAGCCAGTCCAGATCGTCCACCGTCGCGCCGGTCGCGTCGAAGGCGGCCTGAATGACGTCGGTGATCATGCCAACGGCATGCTTGAAGACTTCGCGCCCCGCCATATGCAGAACGCCGACCGTACCCGTCGAAGACGGGCCGCCGTCGACATAGAGCTTTTCCTTGTGGGCGCCGTCGGAGCGCAGGCTTGCCGCCAGCACGCCTCGATCGCTGTTGGCACCGCTCCCCTCGCCCGCCTCGAGCACCAGCGCGCCTGCGCCGTCGCCGAAGAGAACGCAGGTCGTGCGGTCGGTCCAATCAAGGATACGGGAGAAGGTCTCGGCGCCGATGACGAGCACGCGCTTGGCAAGGCCGCCACGAATATAGGCGTCGGCCGTGGTCACGGCATAGACGAAACCGGTGCAGACGGCCTGAACATCGAAGGCGAAGCCATGATGCATGCCAAGCCGGTTCTGAATGTTGACGGCGGTTGCCGGAAAGGTGTTGTCGGGCGTCGATGTCGCGACGATGATCATGTCGAGATCATCGGGCGTCAGGCCGGCATTGGCGAGAGCCGCCCGTGCAGCCCGCTCGCCGAGCGACGCCGTGGTTTCGTCATCCCCCGCAATATAGCGTTGACGGATGCCCGTGCGCTGGACGATCCAATCATCACTGGTATCGACGACCTGCTCCATCTCGGCATTGGTCATGACGCGCTTGGGGAGCGCCGCCCCAAATCCGCGAACAACTGAACGGATCATTCTGCTTGTATCCCGTCGTTCATGCCGCTTCCGGCCCAATCGGGGGCAGCCGCTTGGCATGGTATTTCTTCAAATCATTTTCAATTTTCTGCGTCAGGCCATTCTTGGCCATGTCGTAGCCGACATCGATGGCGGCCGCGAAAGCTTCGGCATTGGCCCCGCCATGGCTCTTGATGACGATGCCGTTCAGACCAAGGAAAACGCCGCCATTGACCTTGCTGGGGTCGAGCTTCTCGCGCAGCAGATCGAAGGCGCCCTTGGCAAGGACGTAGCCGATGCGGGCCAGCAGCGTGCGCGACATGGCAGCGCGCAGATAGGAGCCGATCTGCTTGGCCGTTCCTTCCGCCGTTTTCAGCGCGATGTTGCCGGAAAAGCCTTCCGTGACCACGACATCGACCGTACCCTTGCCGATATCGTCACCTTCGACGAAGCCGAAATATTCCAGCGACTCGAGATTGGCTTCGCGAATCAGGCGGCCGGCATCCTTGACGTCTTCCTGTCCCTTGATCTCTTCGACACCGACATTCAGCAGTCCGATGGTCGGACGTTCGATCTCGAAAAGCGCGCGCGCCATTGCGCCGCCCATCAGCGCAAAGTCGAGCAGCTGCTGTGCATCGGCGCCGATGGTGGCGCCGACATCGAGCACGATGCTTTCGCCCCGAAGTGTCGGCCAGATCGCTGCGATTGCCGGACGTTCGATATTGGCCATGGTGCGCAAACAGAATTTCGCCATCGCCATCAGCGCGCCGGTATTACCGGCGGAAACGACCACGTCGGCATCGCCTGCCTTCACCGCATCGATCGAACGCCACATGCTGGAAACATAGCGGCCGCGGCGAAGTGCCTGGCTCGGCTTTTCATCCATGCTGATGGCAACTTCGCATTCGTGAAAGACCGATTTTTCGCGAAGCTTGGGATATTTTGCGAGGACCGCTTCGCAGCGATCCTTCTGTCCGTACATGATGAATGTAATATCGGGATGCCTATCCAGCGCCTTGGCCGCGCCGGGAACAACAACCTCAGGGCCGAAGTCGCCACCCATTAGGTCAAGAGAAATTCTGATCACGCGTCCCTAGTCCTTTTTCTTCGCCGAGACCGGCGAATTTGGCGTCAAAATACCGTTTTCTCCCCCGGTTACAACAGAATTGTGCTCGATCAGCACCGTGGCCTAGTCCTTTTTCCAGTCTTTCAGAACTGCGAACGGCGAAGGCTTCCTGTCATTTTCACCAGTATCTTCAATGTGCCCTTCGAACTCGACGCCAGGCTTGCGCGGGTACGGATCGATGGCAAGAGCTGCGAATTCCGCAACGACCGCCCCGGCGTCGATCGTATCGCCGGTAAAGGTTTCCGGAAGGTCCGGGCCGTCCGGATCGAGCACCATCTCGCCCGCGTCGGTCGACGGTGAGCGCGCCAGCTTGGAATCTTCGGGCACGAAGATGTGCTCGAAATCTTCGTCGATTTCCGACTCGACCGGCTCAAGCGTGACGACGCAAGCCTGGACGATTTTCGCCTTCACATTACCCTTGACCCGCACACCATCGCGCTTCCAGCGCGAAATCTTCATATCGGCCGCCAGTTTTTCCACGGAGAGGACATCCCAAAGTTCCGCCAGACCGGCAAGCTCGCGCTTATCCGCTTCGACATGCACGTCGACAGGATTGGCGGAGATATGACCGACCTTCACGAGATAGGAAAAGGGTGTTTCATCGGATCCGTGTGTTTTCATTCCTGTCTCCTATTATTGCTCTTGGCCGCGCCCAACTGGCAACGGCAATGCCGCCGAACCGGTGGCGAGCTCCGCCTCCGGCACAGCGGCCAGATACGCCTCCGCCGTCATCATCCAGTCGGCCAGCCCGACCATGGACGCTGCGCCATCATCCGCTTTCGGATAGATGTTGCGCCGAAGCGCGGCGGCAAGAGCGGTGCGGTCCTCGCCATCCATGGCAGCCGCATAACTTTCAAGCCGCCCATAGAACATGCCGGCCAGTTTCTTCATGCGTTTCGGCACGCTGTTGTCGCCGATCCCGAGTTCGCGGATCGAATAATCTATATCCTCGAAAAACGCATCGACGATTTCCTGTGCAAGCTCCTGGCCGCTGGTCGCGGAAGACCGCGTGCGGCGAAAAAACAGGATCATGACGACGGAAAGCAATTCGAAGCGCCCCATCACCGTGTCGGGCACGTCGTAGTCGGTATAGAAAACCGGCTGCCGCGCCGTCGATGTCAGAAGCTCATATTGCCTGACGACGATGATCTGATTGTGATTTCTTTTGCGAAAGAGCCCAAAAATCATGAGAATTCCCGGTATTGGCTCGTTCAGAGCGCGCCGTTTTTGCTTGGCCTTGTTGCATCCACGCAAAAGCTGGTTTACCGAAGCAGGCGCGAATTGCAATGCCGTTTGTGCCCGCTTCGAGGCTCCTGCCCTTAACCGTCGTTACGTTGTGAATGATTGTTGATGAAGAGTGCCGAACAGCGTCTTGTGCCTTTCCAATCGCGGAAAGGCCACAATGATGTGCACAGCAAGGTCACACCGGCCGTCCGGCCATCGGATTGATTCATTAGGGGAGATGAGATGTCGTTGACCAGACGGTATTTCAAGTCTGACATATCTTTCAGCAGCACTGCCGCCATCGCCCTGGTGATTGCGACCATGGGCCTTTCGGGTTGCAAGACCAGTGAGGTCATGAACAACGGTTACATCTTCGACCCGCAGTCGCTTGCGCTTGCGCCTGTTGGTTCGAGCCGCGAGCAGGTCCTGCTCTCGCTCGGTACGCCTTCGACAACAGCGACCTTCGATGGAGAGGTTTTCTACTACATCTCTCAGAAGCGCACCCGCGCTGCTGCCTTCATGAAGCCGAAGCTCGTCGACCAGAACATTCTGGCGATCTATTTCGACAAAGACGGCATCGTGAAGCAGGAAGCCAATTATACGCTGAAGGACGGCAGGGTCTTCGACATGATCAGCCGCACGACGCCGACCGGCGGCCGCGACATCACCTTCCTGCAACAGATCCTGCAGGGCGGCGGCAACGGCGTAAACGGCGCAAAGAACTTCCTCAACAATCTCAATCCTGGCCAATAAACCGGGAAGCTATTTCACAGAAAAACCCGCGAAGCGCTGCTTCGCGGGTTTTTTGTTCGTTCTGTTCGCCTTCCTTATCCGGCAAGGATGGCGAGCAGCAGCAATGCCACGATATTGGTGATCTTGATTGCCGGATTGACTGCAGGACCAGCCGTATCCTTGTAGGGATCACCGACGGTGTCGCCCGTCACGGATGCCTTGTGAGCTTCCGAGCCTTTCATATGGCGCGTCCCGTCCTTGTCGACGAAGCCGTCCTCGAAGCTCTTCTTGGCATTGTCCCAGGCACCGCCACCCGATGTCATGGAAATGGCGACGAAGAGGCCGTTGATGATGACCCCGAGGAGCGAGGCGCCGAGCGCCGCGAAAGCCGAAGCCTTCGAGCCGGAAATCAGCAGAACGCCGAAGTAGACGACAATAGGCGCAAGCACCGGCAGCAGCGACGGGATGATCATCTCGCGAATGGCGGCCTTGGTCAGGAGATCGACGGCGCGGCCGTAGTCGGGACGCTCCGTACCCTGCATGATACCCGGCTTCTCACGGAACTGCCGGCGTACCTCCTCCACGATCGAACTGGCGGCACGACCGACGGCCGTCATCGCAATGCCGCCGAAGAGGTAGGGAATAAGGCCACCGAACAGCAACCCGGCAACGACATAGGGGTTGGAAAGATCGAAGGAGATCGTCCCGACATTGGCGAAGTAAGGGAACTTGTCGCCGTGCGCCGCGAAATATTGCAGGTCGTTGGAATAGGCGGCGAACAATACCAGCGCGCCGAGACCGGCGGAACCGATGGCATAGCCCTTGGTTACGGCCTTGGTGGTGTTACCGACCGCGTCCAGAGCGTCGGTGGATTTGCGCACTTCCGGCGGAAGATGCGACATTTCCGCGATGCCGCCGGCGTTATCCGTTACCGGGCCGAAAGCATCGAGCGCAACGATCATGCCGGCAAGCCCGAGCATGGCCGTAACGGCAATGCCGGTGCCGAACAGGCCACCGAGCTGATAGGTGGCGATGATGCCGCCGACGATGACGATCGCCGGCAGCGCCGTCGATTCGAGCGAGACGGCAAGACCCTGAATGACGTTGGTGCCGTGACCGGTGACCGACGCCTGGGCGATGGAATTCACCGGCCGCTTGTTCGTGCCGGTGTAGTATTCGGTGATGACGACGATCAGCGCCGTGACGATAAGGCCAACGATGCCACAGGCAAAGAGCCTCGTGCCGGTGACTTCAAAGCCCGCAACGGTACCTACCGAACCCCAGCCGATGGTCAGCGAAGTGGCTGCCCCAAGACCGATGATCGAGAGGACGCCCGTAGCAATCAGGCCTTTGTAGAGGGCGCCCATGATGGAGCCATTGGCGCCAAGCTTCACGAAGAAGGTGCCGATAATCGACGTGATGATGCAGGCGCCGCAGATCGCCAGCGGATAGATCATTGCGGAATTGAGCAGCGGCGAGCCGGCAAAGAAGATCGAGGCCAGAACCATGGTCGCGACGACGGAAACCGCATAAGTTTCGAACAGGTCGGCTGCCATGCCGGCGCAATCGCCGACGTTGTCACCGACGTTATCGGCAATGGTGGCCGGGTTACGCGGATCGTCCTCGGGGATACCCGCTTCGACCTTGCCGACGAGGTCGCCGCCAACGTCGGCGCCCTTGGTGAAGATGCCGCCGCCGAGGCGGGCGAAGATCGAAATCAGCGAGGCGCCGAAGCCGAGAGCCACCAACGCGTCGATCACGTCACGAGAACCTGCCTCATGGCCGAGAATGCCGGTCAGTACATAGAAGTAGATGGAGACGCCGAGCAGGGCGAGGCCCGCAACCAACATGCCGGTGATGGCGCCCGACTTGAAGGCGATATCGAGGCCAGCAGACAGGCTCTGCGACGACGCCTGGGCCGTGCGGACATTGGCGCGCACGGAAACATGCATGCCGATGAACCCTGCGGCGCCTGAGAGGATTGCGCCGATCAGGAAGCCAAAAGCGGCTTCGGACGACAAAAGGAGCCATGCAGCAATGAAAACAATGACCCCGACGATGGCAATAGTTCTATATTGACGCGCAAGATAAGCCTGCGCTCCTTCACGAATATAACCGGCAATCTCTTGCATGCGGGCGTTGCCCTGATCGGCAGCGAGCACCGACCGGGTTGCCCATACGGCATAGATGACCGAGAGCAGTCCGCATGCGATCACTCCTAAAAGAATCGACATTTCGCTTTTTCCCTCCAAAAAAGCCGGCGGTTCACTCCTCCCCCGGCCGCCTGCGACATCGACCAATCCCCTCCTCCAGGGTGATCGACCAATGTGCAATGCAAGATTGATGTCGGGAAAACGTCGCGTCAAGACCGCCCGCAGGTAAAACACCCGCAGGAGGTTCAAAAGAAGATTCGAAGATGAAATCAGACGCGAACGAAGGAAACGAAAGCGCAACCCGGCATGGGCCGCGCCTTCAGGCGGGCCTATTTCTTGGCGTCGCCGCGAACCTGCTTGGCGATTCGGTCAAGAACCGCATTCACAAGCTTCGGTTCGTCCTCTTCAAAGAAGGCATGTGCGATCTCGACATACTCGGTGACAATCACCGGAACCGGCACGTCCTTGCGGTCGAGCAGCTCGAAGGTGCCGGCGCGCAGGATGGCGCGGACGGTGCTGTCGAGACGCGAAAGAGCCCAGTCGTCCTGAAGGGCAGAGCCGATCAGCGGATCGAGACGGGTCTGCTCGCGCACGACGCCCGACACGATGGAGCGAAACCAGGAGGCATCTGCCTTCAGATAGGTCTCGCCGTCCAGCTCCTGCCCGAGACGGTGCGCCTCGTATTCGGCCACCACCTCCAGAACGCCTGTTCCGCCGATATCCATCTGATAGAGCGCCTGCACCGCCGCGAGGCGTGCTGCGCCCCGCTGATTGGCGGGCTTTGCGGGTCGCTCGTTATCCTGATTGCTCATGAATTATGCACCCAACTTCTCTTTCAGCGCGATCATGGTCAGCGCCGCACGGGCGGCGAAACCGCCCTTGTCCTTGTCCGAACGGCGCGCACGCGCCCAGGCCTGATCGTCATTCTCGACGGTCAGAATGCCATTGCCGATCGCGAGAGACTCGCTCACGGCCAGATCCATCAACGCGCGCGAAGATTCGTTTGCGACGATGTCGAAATGATAGGTTTCGCCACGGATGACCATGCCGAGGGCGACGTAGCCGTCATAGATAACGCCGCCGTTGTCGCCACCGTCAAGCGCCATGGCGATCGCGGCCGGGATCTCCAGCGCGCCGGGCACGGTTACGACGTCATAGGTCGCGCCTGCCGCATCCAGTGCGGTCTTGGCACCGTCGAGCAGAGCATCGGCCATATCATCGTAGAAGCGAGCTTCGACGATAAGAATGTGGGCATTCGAAGAGCTGGACATACATCACCTGAGGATTGAGAGGGCGCGGCACCTTATTAGGCCGGGTCAAACCACGGCGGGCCGCGCTTGGCAAGTGTTTTTCAATGGTCCGCGCCGATTCCGGCCCTATTTGGAAATGAACGCAGCCCCGCGGAAATTGTGGCTTCCGCAGTCGCAACCGCTTCGATAATAATTTCTGGCCTGCGAAGGGGGAGCCTCATGACAAAAAAATCCATACCCGCCGTCAATGTCGGCGAGCTTGAACTGGAGCATTGGCAGAAGGGCGGCTTCTTTGCCGGCAGCGACACGTCCTTTGGCGCCATGCTTGGACTGAAGAACCTCGGGATCAGCTACAACGAAGTGCCGCCAGGCAAATCCGGCTGTCCGTTTCACAATCATCATGTCGAGGAAGAGATGTTCGTCATTCTCGACGGCGAAGGCGAATACCGCTTCGGCGATCATCGTGTCGCCGTCAGCAAGGGTGATGTGCTCGGCGCACCCGCGGGCGGACCGGAAACGGCACATCAGTTGATCAACACCGGTCCCGCCGTCCTGATCTATCTCGCCATCTCCACGAAGGCTAAAACCGAAATCGTCGAATATCCGGATTCCGGCAAGTTTCTGGCCAAAACCTATGGCGAGGGCAAGACGACGTTCCGCGCCATCGGCCGCGCCGCAGACACCAATCTCGACTACTGGGACGGCGAGCCCGGCACCTCAGACGATTGAGCGTTGTCAAAAATCTATTTCAGCAAAGTTTTAAGCCCCATGACCATCATTCCGACGTTGACGACCGACCGACTTATGTTGCGTGGCCACACGCTGGACGATTTCGACGAATTCCTTGCCCTCTGGAGACATGAAGACCTCGTCCGCTTTATCGGCGGTGAACTGCCGACACGCGAGCAGGTTTGGGCTCGCCTGCTGCGCTATGCCGGCCTATGGCACCATCTCGGCTTCGGCTTTTTCGCCGTCGAGGAAAGGCAAAGCGGCAAGCTGATCGGCGAAGTAGGCTTTCTCGATCTGCACCGGGACATCACGCCGACGACGGAAGGCACGCTGGAATCCGGCTGGGGTATTACGCCGCCGATGCAGGGTATGGGCTATGCAACAGAAGCGATGAGCGCGGCCATTGCCTGGGCCGACAGGCAATTCGCCGGCCGGCGCATGACCTGTATCGTTGATCTCGACAATAGGTCATCTCTGCGCGTGGCCGAGAAAATCGGCTTCCGCAGGATCGGCGACGTCATTTATAAAGACAAACCCAACGCCATGTTCGAACGTCAAGCCTGATATGACGGGGCGTGACATGCCGGCTTCACACGAAGAATTCTCGATCAAGGCTTACGAACCGGGTGATGCGCAAGCCACGATCGATATTTTTCTGCGGGCCATTCGCGAAGTCGCCTCGAGAGATTACGGCCCGGCCCAAATCGCTGCCTGGGCGAAAGTCGAAGACAGCCAAGTATGGGCACAATATCGAGCAAGCCGGCCGACCTGGCTTGCGATGGATGCTGCGACTCCCATCGGCTTTACGGATCTCAAAGCAGACGGCTGTCTGGATATGATGTTCGTCGATCCCGACTATCAGGGAAGAGGCGTTGCCAGCCTGTTGCTTGCGACGGTCGAGCAAGCCGCCCGTGAACAGGGCCTCTCGCGAATTTTCACCGAGGCTAGTCTGACCGCCCGCGCCTTCTTCGAGCGTAAGGGCTTTTGGGTCGTGACCACGCAGCAGGTGCAAAAGCGTGGCCAGACCTTCATCAATTTTCTAATGGAGAAGTCGCTTCGGTAGGAGAACCGAAGCGAGCCAGGGAGCAAATTCCTAGCAATTGAAGATCCTGCGACTCAAGGCTCTTCGCGCGCGACGGGGAATTCCGCCAGCCGCGCGGCGTAGCGCGCCATGGTGTCGACTTCGAAGTTGACGAAGTCGCCGGCCTTGCGTTCGCCCCAGGTCGTGACTTCAAGCGAATGCCGGATGAGCAGCACGTCGAATTCCATGCCGTCGACGGCATTGACCGTGAGCGAGGTGCCGTCGAGCGCGACCGAACCCTTCGGCGCGACGAATTTGGCAAGATGTTCCGGCGCACGCAGGCGAAAGCGCGTGGCTTCTCCTTCGGCCGTCACGGAGAGGATCTCCGCCTTGCCATCAATATGGCCGGAAACGATGTGACCGCCGAGCTCATCGCCGATCTTGAGGGAGCGCTCGAGGTTGATCTTGTTGCCCGCTTCCCAGCTGCCAATCGTGGTCAGACGTAGCGCCTCTTCCCAGGCCTCTACCTCGAACCAGCGCCCGTTGCTGCCCTGTTCCGGCAATCCGGTCACCGTCAGGCAGACGCCGGCATGCGAAATGGAGGCACCCATGTCGATCGTTGCCGGATCGTAATTGGTGGCAACGCGCAGCTTGATGCCCTCGTTCATGGGGGAAATGGATTCGACCGTGCCGACGTCAGTGACAATTCCGGTAAACATCAAAAACCTCTTTCGTATTCGTCGCAAAGATCGTCGCCGAAGCGGCTCTCGCCGACATGCCTGAAACTTGGGGGGATATTGGACTTGAGGACGGGTGATTCAATACCGCCCTTGCCGATAGTGCCCGGCCCCTGAAACAGCAGGATGCGATCGACGAGATCCGCATCCAGAAAGCGCTGCGCGGTCCTGGCGCCACCTTCCAGCAGCAGAGACGAGATGCCGCGCGTGCCGAGCGCCTCCATCAGTTCACCCGGCTCGCTGGTATTCGATTGCAGGACTTCAACGCCCGCCGCATCCAGAGCCGCACGGCGCGCCTGGAAGGCGGCATCTGTGTTTTCATCGAAGGACGGCGGATGAGCGGCAACGGCGATGACCGGATGTTTCCGCGCCGTTTGCACCAGCTTGCTGCCGAGGGGGAGCTGCAGCTGCTCGTCGATGACGATGCGCAGGGGCGAGCGATTTTCCAGGCCGGGGATCCGGCAAGTCAATTCCGGGTCATCTGATATCGCCGTGCCGATGCCGACAAGGATGGCATCGCTCTCGGCGCGCAGCATCTGCACTTCCGCCCTGGAGAGATCGCCGGTGATGCGAACCTGGCCCTCGCCTACCCTGCCGATCATGCCATCGGCAGAAACAGCAAGCTTGAGAGTCACATAGGGCCGGTTTTTCGTCTGACGCATGAGGTAACCGGCCAGCGACCGTCGACCCTCTGTCTCCAGAACGCCTGTCTCGACTTCGATACCGGCAGCGCGCAGCATGTTGATGCCGCGCCCGGAGACGCGCTGGTCGGGGTCGGTGACGCTGATGACGACACGCGCCACGCCGTAAGCGATCAATGCCTCGGCGCAGGGCGGCGTTTTGCCGTAATGAGAGCATGGTTCGAGCGTCACATAGGCTGTGGCGCCCCTCGCCGCCTCACCGGCTTCCGCCAATGCCTGGGGCTCGGCATGGGGCCGGCCGCCAACCGCAGTGACGCCGCGGCCGATGACCGCACCATCCTTGACGATGAGACAACCGACCGACGGATTGGTCGAGGTCAGCCCCAGATGCTCACGCGACAGGCGGATAGCCTCCGCCATGAAACGTTCGTCTTCCGGCAGCTGTGTCATGGTCAGGGATCCAGCGGATCGCGCGCGATCTTGGCGTTGATCTCGTTGATGACGTGCTCGAAATCTTCCGCATGGGAGAAATCACGATAGACCGAGGCATAGCGTACGAAAGCCACGTCATCGAGGCTCTTCAACGCTTCCAGCACCTGGAGACCGATCTGTTCGGAGCTGATTTCGGTTTCGCCCGAGCTTTCGAGACGGCGGACGATCCCCGAAACGGCTCGCTCGATGCGGTCGCGATCGACCGGACGCTTGCGCAGTGCGATCTCGAAAGACCGCACCAGCTTGTCACGATCGAAAAGCACCTTGCGGCCGGTCTTCTTGATGACCATCAGCTCGCGGAGCTGCACGCGCTCGAACGTCGTGAAGCGACCGCCGCAATCCGGGCAGATTCGCCGCCGGCGGATGGAGGTATTATCCTCCGCCGGGCGCGAATCCTTGACCTGCGTATCTTCCGTACCGCAATAGGGGCAGCGCATGCGCCCTCCTCAGCCCAGGTAACCGTACATCGGGAAGCGGTCGGTGAGCTTGACCACCTTCTCGCGCACTGCAGCCTCGACGGCAGCGTTACCCTCGTCGGAATTGGCAACCTTCAGGCCATCCAGCACTTCGATGATCAGATTGCCGATTTCGCGGAAATCGCCTTCCTTGAAACCGCGCGTCGTGCCGGCCGGCGTGCCGAGACGAACAC
>NZ_JAELUG010000008.1 GCF_016429255.1 Rhizobium sp. ASV8
GTTCTACATGTTGTCAGCGGCCCTCGGCATCACCGCCTTCGTTCTCGCGGTTCCTTTCGCTTACGACGCGTTGCGGCTGGCGGGTGCTGCCTATCTTGGCTGGCTAGCCTGGAATGCGCTGAAGCCCGGCAGCCGGTCCGCATTTCAGGTGCGTGAACTACCGAAGGATAGCACGCGTCGGCTCTTCTCCATGGGGCTGGTCACCAGCCTGCTCAATCCGAAGGTCGCGGTTCTCTATCTTTCGCTGCTGCCGCAGTTCATCGACCCTGCCGCCGGCAGCGTCTTCACGCAATCCGTCATCTTCGGCTTCGTCCATATCGCCGTCAGCCTGACCTTCAATGCGATCTTCGCTCTGACGGCCGGGTCCGTTGCGCTGTTCTTTGTGCGCCGCCCATCCTTCGCGCTGGTACAGCGCTGGCTGATGGGCACGGTGCTGGCCGGGCTTGCCGTTCGCATGGCTTTCGAGGCGCAACGCTGATGTGGAACCTTTCAAAGCTAATCGCTGCGGGTCTTCTGTCACTTTCATCGCTGGGCGGCTCGGTATCAACGGTCTCGGCAGCGGAGAGCGGCGCACAGACGATCGTTTTCATGCGGCATGGCGAAAAACCGGAAGCTGGGCTCGGCCAGTTGAGCTGTCAGGGCCTCAACCGGGCGCTGGCGCTGCCATCGGTGCTCGCAAAGCTCTTTGGCAAGCCTGCGGTGATCTTTGCGCCGAATCCTTCCAAGCGGAAGAAGGATTCCGGAATTTCCTACGATTACATTCGGCCGCTCGCGACCATCGAGCCGACGGCGATCGCGCTCGGCATGCCGGTCGACACCCGTTTCGGCTATGACGATATCGATGATCTGAAAACCGAGCTGGAAAAGCCTGCCTATGCCGGCAAGCTGGTCTTCGTCGCCTGGGAGCACAAGCAGATCGTCAAGCTTGCCCGACAGCTGTTGAGCGACAATGGCGGGGATGACGATGCCGTGCCGAAATGGCATGGCGAGGATTTTGACAGCCTCTATGTGCTGCGCATCGGAGGCGGCAAGGCCGGGCTGGGCGCGAGCTTCGAAAAGATGACGGAAGGTCTCGACGGTCGACCCGAAACCTGCCCGACTCCGGCTAAGTAAGTCTTAGAAGACCGGTCGCATGAAGCTGCGTTCGTAGCTGACGATGCAGCGCGTCTCATCGCCATAGGCGAATGCCGCGCGGCATTCCGCATCTTCAGCCATCTGCTTGCGATAATCCTCATAGGCGGCAAGACTTGGAAAGCTGAAGAGCGCCAACGCGATATTGTTCGCACCTTCATGGGGCAGGAAATAGCCGTGATGCGTGCCGCCCAGCCGGTTGACTAGCGGGATCCAAAGCTTGGCGTAGTGCTCGAATTCGGCGAGCTTGTATGGGTCGATAACGTAGCGGAGGTAGCAGGTGATCATTCGATGGTCCCTTTGGAAAGATGATCGTTCTTATGTCGGGGCAGGGGGATCGTCCAGCCCAGATTCATGCCTGCCGCAGCGCCGAGGATGATGATCGCGCCGGCGATCTGAGCGACCCCGAGCACGTGGCCGAAGGCGAGGCGATCGACCACGATGGCCGCGATCGGATAGATGAAGGACAGTGCGCCGGTCAGATGCGTCGGCAGCTTCTGAATTGCACCATAGAGCAGCACATACATCACGCCGGTGTGGACGATGCCCATGGTGACTAGGATCGACCATCCGCCCATATCCTGCGGAGCGGCAGAAAAGTTGGCAAAGGGCGCGAGCATCAATATGCCCGTCGAGACCTGAATAAGTGCGATCAGATGCGGTGGCGTGCCTTTCAGCCATTTCGCGGCGATCGCCGCCAGCGCGTAGCAGAAGGCTGCACCCAGCGAGAGCAGGATGCCGGTCGCATAGCTTCCCATACCCGCCGTGCCGGCTGGTTTGCCTTCCACGATGACGGCCATGCCGGCAAAGGCGAGGGCGAGCCAGAATAGCTTGGTGAAGGTGATCCGCTCGCCCAGGAACAATGCTCCGAGCCCCAAAAGCATGAAGGGCTGCGTATTGTAGACGGTCGTGGCGATGGAAATGGAAGCGTGACAATAGGCAGCGAACAGCAGCAACCAGTTGAGGACGATGGCGATCCCGCCGCCGACTGCGATCGCAAAGCTCTTCAAGTTCAGAATGCCCGGGCGCAGTAGGCCCATGACCGCGCAAATGACGAGCAGCGTCAGCGCACCGAATAAGCAGCGCCAGAAGACGACATCGGTCACCGCCTGGCCCGACATCAGCACGAACCAACCGATCGTGCCTGAAATCAGCATTGCCGCCGTCATCTCCGCGGTGCCGCGTTTAATCTCGTTCATTGCCCTTGCCTCCCGTCTTTCGGCACCAATCATATTGCGGCCTGAGTGCCGTTGATATAGATTTAATCAGGGGAATTTGCCATTTGGCCTAAATATATGAGGTAGGAATATGGGTCTCCCTAATGCGCCTCTTGGTCTCGATGAGATCGATCAACGAATGCTGGAGGCGCTCGCGCGCAATGCCCGCATATCGCTGAAGGAGCTGGCGGAAGCGGCCGGCTTGTCCTCGCCGAGCGCGGCGGAGCGGCTTCGGCGGTTGGAAGAGCGCGGCGTTATCTCCGCTTTCACCGTCGATATCGCGCCCGAGACGATCGGCTATCCCTTGCAGGCGATCGTCCGCATCCGGCCCTTGCCCGGCCAATTGCATGTCGTCGAGCGGATCATTCAGGAGACGCCCGAGTTCATCGAATGCGACAAGGTCACCGGCGACGATTGTTTTATCGGGCGGCTGGTGGTGCGCTCCATGGGGGAACTCGACGGCATATTGGACAAGATCACCGAGCGGGCTGAAACGAACACGTCGATGATCAAGGCAACGCCGGTCAAGCGCCGGTTGCCGCCGTTATCGCGCTAAAACTCCGCCATGGGCGAGAGGATGAGCGGCCCGGTGATTTCGCCAGCTGCTTTGCCGCGCGCCATCAGGACTGTGTACCCCTCATAGGGCTCTGGCGACGCCTGGCAATCCAGCCTATCCGGCGGGAAGCAGATCTCGATGCGATCGGGCTCGATATCAAGCGCGGACAGGATAGCGGCCAGGGACGGAATGGTTATTCCGGCCACGTCGAGAAGCCAGAAGGTCGCGCCGTCGAACGTCCAGGCAATGACCGCATCGTCGCCGAGCATCGTCAGCCGGATCGCGGAATTGAAGCAGGCATTCAACAGAAACATTTCCATCTGCCTGACAACGGCAAAGCAGGAGGAAACCGGCTTGCGGCTTTGCAGGAAGGACTTGATTAGACTGATGTCGTCAGGCGTTTCCAGAGAAAGCTGCCGTACGCTGCTCTCTGATTTCTGCAGCTTCGGTATCTGGGCAACGAAGACATGCTGCGGCACGGTGCGAAATCCGTAACGCTCGTAGAGCACCGGCTTGTCGGTGAGCAGAAGATCGAGTTCGTAGCCCTCGGCAGCGGTGCGATCAAAGGCGCGCTGCATGAGGTCGCGATAGAGGCCACGTTCGCGCCATTCTGGCCGCACCGCACCGGATTGATAGGCCGCCGCCTTGACGGCGCGGCCATTGACGATCATCGGCATGGAGAAGGCGCTGAAATTGGCGATGCAGCGTCCCTCCTGGTCGAAGTAACCGAACGGCATGCTGCTCGGGTCGGGGCCGCCAAATTGATCCTGAATGCCGATATCGATCGAGAACGTGTCCTGCAACAGATCGACGAGGCCCTTCCATGCGGAGGGATCATCGAAATAATCCTGACGCAGGGTCAGTCCATCAGCTCGGGCAAGCTCGCTCATCACACGCCGGTGGAGCCGAAGCCGCCGGCGCCACGCTTCGTCTCGCTCGCTTCCGTCGTCTCGACGATGCGCGCCTGGATCGCCGGGGCGATGATCATCTGTGCGATGCGCATGCCGCGGGTGATCTCGAACGGCTCTTCGCCGAGGTTGATCAGCAGCACCTTCACTTCGCCGCGATAGTCGCTGTCGATCGTGCCCGGTGAATTCAGGCAGGTGATGCCGTTCTTGAAGGCAAGGCCGGAGCGTGGGCGGATCTGCGCCTCGAAGCCGTCAGGCACTTCGAAGATGAAGCCGGTGGGAACGAGCGCCCGCTTGCCGGGAAGGATCGTCAGCGTCGTGCCATCGTCGACAGCTGCGCGCAGGTCCATGCCCGCAGCACCTCTGGTCTCATAGGCGGGCAGATCGAGGCCCTCGCCATGCGGCAGGCGGATGAGATTTAGGGTCGGGCTGATATCGGTGTGTATGGTCATGCGGCATTAGTTTGCGCTGCAACGGCCGAGGTCAATTGCATTTAGGGCTTTGAGTCGCTAGATACGGCCGCAATTCACAGGATTTACACGCATGGCCGAAAGTCTCGCCGAGGCGGTCTCCCGCCGCCGCACATTCGCTATTATCGCCCACCCGGACGCGGGCAAGACGACGCTCACCGAAAAGCTGCTGCTGTTCGGCGGCGCCATTCAGCTTGCCGGTGAGGTCAAGGCGAAGAAGGATCGCATGCAGACGCGCTCCGACTGGATGAAGATCGAGCGCGAACGCGGCATCTCGGTCGTCACCTCGGTGATGACCTTCGAATATGAAGGCAACGTCTTCAACATTCTCGACACGCCCGGCCACGAAGACTTCGCCGACGACACCTATCGGACGCTGACCGCCGTCGATGCCGCCGTCATGGTCATCGACGCCGCCAAGGGTATCGAGCCGCGGACGCTGAAGCTGTTCGAAGTCTGCCGCATGCGCGACATCCCGATCATCACCTTCATCAACAAGATGGACCGCGAAAGCCGCGACCCCTTCGAAATCCTCGATGAGGTAGAAGAGAAGCTGGCGCTCGACACGGCGCCGATCACCTGGCCGATCGGCCGCTCCAAGACCTTCTGCGGCTCCTATCATATTGCCGACAATACCGTGCGCGGTTCCGATACCGAAGTCGAGGCGACCAAGGTAAACGGCCCACAGGCCGTCGCCGACAGACTGCCGGAAAACGAACGCCAAGCCTTTATCGATGAGACGGAGCTGGCGATCGAAGCCTGCCGCCCATTCGACCGGGAATCATTCCTCGAAGGCCATATGACGCCGGTCTTTTTCGGCTCGGCCCTGCGCAACTTCGGCGTTCGCGATCTCATCAACGCGCTCGGCGAATTCGCGCCGCCGCCGCGCGATCAGGTCGCCGATATCAGGACGGTGCACGCGACCGACGACAAGATGACGGCCTTCGTCTTCAAGATCCAGGCCAACATGGACCCGAACCATCGTGACCGCATCGCCTTTGCCCGCATCTGCTCCGGCAAGCTGGAGCGTGGCATGAAGGCACGCCTGTCGCGCACCGGCAAACAGCTTGGCCTCACCGCGCCGCAATTCTTCTTCGCCTCGCAGCGTCAACTCGCCGATACCGCCTATGCCGGCGATGTCGTCGGCATTCCGAACCACGGAACGCTGCGCATTGGCGATACGCTGACGGAAGGCGAATCGCTCGTTTTCCAGGGCGTGCCGAACTTCTCGCCGGAAATCCTCCGCCGCGTGCGTCTCGAAGACGCGATGAAGGCGAAGAAGCTCAAGGAAGCGCTGCAGCAGATGGCCGAAGAAGGCGTCGTGCAGCTCTTCTCGCCGGAAGACGGCTCGCCCGCCATCGTCGGCGTTGTCGGCGCCCTGCAGCTCGACGTCTTGAAGGAGCGGTTGATGGCCGAATACGGCCTTCCGGTTTCCTTCGAAATGTCGCGCTTCTCCGTCTGCCGCTGGATCTCTGCCGATCAAACGGCCGACCTTGAAAAGTTCGTTACCCAGCGCCGTGGCGACATTGCCCGCGACCTCGATGGTGATCCGGTTTTCCTCGCCCAGGACGGCTTCTCGCTGCGCTACGAGGCAGAACGTTACCCGGCTATCAAGATGGTTGCCATCAAGGAATATCACGCCGTCAAGGCGGCGTGATCTTTTCGGATGCGTTTCATTTTGGAATAGTGCCTTCGCGATGTTCCATCCGATATAGCGCTATGCCATAGTGCCGCCCCGAGGATCTATTCGATCGAAGCGGGCGGTTTTCATGATGAAGTTTCTTGCGGTTCTCGCCTTGGCATTTGTCGGGCTTTTGCCTGTTGCAGCCGAGGCGCGCATCATCACCGATGCGGCGGGGCGGACAGTATCGGTCCCGGACAAGATCAACCGTATCGTAGTGGCCGGACCGCCGGCCGCCGTGCTCGTCTATGTCCTGGCGCCGGAGAAGTTGGCGGGCTGGGTTCATGCGCCTGACGCGGCCGCGAAGGCCTATCTCATTCCCTCGGTGCAGGCGCTCCCGACCGTCGGGCGGCTGACCGGCAAGGGCGGCACGATCAGCGCGCAGGCGGTCACCGATGCCAAGCCGGACATTATCCTCGACGCCGGCACGGTCGATCCCACCTACAAGGCGCTGGCCGACAAGGTGCAGTCAGAGACCGGCGTTCCCTATGTCCTCATCGACGGCAGTTTTGCCCGTACCGCCGATACGCTTCGCGATGTCGGTGCCTTGATCGGCGTCGAAGAACGCGCGAACAAGCTGGCCGATTATGCCGATTCCGAAATCAAGGACTTGAACGACAAGCTGGCGAAGCTGCCGAACGACCCGCGTCCGCGCGTCTATTACGGCCGCGGTGCCGATGGTCTGGAAACGGGGCTTTCCGGTTCGATCAATCTGGAAATTCTTGATGCGGTCGGCACGATGAATGTTGCCGCGGCCGCCGGCAAGGGCGGCTTGACCAAGGTCACACCGCAACAGGTGGTCGGCTGGAATCCGGATATCATCATCGCCGACGATTCAAATTTCGCTGCATTGGCGAAGAGCGATCCGCAATGGGCTGGCATCAAGGCGGTGAAGGACGGCAGGATCTTCGTGCCGCCGTCCTTGCCCTTCGGCTGGTTCGACTCCCCGCCTGGGATCAACCGTCTGCTCGGCGTGCGCTGGATGGAGAAGCTGCTTTATCCAAAGCTCTTCCGCAGCGATTTTGCCGGCGATGTGAAGGAATTCTACAAGCTGTTTTATCAGGTCGACCTGACGGACGATCAGGTGGCGACGCTGCTGAAGGGCGTGAAGTAACCGCAGGCGTCAGAGAGGCATTGATGGTTCGTGAAAACGAAATTCGCGAAAACGAAGTAGCGGTCGAGCCGCCTGCAGCGTCGGATGCCGGGCTTATCTTTATCGGACGTATCTTGACGCCCTGGACATCGCGCATGGAAACGCCCCGCCAAGGCCGGCATGACGGCCCGCTCTGCCGGATCGAGATTTTCGAACCCTGGGTGGCGGCGCTACAGGGCGTTGAAGTCTTTGAGCGTCTGGAAATTCTCTATTGGCTGGATCGCTCCCGCCGGGATCTCGTGCTGCAGAGCCCGGCCAATAGTGGCAAGGTACACGGCACCTTCTCGCTGCGCTCGCCGGTGCGGCCAAACCCGATCGGCACATCCATCGTCAAGCTGGAGGCCGTCGAGGGGAACGTGCTGCTGGTGCGCGGCCTTGATTGCCTTGACGGTACGCCCTTGCTCGATCTCAAGCCGGATCGCACTCTGTTCAAGCCGATCGCGCCGCCGCAACCCGGAGATTTCCAGACCGGGGATGGCGAGACGGCGCATTACTGCAAGAAGATTTAGAGCATGATGCCGAAAAGCGTGCGCGGTTTTCGGGCGACATCATGCTCTACTTTTTTGATTCCAGAGCGAAATCAGATTCTAGGTCGAGCAGACCAAAAATCACCCCGGCTCTAGTCAACGGCGACCATCACGTCGGATGCCTTGATGACGGCATAGGCCGAGGAGCCCACGGTCAGGCCGAGTTCGTCCACCGCCTCGTTGGTGATCGAGGAGGTGACGATCGAGCCATTGCCGATATCGATGCGGACATGCGCCGTCGTTGCACCCTTGGTGATTTCGACGACCTTGCCCTTGAGGCGGTTTCTGGCGCTGATTTTCATGGATATTTCTCCCTTTTTTAGAGCAATTCCAGGAAAAGTGCGAAGCGGTTTTCCATCCGGAACTGCGTGAAAGCAAAGAGATAGAGCGGTTCAGAGTTTCCGTGAAAAACTGAACCGCTCTAACCGGCGCGACAATACCGGCTCGACCGGCAATGGGCTACCGAAATCCTATTCGCCTCGCGGATACCTTTGGTTTTCCTCAAGTACGTTGAGGTCCATGTGGTTGCGCATGTAGCGTTCCGACGCCTTCTGCAGCGGCTGATAGTCCCAGGGGTAGTAGGCGCCGTTGCGAAGCGCTGCATAAACAACCCATCGCCGTGCCTGGCTCTCGCGCACCGCGGCGTCGAAACTGGCCAGGTTCCAGCGTTCGGTGGCCTGTGCCGTCAGTCTTTTCAGCGTTTCGGCATAGGCGGGGTCGCCAGCCAGATTGGTCGACTCCTTCGGGTCCGCTTCGACGTCGAAGAGCATGGGCGGATCCTTCTCGCAAAGGGTCAGCTTGTAGCGACCGTCGCGCAAGGCCACGAGCGGTGCTATGGAGCCTTCCGCGGCATATTCCATCGGCACGGGGCTGCGGCTTCCGGTACCAAGAGCGAGTGGTGTCAGGTCCTCACCATCGGTCCAGCGGCGCAGCGAGGCGATATCGATGCCGGCAAGAGCCGCTAACGTCGGCGTCACATCGAGCGTCGAAACGGGCTGGTCGATCCGCTTCGGCTGCCAGCCCGGGGCTGCGATCATCAGCGGCACGCGGGCGGAGCCTTCGAAGAAGTTCATCTTGAACCAGAGGCCGCGCTCGCCGAGCATGTCGCCATGGTCGGAGACAAAGAGGATGATGGTATTGTCCGCCATGCGGCCGCGCTCGAGCGTTTCCAATATCTCGCCGATCTTCTCGTCGACATAGGAAATGTTGGCGAAATAGCCGCGCCGCGCCCGGCGGATCTGCTCGGGCGTAATGTCAAAGGCGGTATGATCGCACGCTTTCATCAGCCGCTGCGAGTGCTGATCCTGCTGGTCGAAGGGGATTTCGCCGACTTCAGGGTCGAGCGCCGGGCAATCCTCATAGAGGTCCCAGAAACGGCGGCGCGCGACGTAAGGATCATGCGGATGCGTGAAGCTGACCGTCAGGCACCAGGGGCGCTCGTCGTGACGGCGCGAGAGATCGTAGAGCTTGCGGTTGGCGTGATAGGCAACCTCGTCGTCATACTCCATCTGGTTGGTGATTTCGGCAACGCCGGCCCCGGTCACCGAGCCGAGATTGTGATACCACCAATCGATGCGCTCGCCGGGTTTGGTGTAGTCAGGCGTCCAACCGAAATCGGCAGGGTAGATGTCTGTTGTCAGCCGCTCCTCGAAACCGTGCATCTGGTCCGGGCCGACGAAATGCATCTTGCCCGACAGCGCCGTCTGATAGCCGGCGGCGCGCAGGTGATGGGCGAAGGTGGGGATGTCCGAGCAGAATTCTGCGGCGTTGTCATAGACGCGTGTGCGGCTCGGCAGTTGCCCCGACATGAAGGAAGCCCGCGCCGGCGCGCAGAGCGGGCTTGCCGTATAGCTGTTGGCAAAGCGCACGGAGCGCTTCGCCAGGGCTTTCAGAACCGGTGCATGCAGGAAGTCGGCCGGGCCGTCGGGAAAGAGCGTCCCATTGAACTGATCGACCATGAGGATGAGGATATTCGGACGGGACATGTGAGACTGTTCCTTGGGATCAGAGGCCGACGGCGGCTTTGACGGCGTCGAGGCCGGGCTTGCCGTCGATAGTGGTGACGCCGGCAAGCCAGGGCGTTAAGGCGTCCGGATGCGCCTTCAGCCAGGCGGTCGCCGCGTCCTTGGCGCTGTCGCCACCGAGGATGGATCCCATCAGCGTATTCTCCATGCCGATGTCGAAGGTCAGGTTATGGAAGAGCTTGGCGGCGTTGGGGCATTGCGCGGTCCAGCCGGTGCGCGCGAGCGTATAGACCTCTGCGCCACCGAAATTCGCGCCGAAATAGGCATCCCCGCCGGAGAGGTAGGCGATCTTGAAGCGTTCGTTCATTGGATGCGGCGCCCAGGCGAGGAAGACGATCGCCTGCTTGTCCTTGGAGGCGCGCTCGACCTGTGAGAGCATGGCCTGCTCGCTCGATTCCACCAGCTCCCAGCCCTTGAGGCCGAAGTCGTTGGCATCGATCATCTTCTGGATATTGGCATTGGCAGGCGCACCCGGCTCGATGCCGTAGATCTTGCGGCTGAAATCCTCGGCATGTTTTTGCAGATCTGCAAAGTCCTTGATGCCCTTGTCGGCAACGTAGGTCGGGACAGCGAGCGTGAACTTCGCGCCCTGAAGGTTACGGTTCAGCACCTCGACGGCCTTCGCCTTGTTGAGGTCGTCGACGAAAGCCTTCTGCGCCGGCATCCAGTTGTCGAGGAAGACGTCAATCTCGCCCGTTTTCATCGCTTGATAGCCGATGGGCACGGAGAGGGTCTTGATGTCAGGCTCGTAGCCGAGTGCGGTCAACAAGACGCCGGTCACGCCGTTGGTGGAGGTGATGTCGGTCCAGCCGGGATCAGACAGATGGATCGTCTTGCAGCTGTCGCCATCGGCTCGGGCGGCGCCGGCGAAGGAAAGGACGGAAAGAAGAGCGCCGGCGGCGAGCCGGCCCATTGCAGACATGCGCATGACGATGGTTCCCTCGTGTTATTGGATTATTTTATTGAACATCACTAGAGTTCCCGCTGTGAAGCAGGCATTTTTCGATAGATGCCAAAAGGAAATTTTATGGCTGAACGTTTGGTCGATCTTGGCTGGCTGCGGATATTCCTGGAGGTGGGCCGCTCCGGCAGCCTTTCCGCTGCTGCAGCGGCGCTCGGCTTGACGCAGCCAGCCGTCAGCTATCAGATCCGCCGCATCGAAGAGCAGATGGGTGTCTCCCTGTTTCGCCGCCAGCATCGCGGTGTCGAGCTCTCGCCGGAAGGGCAGCGCCTGTTCGAGATCGTCGACAAGGCAGTCGGCGGCGTCGACGTTCTGGTGCGCAGTTTCCGTGTCGAGGCGGAGCGGCCGTCCGTTCGTCTGCGGACGGACTACGCCTTCTCCGCTCTCTGGCTGATCCCGCGGATGCATGCATTCCGGCTTCTCCATCCCGAAGTCGATATCCAGATCGTCGCGACGCAGCGGCTTGATCGCGGTGCTCCGGAGAGCGGCGATATCGCTGTCTTCTTCGGTACGCGCGATGAGTTCGGACCCGGATCTAAACTGCTCTTGCCGGAGAGGGTCGTGCCGATTTGTACCAGAGGGTTCGCGGAGCGCCACGGCCCGTTCACCGATCCCTCGCAACTGGCCGGCACCACGCTCGTTCACCTCGATTCCGAGATGCCATCGCCTTGGTTCGATTGGGAGAGTTATCTTTCCGCCTTCGCCATAACCCGGGAGCTCTATGCCGGCCGTGGCGATCTGCGCTTCAATACCTACTCGCTGGTCGTACAGGCCGCGCTTAGCGAGCAGGGTGTTGCGATCGGATGGCTGGGGCTGGTCGACTCCCTGCTTGCCGCGCGGACTTTGGTAACGGCCGGTCCGACGCTCGAGGCGCCGGCGCGCGGCTACTGGCTGTTGCCTCCGGCCGCACCAAGCCCCCATGCCGAGCGTTTGGCGGAATGGTTGCTTGCGGAGGCTGCTGCCGGGCAAAGGTGATTTATTCGGTCGTGAGGTCGTTGAGAAACGTATCGCACCAGTGCGATACGTCGTGCTCCAGCAGATAGTCCATCATGCCGCGCCAGCGTTCCTGCCGTTCCTGCAGCGGCATGTTGACGGCGCGCGCCAGTGCATTGGCCGTGCCATCGACATCGTAGGGATTGACCAGCAGGGCGCCG
Organism: Rhizobium sp. ASV8; assembly: GCF_016429255.1. GTDB lineage: Bacteria > Pseudomonadota > Alphaproteobacteria > Rhizobiales > Rhizobiaceae > Rhizobium. Next base: position 11,783 of record NZ_JAELUG010000008.1, read on the forward strand.
TCCAGCTTGCGCGCCGCGCCGGCAAAGCGCGAGAGCACCAGCACGCCGGGATCTTCAGGATCCTGCGCGGCGACATACTCCTTGGCGACAAGGTTCATGCCGTCGCGTAGCGGCGTCACCAGCCCGACCTTGGCGAGCCTGTAAAGACCGGCCAGTATGGGGCGGCTGATCGAGCGGTTGATATAGCGGATCGGCACCCAGTCGACCGTGCCGATCGCGCCGTTGACCCGGCCCGCCTGCTCGGCGACGGCGTTCTGCATCGCCTCGTATTCCGGCACCTCCGAACGCGATTTCGGGGTGATCTGCAGATAGGTGATGCTGCGCTGGTGAGCGGGATTGTTGGTGATGAAGCGCTCGAATGCGTCAATGCGCTGGGTAATGCCCTTGGAATAATCGAGCCGGTCGACGCCGAGGATCAGATCGCGGCCTTCGACGCTCTTGCGCACCTTCTGTACCATGCTGTGGGACGCGGCCTTGCGAGCGAAAGCGGCGAAGGCCGCCGTTTCGATGCCTATGGAATAAGCGCCGCCGCGGAAATCATGGCCATGGGCGCTGAAGTGACCAGGGCTTTTCTCGATGCCCATGCCCTCGCGCTTCAGGCAGCCTGCAAAATTCTCAAGGTCGTGATCGGTCTGAAAGCCGAGGAGGTCGTATGAAGAGAGGCCGCGCATGATTTCTTCATGCACCGGCATGGCGAGCACAACGTCAGCCGGCGGCCAGGGAATGTGAAGGAAGAAGCCGATGCGGTTCTTCAATCCCATCTGCCGCAGTTCTGCCGCCAGCGGGATCAGGTGGTAGTCATGGACCCAGATGATGTCGTCCGGTTCGATCAGCGGCGCAAGCCGATGGGCGAAGAAACGATTGACGCGGAAATAGCCGGTCATTTCCTTGCGGGCATATTCGGCCAGATCGAGCCGGTAGTGGCAGATCGGCCAGAGCACGCGATTGGCAAAGCCCTGATAATACTCCTCGACATCTTTCTGCGTCAGGTCGGTCAGGGCATAGGTGATATTGCCGTCCTTGGTCATTTGCAGCGGTTCAGGTTCGGTTTCGCCGCTGGATTTACCGGACCAGCCCATCCAGATGCCGCCGCGCTCGGCAAGGGCGGCCTGCAGCGCCACGGCAAGGCCGCCGGCTGCTGCCGCACCCTTGTGATCGGGCACGGAAACACGATTCGAAACGATGATGAGACGACTCACGAATTCTTCCTTTCGAGAAGGCTGAGAAGGCGCAACCACGATTGACGGGTTACTTGACGAGCGTTCCCAGCACGTCCCTTAAACGCGCAGGCGAGGCAATGGATGCACGCGCGAGCGTTTTTCCGTTGGTGTCGCCAATGCGCACGGATTGGCCGCCGACACGGTTTGCAGCTGCAAACATCGTCTCGTCGGTCACGTCGTCGCCGATGGTAATCGGCCGGCGTCCCTCGAAGGGGGCTTCGGCAAGAAAGGCCTCGACGGCATGGCCCTTGCTCGCGTGAGCGGGGCAGATTTCGATCACCATCTTGCCGCGCTGGAGGTTCCAGTCGGAGCCGGCTTCTTCCAGATGGCGCAGCATGGTTTCGCCGATCTCGGCCTCGTGGGCGGGAGCATGCCGGAAATGGACGGCGACGGCAGCTCCCTTGTCCTCGACGATGGCGCCCGGCCAGGCGGCGGCTTCCTGCTGGATGCGTTGTTTCATTTGCTGGAAGGCATGCGGGATATGCGCGCGCCGCAGCCTTCCGGCGGCATCACGCCGTTCCGCGCCGTGAAGACCGGCGACGGGGAAGCGGAAAGGACCAAAGAGGGGATCGACGAATTCGATGGCGCGACCGGTCACCAATGCCAGCGCGCCGCCAAGTTGACGCGATAGTGCGTGGAGCATGCCGGGCAGATAGTCCGGAACGACGATCGCCTCCGGCCTTTCGGCGAGGTCGAGCAAGGTTCCGTCGATATCGAGGAACAGGGCCCAATCCTGCGGATACAATGAGAGTGCGGTAAGAGCCGGCTCTTTCAGCGGCCTCGGTTCGGCTTCGCCCTCGTTGGGCTGTTCCTGAGAAGACATGCAGGGTTAGCTAAGGCGCTATTCCCATTTGGCAAGGCAAAAAACGAAAAGCTGAAAATCAAAAGGGGCCGCCTTAAGCGACCCCCCATGAGCTTTGGCCCGTAACTGGCCTGAAGCGGCGAACGCTTCGGGAAGGTGTTGATCAGAGCGAGGGCTGCCTCGCAACGTTCACGACCATTTCCATGCCATATACCAAGACCGAAATCCCACTAGACATTGGATCACCTTCCTTTCGTTACGTTTCAGACACCGTAAAGGTAGCTCAAATTCAAGCCGATGCAAGAGGCACCGCCTCAGAGAGCTTCAAACTTATTGTCGCATTGAAATAACCTGCCCCGACGGATCTCAAACGAAACCTCGGCGACAGCGCGTTCACGAAGAACACACTGCAATGACAAACGTGATCGGACGAAGCGTCAAATATCTGTCATCTTGCGCCAGGCGGCATGGAAAATTAAGGCTTTATTACGCATTCCGAATAAACAATCGTCCAAGATTTGCCATTCTCCCGCGGGACAGGAAGACAGCGGGAATCGGAGTAAGAGACGCATGTGTCGTTGGGCAGCCTATCGTGGAGACCCCCTCTATCTGGAGGAGCTGGTGTCTTCGCCTGCCCACTCCCTGATCGAACAATCCCATTGCGCCACACGCGCCAAGACAGCGACCAATGGCGATGGTTTCGGCATTGCCTGGTATGGTGATCGGCCGGAACCGGGCCGCTACCGCGACATCCTGCCGGCCTGGTCCGATTGCAATCTGAAGAGCCTCGCCCGGCAGATCAGCTCGCCGCTCTTCCTGGCTCACGTCCGCGCGGCGACTGGCGGCGGTACGCGGCGCGACAACTGCCATCCCTTTGTTTTCGAGAATTGGTCGTTCCAGCACAATGGCCAGATTTCCAATTTCGACCGTCTGCGCCGGCCGATGGAAGCCATGCTCGACGACCGGCTGTTCCATGCCCGCAGCGGCACGACCGATTCCGAGCTTCTCTTCCTGCTGGCGATGCAATTCGGCATGGCCGCCAACCCGATCGCGGCGATGGCCGAAGCCATCGGCTTCGTCGAAGGTTTGTCGCAGCATCTGACGGGCTCGGTGCTGGTGCGCTTCACCGCTGCCTTTTCCGACGGCAAGTCGCTCTATGCTATCCGCTACGCGACCGATCGCAAGGCGCCGACGCTCTATGCATCGCCGGTCGGGTCAGGCAATTGCCTCGTGTCGGAGCCCTTGAACGACGATGTCGACGCCTGGCGTGAAATCCCCGATGGCAGCGCCGTCATGGTCGACGACAGCGGCGTTCATGTCATGCTATTCCAGCCACAAGCGCGGGAACGCGACGAAGGTCAGCCGGCAGTCGCTATCCCTGCCTGAATTGTTCGGCGATGAGGGCTGCAAGCCGTGTCGCCACGTCATCCTTGTCCAGATCTGGCCATTGCTCGACGCCATTATGGCTGATGATCTTCACGCGGTTTCGCGTGCCGCCCATGATGCCGGTTGCCGGTGACACGTCGTTGGCGACGATGAAGTCTGCGCCCTTGCGCTCCAGCTTTGCGCGGGCGTTGCTCTCGACATCCTGCGTTTCGGCAGCAAAGCCGATGACGAGTTTCGGCCGCTGGGTGTGATGGCCGACCGTCTTCAATATGTCAGGGTTCTCGGTGAGCGCCAGCGTCGGGATCGACTCGCCTGGATGCTTCTTGATCTTCTGGTCCGAGGCGGAGGCGACGCGCCAGTCCGCGACGGCAGCGACCATCACTGCGATGTCGGCGGGAAGGGCTGCCAGCACCGCGTCTCGCATCTCGTCAGCCCGCTCGACATGGATGACGTTGAGGCCGGCCGGATCGGGTATGGTGACGGGACCGGAAACGAGGGTCACGTCCGCACCGAGGGCCGCAAGGGCTGCCGCAATGGCATGACCCTGCCGCCCCGAGGAGCGGTTGGCGATGTAGCGCACGGGGTCGATCGGCTCATGCGTCGGCCCGGAAGTGACGATCACCTTCTTGCCTGCAAGCGGTTTGACGCCGTTGTCCAGCCGCTTCTCGACGGCAGCGACGATATCGAGCGGTTCTGCCATCCGGCCGGCGCCGGCCTCGCCGCTTTCGGCCATTTCCCCCGTCATCGGTCCGATGAAGGCGATGCCGTCGCCACGCAGCGTCTCGACATTTCTCCTGGTCGCCGGATGGGTCCACATTTTCGGGTTCATGGCGGGTGCCGCCAGAACCGGCCGGTCGGAAGCGAGCAGGATGGTCGAGGCAAGATCGTCCGCCAGGCCGTTTGCCATCTTGGCGAGCAGATCGGCGGTTGCCGGTGCGATCAGCACGAGATCGCAGTTGCGCGCCAGCCTGATATGGCCGACATCCTGCTCGTCCTGCCGGGAGAACAGGTCCGTGAAGACATGGTCGGCCGCAAGCGCGCCGACGGCAAGCGGCGTGATGAACTGCTGCGCGCCAGCGGTCATGACCGGTCGCACGCTTGCGCCGCGCTCGCGCAGCCGGCGGATGAGATCGAGGCTCTTATAGGCCGCGATGCCGCCGGAGATGATGAGAAGGATGCGCTTTCCTACGAGAACCATGCCTGAACCCGTCGCCTGTTCTTTTGGCCGTAAGCCTAAGCCTTTGGCGGATAATAGGCAATCGCCGCGTGTCCTGGCGGTATCGATAGCCCCTGGGACAAAGCATGGCCGAGCGGGCGCCTTGGAACGGCAAGTCACGCGATCACATCGGCATCAACTACTTGTCATTTGCGAGAGTCGCTTCGCTCGACAACATTGAACAGGTTAACGACCAAAGGAGCCTCGCCTTGAAACTGATGAAAGTCGCAATGATCGCCTTGCCAATCATGGCCGCCGCCATGCCGGCCTTTGCCGAGCGTGCCTATTCGCCGCAGGAGCAGAAGAACAAGGAAATCGTTCTGGATTTCTATCAGAAGGCGTTGAACGATAAGGACTTCGACGGCGCTTCCAAATATCTCGGCAAATACATCCAGCACAATCCGATGGCGGCCGATGGTCCGGAGGGGCTGCGCGGTTTCATCGATTATCTGAAGAAGAACTATCCGCAGTCCAAGAGCGAGATCAAGCGCGTGATGGTCGACGGCGATTATGTGATCCTGCGCGTCCACGCCGTTCGCCAGCCGGGCGACCGCGGCAGCGCCATCGTCGATATCTTCCGCGTTGAAGACAACAAGATCCAGGAGCATTGGGATTCGGTGCAGCCGATCCCGGAGACGTCGAAGAACAACAACACGATGTTCTGATCGACTATCGCTTCAGGGAGGAATGGGGGCTTCCTCCCTGTGGCATCGCCTCGCAACGCGCCTCAGGCTTGCGGGGCGATGCTGGCATTCAGAGGGTGCTCATGCCGCCGTCGATGACCAGCTCGGCGCCGACGGTAAAGGCCGATTCATCGGAAGCCAGGAAAACGATCGCTTTGGCGATTTCGCTGGAATTGCCAAAGCGTCCGGCCGGGATCTGGCTCTGGATCTGGGCGCCCATCGCCTTCGCATCAGCGTCCGAGAGGCCGAACTTGCTGTGCAGCGGCGTTGCGACGGGGCCGGGGCTGACGGCATTGACGCGGATGCCGCGACCGATCAGTTCGCCGGAAAGCGTCTTGGCCAGCGTCAGCAAGGCACCCTTGGTCAGCGCATAGACACTGGAATTCGGCATGCCGATATGGGCATTGATCGAGGTATTCAGAACGATCGAGGCCGGGTTGGAGAGGATCGGCAGCAGAGCTTGAATGAGGAAGAACGGGCCCTTCACGTTGACGGCGAGGGACTTGTCGAAGGCGGCTTCGCTCCATTGTTCAAGCGGGCCGAACTCCGCGATGCCGGCATTGACGAAGAGAATGTCCAGGTGGCCAAAGGCCTTCCTGACGGCTTCCGACACGGCTTTTTGGCCTTCGGTATTGCCGGCATCGGCCTGGATGACGAGGGCCTTGTCGCCAAGCTCGCCGCGGGCGGCTTCGATATTGGCGGGGTTGCTGCCGGTGACGATGACGCGGGCGCCTTCCGCAATGAACTGGCGGGCCGTTTCGAGGCCGATACCGGTGGTGCCGCCGGTGATGAGTGCCGTCTTGTTTTGCAGGCGTGACATGATCTTTTCCTTCAGGGTTGGTGGAGGGCGGCGCCTCCGTTGTTTCCGTTGAGAAAGATATGGCCTGAAATCATCGTTCGGATTAGTCTGCAAATAATGGAATTCGAATTCGGAGTTTCCGAACGATGCTGAAGATCGAGGGGATCGTGACATTCGTGGCCGTTGCGGAAGCAGGGTCGATCAGCGAAGCGGCGCGACGTTTGCGCCTGTCGAAATCGGTCGTCAGCGAGCGCTTGTCGGAGATGGAGCGGACATTGGGCGCGATCCTGCTTCATCGCACCACACGCAAATTGACCCTCACAGAGGATGGCACAGCCTTTCTGGAGCGCGCGACCCGCATTGCCCAGGAGGTGCGCGAGGCAGCAGCCGATCTTGCCGAGCGGCGCGGAACGCTGATGGGGCCGCTGCGCATCGCCGCCCCCGTCACCTTCGGCCGCCTGCATCTTGGCCCAGCTCTCTATCCGTTTCTGGCAGAGCATCCGGAAATCGAGCTGACGCTCGATCTCGACGACCGTCGGGTCGATGCCGCATCGGATGGCTATGACGCGATCATTCGTCATGGCCTGATTGCCGACTCGCGCCTCGTTGCATGGAAGCTTGCCCGCAGCCGCCGCCTGCTCGTGGCGTCGCCGGAGTATCTCGGCCGCCACGGCCGGCCCATGTCCTTATCGGATCTCGAAGATCATCGCGGCATCTTTTACACCAATCGCGGTGTCGCCGACTGGCGTTTTCAGGGGCCGGACGGCGCGGTCGTCATCCGGGGAAAGCTTGCATTGGGCGTCAACAATGGCGATGTCCTCCACGATGCAGCCATTGCCGGGCTTGGCATTGCGCTGTTGCCGGCCTTCATTGCAGGGCCTTCGGTCAGAGATGGGCAGCTCGTCGAAATCGACGTCGGTTATCGGCCGGAGCCGGAATTCATCTTCATGGCCCATCCGGAGGGGCGCAATCCCTCGGCAAAGCTCAGAGCTATCGCCGATCATCTGAGGAAGGCGTTCGGCGATCCGCCCTATTGGGAGCGGAGCGCGTGACGAACGCATGTCGCGAAAAGATGCGCGAACCGGAACTATCGTAGCGCGATCTAGGCAATGAGGCTCATGAGATTGGCAACGATCGGTGATCGCTGCGCTTTGAGGCTGGCAAGGCCGAGCCGCGCCACGATGGGTGGCCCGTCGATTTGTCGATATACAACGCCGTCGAGCTTGATCTGTCCGATGGACGCCGGAACGATGGAAACACCGAGATTGGCGGCGACGAGATTGACGACGGAGGGGATCTGCGGTGCCTCCTGTGTCACCAAGAGTTCGAAGCCTGCATTCCGGCATGCCGCAACGATATCGTCATAGAGGCTCAGCCCCACCATACGCGGAAAGAGAATGAAGGGTTCGCCGGCCAAGGCCGCGATCGGCACGCGGTCTTTCTTTGCAAGCGGATGACGTGCCGGCAGGGCGATCAGCATTGGCTCGTCTGCAAAGCGTTTCAGGCGAACGTCTCTCGGGTCCTCAAGGCCGGGCCGGATGAAAGCGGCATCGATTTCGCCGCGCATCAGCCGCTCCATCAGCGCATTGGTGTTCATCTCGGTGAGAGACAGCCGCACTTCCGGCCAATGGCCTCGAAACTCGCGAATGGTCGCCGTGACGATGGTGTTGAAGGCGGAGGAGGCAGTGAAGCCGAGCGAGAGGCGGCCGATCTCGCCACGATTGGCACGCTGGGCGGCAAGCTTTGCCTTTTCCGCGGCATCGACTGCCATTCGTGCTTCAACCAGAAAGGCTTCGCCCGCCGCCGTCAACTCCGCACCATGGGGCACGCGGTGGAACAGTTGCGCGCCGACCTCGTTTTCCAGATCCCTGATCTGCTGGCTGAGCGGCGGTTGCCCGATGCCGAGCGCGGCGGCGGCGCGGGTGAAATTCCCGGCCTCCGCGAGCGCCAGGAAATAGCGAATATGACGCAGCTCCAACACTATCTCCAAAAGCTATTGAGATCGCCTGTCCCATATATTGGACTAATGAAGCCGACCTGACTAGATTTGTGGGCAAGAAAGATCAGGTGCCCATCATGTTCCGCGCCGCAAGCAAGCAGCAAACCACAGCTTCCGAAGTTCCGTCCCGTCCCGAACTGACGCTCGTCAGGAACGAGCAGCCGTCCGAAACCAGGCAGTTTCTGACGCGCGGCACGCCCGCCTTCCGCCGCGCGACCATTGCCTTGTTCCTCTCGGGCTTTGCCACCTTCTCGCTGCTTTATTGCGTGCAGCCGCTGATGCCGATCTTCTCGCAAGATTTCGGCGTCACGCCCGCCGCAAGCTCGCTATCACTCTCGCTTTCGACAGGCTTTCTGGCCTTCGCGATCTTCGGTGCCGCTGCCGTTTCCGAAAGCCTCGGTCGCCGCAGCCTGATGTTCATATCGCTGCTCGGCGCGGCTATCTGCACGATCGTTTGTGCTGTATCGCCGAGCTGGCACATGCTGCTTGTCGTCCGTGCTCTCGAAGGCTTCCTGCTGGGTGGGGTGCCCGCGGTTGCCATGACCTATCTCGCTGAAGAGATCGAGCCGCGCGGCCTTGGCGGCGCCATGGGCCTCTATATCGCAGGTAATGCCTTCGGTGGCATGGCCGGACGCGTCGTGACGGGTACGATCGCAGAGTTTATGAGTTGGCGACCGGCGCTCGCCGCCGTCGGCATTCTCGGCCTGATCGCTGCCGTTGGCTTCCTCTATCTGCTGCCGCCGTCGCGCAATTTCACCCCGCGCAAGGGATTCGATGTTGCCTTCCACGTGAAGGCCTGGGGCGGACATTTCGGCAATGCGGCGTTGCCGCTGCTGTTCGCCATCGGCTTTCTGGTGATGGGGTCTTTCGTCACGGTCTACAACTATATCGGTTTCCGCCTCGTCGCTGCGCCCTATCATCTCAGCCAGACCGAACTCGGCCTGATCTTCACGGCCTATCTCTTCGGCATCGTCGCCTCCTGGGCCGCGGGTCTGCTCGGAGACCGCATCGGCCATTTCGTCGTGCTGCCGATTGGCGTGCTGATTGCGGCACTCGGTGCAGCGGTTACGCTTTCCAGCTCCCTGCCGCTGATCATTCTCGGCATCGTTCTGGTGACGATCGGCTTCTTTGTGACCCATTCCGTCGCCAGCGCATTGGTTGGGCGACTGGCCCGCAGCTTCAAGGGGCATGCCTCCTCGCTCTATTTGCTCGCCTATTATCTGGGCTCCAGCATCGCGGGCTCGGTCGGCGGCTATTTCTGGCTTGCCGATGGCTGGAATGCCGTGGTTGCCTTCATCCTCTTCATGCTGGCACTATGTCTCATCAGTGCCCTTGCAGTCGCCAGACTGGCGCGTCGTTGAAACCGGAGCCGCTATGATCCACATCGACCATCTCGATCATCTGGTGCTCACGGTGGAGAGCATCGATGCGAGCTGCGATTTCTACGCCCGCGTTCTCGGCATGGGTGTCGAAACCTTCGGGGAAGGCCGCAAGGCTCTCACCTTCGGCAATCAGAAGATCAATCTGCACCGTGCCGGCCATGAGTTCGAGCCCAAGGCCGATCGGCCGACGCCGGGTTCTGCCGATCTTTGCTTCATCAGCCACACGCCGCTGGATGACGTCGTCGCTCATCTAGAGGCAGAGGGTGTCGCGATCTCGGAAGGCCCCGTTCGCCGCACCGGCGCCACCGGCCCCATTCTATCGGTTTACTTCCGCGATCCGGACAACAATCTGATCGAAGTGTCCAACAACCTATCCTGAGATCACATAGACACATCGTCAGGCGTTTCCTCGCGGACCGATCTCCGAATGTGGCCGCTTGACTTCCGAAATCTCGGCCTATATTAAACCAATAAGTTAATTAACTTTATGGTTTATCAAGTCGCATGGACACATTGAGCGTGACCCTTTCGGCCCTTGCCGATCCAACCCGCCGGGCGATCCTGGCGCGGCTGGCGAGTGGCGAGGCATACGTCTCCGAACTGGCCGAACCTTTCGACATGTCGCTGGTGGCCGTATCCAAACATCTCAAGGTGCTGGAGAAGGCCGGTTTGATTTCAAAGGGCAGGGAGGCGCAGTGGCGGCCCTGCCGGCTGGAACCCAAGCCGCTCCGGCAGGTGGACGACTGGCTGGAAAGCTATCGGCAGTTCTGGAACGACAATCTCGATCGCTTGGAAGCCTATGCAGCGCTATTGCAACAAGGAGAGGTGGATGAGCCAAGCACATGACGATCGCAACATGCGCCAACCGCGCGAAATCGTGCTGACCCGCGAGATTGCAGCGCCGCGTGCATTGCTGTTTCGCCTTTGGACGGAACCTGAGCATCTGATGCGCTGGTGGGGGCCGCAAAACATGACGGCGCCATCTGCTTCCGTCGACCTGAGGGAAGGCGGCGCCTGGCGCCACTGCATTCTGACGCAGGAGGGCAAGGAATATTGGAGCCACGGACGCTATCTGGAGATTGCCCCGCCAGAGCGCCTCGTCTTTTCCTTCGCCTGGGAGAACCAGGAGGGCAACGCCGAGCATCCGATGCAGGTCACCGTGGAATTTCACGAGCGTGGCGAGAAGACGCACCTCGTCTTCCGCAAGGTCGAACTACCAGACGATACCGAACTGAAGCTGCAGACCGGCGGTTGGGCGCAAGCCCTCGACAAATATGCCGCCTATGCGGAAGCCACCTCAAGGGAAGGATGAGAGTGATGAAGAAGACCTATCACGGAAGCTGCCACTGTGGCGCCGTCGCTTACGAAGCCGATCTCGACCTGCAGGCGGGCACCTTCAAATGCAATTGTTCCATCTGCAAGAAGAAGCGCAATTGGCTGACCGTCGCCACACCTGCCGATTTCCGTCTGACCTCGGGCGAAGGCAATATCGGTGAATATCAGTTCGGACCGCGCGTCCTGCATCACCTCTTCTGCAAGACCTGCGGCATCAGCTCCTTCAATCAAGGCGAGAATCCTGCACTCGGCGGCAAGTTCTATGCGATCAGCATCAGTTGCCTGGACGATGCCACCGATGAGGAACTGGCCTCGCTTCCCGTGGGATATTTCGATGGTCGCGACGATCGCTTCGATCGGGCGCCGGAAGAGACGCGTTATCTTTAGCGCGAGGCTTAGCTCTTGGTGGCGAGCCAGATCACATGACGCGCGCCTGTCTTGCCATTGGCGCGCGTGTTGACCACCTCGGCGGCAAAGCCGCTGTCACGCAGGCGTTTTGTAAAACGCTCGTCAGGTCCCGAGGACCAGACCGCGAGCACGCCTCCGGGGCGCAATGCATCGCGGGCCGCCTTCAGGCCCTGATAGTCATAAAGACCGTCATTGGCCTCCGAGGTGATGCCGTCGGGGCCGTTATCGACATCGAGCAGAATGGCGTCGTAAGTGGCCTTGCGGGCGCGGATCAGCGGACGTACGTCGCCTTCGTGAATGGTCACGCGCGGATCGTCGAGGCAGCCGTCGAAGACCGTTGTCATCGGTCCGCGCGCCCATGAAATTACCGCCGGAACCAGCTCCGCAACTGTTACCTTGGCATCCGCATCGAGTTCGCCGAGGGCCGCGCGCAAGGTAAAGCCCATGCCGAGGCCGCCGATCAGGATGTGTTGCGCCTTCCGGCCCTTGATCTTCTCGCAGGAAAGCGTGGCAAGAGCCCGCTCGGAGCCGCTGAGGCGGCTGTTCATCAGCTCATTGGTGCCGAGCATGATGGAAAATTCCTGGCCGCGCTGCTTCAAACGCAGCTCGCCGCCGCCAGGGATTTTCGCAGTGTCGAGCAAGGTCCAAGGGATCACGGGCAACTCTCAATTCATGTTAAGTTGCCCGGGAACATAGTCTCTCGATGCTGCCAAGAACAGACGCGCTTATCCCAAACGGATATAGGGCACATCCTTTTTCGCAACTTCGTCCAGCGCCTCCTCATAGCCGGCATCGGCATAACGCATGACGCCGAGCGCGGTGTCGTTGGTAAGCGCATGGTCGAGCCGTTCGTCGGCGGCTTGCGTGCCGTCGGCAACCACCGTGACGCCGCAACTTGTCATGTAGCCGGCATAGCCGCCGCCGCCGGAATGGACGACGACGAGATCGGCCATCGACGAGCAGAGCATCATGGCGTCGATCAGCGGCCAGTCGGCAATGGCGTCGGAGCCGTCCTTCATGCCCTCGGTCATGATGTTCGGATGCGCCATGGCGCCGGCGTCGAGATGATCGCGCGAGAAGGCGATCGGGCCCTTCAGCTCACCGCTGGCGACAAGCTCATTGACCCGGCGGGCAAGCTCGGTGCGCTCGCCATGGCCGAGCCAGGCGATACGCGCCGGCAGCCCTTCGAAGGGGACATGCTCGCGGGCAAGGCGGATCCAGTTGGTGACGATCTTGTTGTCCGGGAACATTTCCAGCAGCAGATCGTCGATGCGGGCGATATCGCTTTCCTCGCCCGACAGCGCCATCCAGCGGAAGGGGCCGATGGCGCGGCAGAAGAGCGGCCGCAGATAGGCTTCGGTGAAAATCGGGATGTCGAAGGCGTTGGCGACGCCGCCTTCCTTCGCCTGGGTGCGGATGAGGTTGCCGTTGTCGAAGACTTCGGAGCCCTTTTTCTGGAAGTCCAGCATGGCCTTCACATGCTCGACGATCGAGGCGCGGCTTGCCGCCATCAGCTGGCCCTGGCCATCGTCGCGGAGATCCTTGACCTGGGCGAGGCTCATGCCCTTCGGCACGTAGCCATAGACGAGATCGTGCGCCGAGGTCTGGTCGGTGACGATATCGGGCACGATGCCGCGGCGTGCGATTTCCGGATAGATTTCGGCCGCATTGCCGACAAGGCCGACGGAAAGCGCCCGCTTCTCCTTGACGGCGGCGTCGATCATCGCCAGCGCGGAATCGAGATCAGGCGCAATCTCCTGCAGATAGCCGATTTCCTGGCGCTTCCTGGCGCGCTCCGCATCGATATCGACGCAGAGGATAGCAGCCCCCGCCATGCGGCCGGCGAGCGGCTGCGCACCACCCATGCCACCGAGGCCGGCAGTCAGAACGAAACGGCCGAAGAGATCGCCGCCGAAGCGACGCTCGGCGATGCGCATGAAGATTTCGTAGGTGCCCTGGATCACGCCCTGGCTGCCGATATATTGCCAGGCGCCTGCGGTCAGTCCGCCCCAGCAGATCAGGCCCTTGCGCTGCAGCTCGTAGAACACCTCGGCCTTCGCCCATTGCCCCACGATGTTGCAGTTCGCCATGATGACGAGCGGCGCCTTGTCATGCGTGCGGATGAGGCCGATCGGCTTGCCTGACTGGATGAGCAGGGTCTGGTTCTCATCCATTTCGGTGAGCGCCTTGACGATGCCCTTGTGCGCCGCCCAGTTGCGCGCTGCCTTGCCGAGAGCTGCGTAGACGACGAGATTGTCCGGGTCTTCGCCGACCGAGAGCACGTTTTCGAGCAGGCGCAGCAGGGCCTCCTGCCGCCAGCCCTTGGCACGCAGCTCCGGGCCGCCCGGAATGGGGAATTTCGGGTGACGTGGATTGGCTTTCGGCATGGATTTCCCTTCCCTGTTTTCTTTGTTGTTTCGGTGGCCGGCTATTTCGGCGGCAGACCTTCGACGAAGTCCAGCGCGGCCAGAAGCAGCCGCTTGCGCAGCATGTCGTTGCCATAGGCTTCCGGCCCGGCGCGCACCCATCCTTGCATTTCCCGGCCGCGAGACAGCATGGGTTTGACGACATGCTGTTCCAGCGCCCAGGCATCGTTGCCTTTGCCAAGGCGGATCAGCATCCCGTCGTCACGGGCGCCGCAAAGCAGATGTCCATTGAGCAGAAAGGCCCAGCCGCCGAACATTGCCTTCTCGCTGAGCCCGGGGCGTTCCCCGAGTTCCTCTCTCAGCAATTCCTCAAGACCGGCGTCGCGGGCCATTCAAGCCTCCTGCGCTTTTCAGCCCTTTTTGCCAGCCAGGGCGTATTTGGCGATCTCGATACCCATGGCCTTCTCGACCGAGGGATAGACTGTGGGATCGAGCACGCTGGCGGACAGCGGGATAATGTCCATCGGCACATGCAGGATGAAAACCGTCATGCCCTCATGTAGCTGGCCGACGCTCAAGGGCTCGCCTTCCGGCGACAGCGTTGATATGACGGAAGGGAAGGTCGCGAGACGCTTGCCACCGGTGTCTTCGACCGCCATGTACTCGTTCATCACATGCATGACCACGGCCTTGTCGCCGCTGCCGACCGTGACGGTGCCGATGTCGAAGGCTTCCTTCGTGTAGACGACATCCTTCTTGGTGATCGTGCCTTCAGCCAGGATATGGCCGCCGGTGGTCTTGCAGATGGCGTCGATGACGGCGCTGCCGCCCTTCTTTTCCGCCTCGATGATGGCTTCGCCGAGCGAGAGCGCCATGGAGATGCCGCCAAGGGCCGCATGCGTACGAACATAGGAGGCCCGCAGCGGATTGCGGCAGGAGGCGATGAAGCCGCCGGATTGGTCGGAAGCCGCACGCAGGATCGGCGAAATCTTCGCCGTCGCACCCTTCACGACCAGCTCGATATAGCGGTTCTCGGCGCGGTTGCCGCCGACGGCGGTCTGGATCATCTGCTCGGGCGAACCGGCCATGCCGATCGAACCCATGTCACCCGTCGGATGGGCGCGGATGTCGCCAACGGCGTCCACGACCTTCGTTCCGAGGATGGCCGATGGCAGCCAGCCGTTCAGTGTCGAGGACTTGCCGTTCTGGCCGATGATCAGGCCGGAAAGCTTCTCGCCAAGCTCATCCTGCAGCAGCTGCGCGGCCTTGACGTAATCGATGCCCTGCATTTCCCAAGGGGTCGTGGAGGCCGGAGCGCCGATGGCGGCTGCCGTCGCGATCCAGTCGTTGTCGTTGAGCTCGTCGATCGACACCAGCTCCGGCTTGCCGACATTGACGGCCGCATAGCCGAGCATGCGGCCGTGATCGGCCCAACCGCCGCCACCTGCGGCGTAAACCGAGCCGCCCTTGACGGCCGCTTCCACATCCTTGGCAACGAGTACGCGTCCCATTGACTACTCCCGGTTCTGTTTGAGGTTCTTGTCCATGTCACGCACCGCTTCGAAAAGCACGGCGGCGCCCATGGCGATATCGTCATTCTCGGCCCATTCCTCGGCGCAATGGCTGCGGCCTTCCTTGCAGGGCACGAAGATCATGGCAGCGGGCGCGACCTTGGCGATCCAGGCCGTGTCGTGACCGGCGCCGGAGGCCATGCGGCGATGCTTGGCACCGACGGTCTCGCAGGCGCGCTCGAGCGTTTCGAGCAGCACGGGAGCGCCCGGCGTCGGCATATTGTCGGAGACGCGCACCGGCGTATTGATCGTCACACCATAATCAGCGGCGATGGTTTTCACCTCGCCGTCGATCCAGGCGAGGAAATCTTCCATGTCACCGCGGATTTCCGCGCGTCCGTCGATCAGCAGCACGACCTTCGAGGGCACGACGTTGGCGGCATTCGGCTCGATGCGGAATTCGCCGACGGTTGCGGCGAAATGGCCCGGCGTCTTTGCCTGCTCGGCAGCGCGTTGACGAATATCCAGCACGAGCTGCGAAGCGGCCACCAGCGCATCCGCGCGGCGATCCATCGGCGTCGTGCCGGCGTGGTCGGCGCGACCTTCCACGGTGATTTCAATGCGGGTGATGCCGGCAATCGCGGTGACGATGCCGATATCCTTGTTCTCCGCTTCCAGCACCGGACCCTGCTCGATATGCAGCTCCAGGAAGCCGGCAAGATCCGGGCGTTTCTGGGAGAGCAACACGGAGGGATCACCGCCGACTTCAGCAATGCCCTGCGACAGCGTGCGGTCGCCGCTCATGCGGGAAAGCCAGGCCTCGGGGATCTGCCCGGTCATGCCGCGGCTGCCGATGCAGGAGACGCCGAAGATGCTGACTTCCTCAGCGAGGAAATCGACAATCTCGAGATCATGGTCGAGCTCGATGCCGTGATCCTTCAAGGATCGCGCAACTTCGAGTGCGGCAATCGTGCCGGCGATGCCGTCGAAGCGGCCGCCATCGGGAACGGTGTCGGAATGCGAACCGACAAGGATGGTGCCGAGGCCCGGCTTGCCACCTTCGCGGCGGCCGATCAGATTGCCGGCGGCATCCATGCGCGTCGTGAGACCAGCTGCCTTCATGCGGGCTTCGATGTAGGCACGGCCCTCAAGAAAGAGCGGCGAAAAGGCGCGGCGTGTCCAGGGATGGCCGGGTTCGGTAATGCCGGCCAGCGCATCGATGTCTTCGGCGATACGGTCGGCGTTGACGGGCAGGTTGTGGCGCTTGGGGTCGGTCATCAGGCAGCATCTCCGGCAATGATTTGGCGAGGCAAGGGGCGCACGAAGTTGCCTGAGCCGGGCTCGGCCAGCACCTTCTGTCCCTCGGTGATCTGCTTGCCTCTAAGATAGGCGGCCGACACAGTCCAGGGCAGGCGAATGCCATTGTAGGGGCTCCAGCCGACGACATTGTTGCCGCTCGCGGCTGCGTCGTAGACCATTTCGCGCGGCTCCAGCACCACGATATCCGCGTCCTTGCCGGGCGTCAGCGCGCCCTTGATGTGATCGAGGCGGAAATGCTTGGCCGGGTTTTCCGCCATCAGCTTCGCAGCCCAGGTGAGCGGCACGCCGCGTTCCAGAGCACCCTTGACGAAGAGCGGCACCATGACCTCCAGGCCCGGCACGCCGGAAGCATTCGCCAGCATGTCCGGATTGGTTTTGCGATTTTCCGACCAGCTGACGTGGTCGGTCGAGACCAGCCAGACATTGCCTTCCGCCACCTTGCGCCACAAGGTTTCCACTTCGGCGCGCGGGCGGATCGGCGGATTAATTTTCGCCTTGCCGCCGAGACGCCGCACATCGTTTTCCTCGTCGAGCGTCAGGTAGTGAATGCAGCATTCCACGGTCGCCTCGAAGCCGTCGCGGCGATAGGCGCGGGCAATGTCGTAGCCTCGGCCGAGCGAGCAATGCACGACATGGGCCGGGCAATCGGTATCCGCACCCGTCTCGAAGATCGTGTGCATGGCAAGCAGCTCGGTGATTGGCGGACGGGAAAGGCCATGGGCGCGATAGTCGGTCACGCCGCTTGCCTTCACCTGCTCCATATAGGTGCGCACCGCTTCGTCGTCCTCGTTATGGACGCCGGCGGTGAGGCCGGTCGGCGCGATGGCGGCAAAGCAGGCATCGAGCAGGGCAGGCGGGATGCGCGGGAAACGCTTCGGGTCGGTGCCGAAGGTCGAGAATTTGAAGGCGGCAACGCCGGCCTCGACCATCTCGGCGATGCGCGCCGGACCTTCTTCCGGGTCGATAGTGCCGTAGAGGGCGAAATCGACGCGCGCCTGTGGAGAGGCATGGTCGATCTTCTTCTTGAGCGATTCAGCCGAGCAGACGAGATTGCCTTCGTCATAGGGCATGTCGACGATGGTGGTGACGCCACCGGCCGCCGCCGAGCGCGTCGACCAGATGAAGTCTTCCTGATCCTTCTGCGAGAGCGAATGCACCTGCGCGTCGATCGCGCCGGGCAGGATCAGCGCCTTGCCGAGCAGATGCCGCTCGCGGGCCGCTGGCGGTACACCGATGCCGATTTCGGCGATCTTGCCGTCGCGCACGGCGACATAGCCGGCTTCCACGATGCGCTCGGGCAAAACCACGGTGCCTTGCAGGACAAGATCGAAATCGGCCATGTGCATTCTCTCCGCCGGTCGGTTGGTTCAAGTCGGTTGGTTCAAATGGCGACTGTGTCGCGATAAAGACGCTCCTCGACCCGCTCCAGCGAGCCGAGCGCGAAGAAGTCATCATAGGCAAGGATCGGCTTGTGCGCGATCATTTCCGAAATGAAGGCCTCGGAAGCGAGTTCCTCTTCAATCGCCTCGACCTCGGCCGAAAGAGGGCGGTCGACGACATAGAAATCCGCATGCTTGCGCACGACTTCATAGAGCATGCGCGCCACGCCCTCCGGCTTGTCGCCGAGAATGTCCATCGCCTGCGCCGACAGCAGGGCTTCCAGCGCCGCGAGGCGCTTGAGCGCACGCATCTGTCGCTCGAAGCGCTCGATGACCAGCGGCAGGAATGCGGCTTCGTCTTCCATGCCAGCCGCAACCACCAGCGACTGTGCAGAGACCGGGTTGGACATGGAGAGCACGCGCGAGAAGATCTCGCCGGCAAGCTTGATGATCGGCCCGAAGCCGGTGGCGATCCTGCCCTCCGGCACGAGATTGACCGGCAGGCCGCGCCGTTGGCCGTTGCCGAGCAGGACGCAACGGTTGAAGGAGTTGCGGGCGGCATGCGCCATGCAGATGAGCGCGCCCTCAAGCAGAATGGTGACATCGAGTGGAAGAGAACCGCCCGATGTCATGACACGTCCGTCAACGATGACCGGGTTGTCATCGGAGCGACCGGTGGCGGCAAGGATCTTGTGGCCGGCCGTCAGCAGGTTTTCGATGACGGCGCCGAAGACCTGGGCGATCATGCGCAGGCTCAGCGGGTCCTGCACATGGGTCGCCACCGGCCAGGGCCATTCGTCCGAGGCGTTGCAGAGCCAAGCGCCGATCAACGCTTCGCGCGGCGTGCCGACATGGCGCACCGAAATCCATGGATCGCGCGAGGTGCCGAGCGCGCCGGCCGCCATCATGCCGGTTGCAAGCAGGACGCGGATCGAGGCGGCGGCATTGCGAGTGGTTTCGGCGGCGGCTGCGAAGCTCACGGCATTGACGCTGAGCGAAGCCAGGCTGTCGCGCGGCAGCATCTTCACGGCGTCGATGCCGGCAGCGCTGAAGGCATCGGCCGCCTGCATGCGGCGGCCACGATAGACGGCCTCACCGACGCCGGTCAGAACCGCGCCGATCTGGCCCATCAGGCCGATATCGGCGCAGCCGATGGAGCCGGTTCGGCGCACCACAGGGATGACATCGGCGCTGAGCAGTTGCAGATAGGCGTCGATCAGCTCCTGAGAGCAGCCGACCTGCCCCGTCAGGGCGGTATTGACGCGGATCGCCATGGCGTTGCGCACGACCGACATGGAGAAGGGCGAGCCGGTGCCGAAATGATGGGCGCGCACGAGGCCGAGATTGAAGGCATCGAGATCGTCGGACGACCATTCGACGTCCTTCATGGCGCCGACGCCGGTTGTCGAGCCGTAGACCGGCATGCCGGAGTGAATGGCATTTTCGAGAACGTTGCGCGCCAGCCGAACGCGTGCCATGCCGCTTTCGGATGCCGAAGGCAGGGCGACGCCTGCGCCGATCCGAACCAGGTCGCTGAACCCCAAGGGTTGCCCGGTGAGTTCGATGCCGGCTCTCTGACGCTCCATGTCTTTTGTTCTCCTTTTTTGCAAGGCTATGCGAGCCTTATCGCCAATGGGATATCCCAAATGGCGAACACCTCGGTAGACCTGGATTCAAACAGTAGAGTGTGATGTCGTTCGAAAATCGCTCACGCCTTTCGGCATCATGCTCCAGCTGGCTTGATTTCGAAGTTTGAGACCAGTCGAGTTGCCGCGCAACTCTGTGTTTGCTCGGGTATACAGCTTCGGAGAGACTAAAATCCGGCAATGTCGACGTTGCCCCATTATCAGCCGGTATCACCTCGGCTGATAATGGGAAGAGCGGTATCGATCAGCTGAGATGCCAGGCGATGTAGAGAAGCGTCAGCGCGATCACCCACAATGCGAAACGGCCGGAACGGCTGTGCTTGGCTTCGGCCTTGCCGATCGCCTCGGCGGTCTGCGGGTCGAAGCGCAGGCCGTTCTCGCTCATATGGAGCAGTTCGTGATGGAATTTCTCGGTCTTGGCAGCGATTTCGGGCGCTGCTTCCGCGAGCTTCACGGCCGCTTTCAGACCATCCTTCAGATCGGTCATGATGCGCTTCGGACCGAGATTGGTGCGGATCCAGTCGCCGACGACCGGTTCCGAAGCCTTCCACATGTTGAAGCGTGGATTGAGCATGCGCGACACGCCCTCGACCACGACCATGGTCTTCTGCAGCATGACCAGTTCGGGACGCGTCTCCATGTCGAAGAGTTCGGTCACTTCGAAGAGCAGCGTCAGCAGCTTGCCCATCGAGATGGTCTCGGCCGGTTGGCCATGGATCGGCTCGCCGATGGCGCGGATCGCCTGGGCGAAACTTTCCATGTTGTGGTGAGACGGTACGTAGCCGGCTTCGAAATGCACTTCCGCGACGCGAAGATAATCGCGCGTGATGAAGCCATAGAGGATTTCGGCAAGGAAACGGCGCTCCTTCCGGCCGAGCCGCCCGACAATGCCCATGTCGACGGCGACGACCATGCCGGCTGCGTCGACGAAGAGGTTGCCGGGGTGCATGTCGGCATGAAAGAAGCCGTCGCGCAGCGTATGGCGAAGGAAGGACTGGATCAGCGTATCGGCGAGCGCATTGAGATCGTGACCGGCAGCCTTCAGTCCCTCAACGTCGGACATCTTCACGCCGTCGATCCACTCCATGGTGATGACGTCGCGGCCGGTGCGTTCCCAATCGACCTTCGGAACGCGGAAACCCGGATCCTTTTCGGTGTTCTCGGCGATTTCCGAAAGAGCGGCCGCTTCCAGCCGCAGGTCCATCTCGACCTTGGTCGTCTGCTCGAGCGTCTTGGTCACTTCCACCGGGCGAAGGCGCCGGCTGGAGGGCATGAAGCGCTCCTGCAGGCCGGCCACGAGATACATCGCCTTGATGTCGTTGACGAAGCGCTGCCGCACACCCGGGCGGACCACCTTGACGGCAACGCGCTTGCGTCCCTCGGGCGTTTCGATTTCTGCGGGATGGACCTGAGCGATCGATGCCGCCGCGATGGGTTCGCCGAAGCTGACATAGAGATCGTCGATCCGCCGCCCCAGCGAAGCCTCGATCGCCGCGGTTGCGGTCGCATGCGGAAAGAAGGCCATCCGGTCCTGCAGCTGCGACAGGTCGTTGGCCATGTCGACGCCGACGACGTCGGGCCGCGTTGCCAGAAACTGGCCGATCTTCACATAGGAAGGCCCGAGCCTTTCGACCGCTTTGGCAAGCCGGTCGCTACGCGCTTGGCTCTTTGCCTTTCTGCGGGCGAAGATGCTGACGAAGGATTTCGCGAAGCTGACGGAAGGCGGCAAGCCCTCGGAGGGGAGGGCAATCACCACGCCTTCGCGCACGAGTACCCAGCCGACCCGGATGAGGCCGAAATATGCGCTGAAAGCACTCATAGCGTCTCAAGGTCTCGGAAAGTGGAGGCCAAAAGCCGCATCGGGTGACTGGACATCATGCTTCAGAGCTTCCAGCCGGAGTGCAGCGCGGCGATGCCGCCGGTGTAATTGGTGAAGCTCACGCGCGAGAAGCCGGCCTCGCGGATCATCGTCGCGAAGTCCTGCTGGTTCGGGAACTTGCGGATCGATTCCACCAGATACTGATAGGGCTCCGCATCGCCTGTGATCGCCTTGCCGAACTTCGGAATGGCATTGAAGGACCATGCGTCGTAGACACGATCGAGCAGCGGCAGATCGACTTCAGAGAATTCCAGCACCAGCAGCCGGCCGCCGCGCTTCAGCACGCGATAGGCTTCCTTCAAAGCGACATCGATGCGCGGCACGTTACGGATGCCGAAGGCGATCGTATAGGCGTCGAAAGAGTTCGGCTCGAAGGGCAGCTCTTCGGCATTCGCCTCGACGAAGGTGAGGTTATCCGAGAGCTTCTTTTTCTCTGCACGCTCGGCACCGACGGCAAGCATCGAGCCATTGATGTCGAGCACGGTTGCATGTGCCAACCGGTTTGAGGATTCGACGATGCGGAAGGCGATATCGCCGGTCCCGCCGGCAACGTCCAGAACTTTATAGCCTGCTTCCTTGCGCGGGTTGAGCGCGGATATCATCGCGTCTTTCCAGGCGCGGTGCATGCCCATGGACATGACGTCGTTCATGACGTCGTAGCGCTTGGCGACCTTGTGGAACACCTCGTTGACGAGGCCCTGCTTTTCGCCATTGGCCACTTCGCGGAAGCCATAGGATGTTTCCATGCCGCCATCGGCGGAGGTGCGGCTGTCTGCCATCGGCTCAACTCCGTTACACAACAGCGCCCAGCGTCTTATGTGATACGCAAGGTCGCTGTAGCACTTTAAATTTGCTGCATAATTTATCCCTAAATCGATTCCGATCTCAGGAATTACGCAGTATTCAGCGGCGGACCATAGCGAAATCGCGTTTGCCACGCTATCTCATCAGCCAGATCACCAGCCGCAATGCCTGTGGGCTATAGCCCAGATCATAAGCGGTTGAAACACAAAGATGGATAGCCATGCCGGAATTACCAGAGGTCGAAACCGTCAGACGGGGCCTCGCTCCCTCCATGGAAGGCGCCGTTCTCAAGGAGCTGGAGCTGCGCCGCAAGGATTTGCGCTTTCCGTTCCCTGCAGATTTCGCTGGGATCGTTTCAGGGCGCGGCATCACGTCGCTGTCCCGCCGCGCCAAATATCTGCTGATCGACCTCGATGACGGCATGACGATCGTCTCGCATCTTGGAATGTCCGGCTCGTTCCGGGTCGAGGCAGGTGCATCTGCGGAGATGCCGGGAGATTTTCACCATCCGCGTTCCAAGGACGAGAAGCACGACCACGTTGTCTTCCATCTGGCGGGCGGGAATGGCAGCGCGCGTGTCATTTACAACGATCCGCGCCGCTTCGGCTTCATGGATATCGTCAGGCGATCCGAGATCGCGAACCACCCCTTCTTTCGCGATCTTGGTCCGGAACCCACGGGAAACGAGCTGGGCGCCGATTACCTCGCCGAGCGTTTCGCCGGTAAGGCGCAGCCGTTGAAGAGCGCGCTGCTGGATCAGAAGAACATCGCCGGTCTCGGCAATATATATGTTTGCGAGGCATTGTGGCGCTCGCACCTGTCGCCGCTGCGCGCCGCGGGCACGCTGGTCGCCGACGGCGGCGAACCCACCGAGGCGCTGCGGAGCCTGGTCGTTGCCATCCGCGAAGTCATTGCCGACGCAATCGCCGCGGGCGGCTCGTCCCTGCGCGATCACATCCAGACGGACGGATCGCTCGGCTACTTCCAGCATTCGTTTTCGGTCTACGATCGCGAGGCACAGCCTTGCAGTACGCCGGGTTGCGGCGGTACGGTCGGTCGCATCGTCCAGGCAGGGCGCTCTTCTTTCTATTGTGCCGCCTGCCAAAATTGATTGAGCTGATTGAAGGGAGAGAAAAATGGCTTACGAAACCCTCATCGTCGAGACGCACGGCGCGGTTGGCCTCATCCGGCTCAACCGGCCGCAAGCGTTGAATGCGCTGAATTCTACCGTGCTCACCGAGCTGAAGCAGGCCTATGCGGCCTTTCACGCCGACGATGCAATCGGCGCGATTGTTCTCACGGGCTCGGAAAGAGCCTTTGCCGCCGGCGCCGATATCAAGGAAATGCAGACGCTCGATTTCGTCGACGCGTACAAGAACGATTTCTTCAGCGGCTGGGACGACATCGCTAAGGCGCGCAAGCCTGTCATCGCTGCGGTCAGCGGTTTTGCGCTCGGCGGCGGCTGCGAGCTTGCCATGATGTGCGATTTCATCATTGCCTCGGAGACGGCGAAGTTCGGTCAGCCGGAAATCACGCTTGGCGTCATTCCCGGCATGGGTGGCTCGCAGCGCCTGACGCGCGCCGTCGGCGGTGCGAAGGCGATGGATCTGATATTGACGGGGCGGATGATGGATGCGGCGGAGGCCGAGCGTGCGGGCCTGGTGGCGCGCGTCGTGCCCGCGGACAAGCTGCTGGACGAAGCTCTGGCGGCGGCCGCCAAGATTGCATCCTATTCCCGTCCTTCCGTGCTCATGGCCAAGGAAGCGGTCAATCGCGCCCAGGAGACCACGCTCGAGGAAGGGTTGCGTTTCGAGCGCCGTCTCTTCCATAGCCTGTTCTCGACCGAAGATCAGAAGGAAGGCATGGCTGCCTTCGTCGAAAAGCGCAAGCCAGCCTTCAAGAACCGGTAGGGCGAGAATCCGGAATTACGAGCCTTCGGCAAGAATCCGCGTTGACGCCGGGGCTCATTCCGGTTATATGCCCGCCACAGTTTGGAAAGCCGCTCTGGTTTTCCGCAATTGCTCCCGCATTGCTGGATGAAGTGGCCGCAGGGCCCGCGCTGCAACGATGGAGTTATGTTCGAATTCTAAGAGAGGCATACATGGCCAATACTACCTCGGCGAAAAAAGCGACCCGCAAGATCGCCCGCCGCACCGAAGTCAACAAGGCTCGTCGCTCGCGCGTTCGCACTTTCGTCCGCCAGGTCGAAGAAGCCATCGCATCGGGTGACGCGGCTCTCGCCAAGGCAGCTTTCATCGCTGCTCAGCCGGAACTGGCCCGCGCAGCGACGAAGGGCGTGCTTCACGCCAACACCGCTTCCCGCAAGGTTTCGCGTCTTGCCAAGCGTGTTAAGGCCCTTTCGGCTCCGACCGCCTAACATTCTATTAACGATTTCGTCGTTACACTTAAGCCCGGCCTTTGTGCCGGGCTTTTTGGATTCGGCCAAAAAATTGCCGCAATACCAAAATCGACTGGCTGATCATGTCAATGGCGTGACAGAAATATACCTTTGAAAACAAAGGGTTGTGGCAGGATATCTCAGCGCTGCGTGATCTGCGTGACGCGTTGCCGGCTCACAAGTGAGTCAAGGGATTTTTTATTTTTTTTGTTTTGAAAGCCATGAGAATCGCGCCGAACGGGAATCTCTTTGATTCAACAGCGATTCTTTTTTGAAGGGCTTGTGACAGTCAAAATTGACCTCCGGAGTCAATGGCTGCCTCTTAATTTTGTGTAAAATTCATCGTTGATATCTGCCCACGATCCTGCCTAAATGCTTTTCAACAAGGGGCGCGGATCTCACCTTAAACGGCTTTTGCGAACACCGTCACTAACGGCGGCGTGGGTGATTTTGTCTCTTGTGACGGAGCGGTTCAGTTCCGTTTTTTCAAACAGTTGACGAGTTAAAGCCGGAAGCGGCAACGCTTGCGGAACGAGGTAGCTTGTCTGTCCTTTGTGGCCCTGGTCGATGACACGGCTGCGGGGAGGGGAGAAAAGTTGACAGCCGTTGGGGCAGCCGGTCGGAATACGAGGGCCGACTCATGTTCCAACTACAGACGCCAGGACGGCGGCCGTTTTGAAGAACGGTTTTCGCCACAGTGCTTCTGTAAAGCCCATTGGCTGGGCTCGGCTGATGAACCGGTATGCGGCGCTGCTTGGACAACGAGCGCGACCACCATGCCTTGGCGAAGATCCAGGGGCGACGGCGCTATGCTGCCTCGCCCTGCAAGAGACTGTGGAAGGCGGCACTACATGCAGATACATACGAGGACGGCGGGTGCGTTGGAAAAAGGGGACAATGCACAGGCGTTCGGCGCGGTTTGCTTAGAAGCGGCGGGGGATAAGGGCGACGTGGCGCAGAATGTTTTGTTCGAGCGCGTCAGCGCGCGCTTGAAGGCTCAGGTTGGTCCCGATGTTTATGCCAGCTGGTTTGCGCGGCTCAAGCTCCACTCGGTATCCAAGAGCGTCGTTCGTCTCACCGTTCCGACGACCTTTTTGAAGTCGTGGATCAACAATCGTTATCTCGACCTGATCACCAGCCTTTTCCAGGCTGAAGATGCAGAGGTCCTGAAAGTCGAAATTCTGGTGCGCACCGCAGCGCGGCAGAGCACAAAGCCATCTGCTGAAGAGCAGGCCGTCGTGCCGGATCAGGCTGCCGTTGCGCCGATCCGTCGCGCCGTTGCCCAGCCGGCCGGCCATGCCGCCGCTCAAGCCGTCAGTGCGGCCGCTGCAGCCCGGCCGTCGACCTCGGGTTCGCCGCTGTTCGGCTCGCCGCTCGACTCTCGCTTTACCTTCGACACCTTCGTCGAGGGCGGCTCGAACCGGGTGAGCCTTGCCGCCGCAAAGACCATCGCAGAGGCAGGTTCCGGCGCCGTGCGCTTCAATCCGCTGTTCGTCCACGCGACGGTCGGCCTCGGCAAGACGCACCTGCTGCAGGCGATCGCCAATGCGGCCGTCCAGAACCCGCGCGGCCTGCGCGTGGTCTATCTGACCGCTGAGTACTTCATGTGGCGCTTTGCAACCGCGATCCGCGACAATGACGCGCTGACGCTGAAGGATTCGCTGCGCAACATCGATCTGCTTATCATCGACGACATGCAGTTCCTGCAAGGCAAGATGATCCAGCACGAGTTCTGCCATCTGCTCAACATGCTGCTCGACAGCGCCAAGCAGGTCGTCGTCGCCGCCGACCGCGCTCCTTGGGAGCTGGAATCGCTCGATCCGCGCGTTCGTTCGCGCCTTCAAGGCGGTGTGGCGATCGAGGTCGAGGCGCCTGACTATGAAATGCGTCTTGAAATCCTCAAGCGCCGCCTCGATGCTGCCCGTCAGGACGATCCGTCGCTGGAAATCCCGGCAGAGCTTCTGTCGCACGTTGCCCGCAATGTCACGGCAAGCGGCCGCGAACTGGAAGGCGCCTTCAACCAGCTCATCTTCCGTCGCTCTTTCGAGCCGAACCTGACGGTCGAGCGCGTCGACGAGCTTCTCGCTCATCTGGTCGGCTCCGGCGAGCCGCGCCGCGTGCGCATCGAAGACATCCAGCGTATCGTCGCACGTCACTACAACGTCTCGCGTCAGGAACTGGTCTCGAACCGCCGCACGCGCGTCATCGTCAAGCCGCGCCAGATCGCCATGTATCTGTCGAAGACCCTGACGCCGCGTTCCTTCCCGGAAATCGGCCGTCGTTTCGGCGGTCGTGATCACACCACGGTTCTGCACGCCGTGCGCAAGATCGAGGAACTGATCTCCGGCGATAGCAAGCTTTCGCATGAGATCGAGCTGCTGAAGCGCCTCATCAACGAATAAGGCTCGCGATCGATATTCTATGATGCTCGACGGTCGGCCCAAAAGCCGGCCGTTTTTTTTGAGTGCCGTTAGCCGGCTATTGGGCTCGGCCGCTCGCCCGATGCGTTGTCGCACTTGGAGCGCTTGGCGCTCAAGCTGGCGGTGTCGCGCGCGAAACCTCGGAAAGCAGCCAGGCACGCAGGGTCGCAATTGCTGGTCTCTCCAATGCGCCGGGGGGATAGACGAGATGATAAGCGAAGGCGCTTGCAAGCCCGATCGGGAAGGGGGCGACGAGTGCTCCTTCAGCCAAATCCTGCGCCACGAAGGAGCGGCGCATCAGCGCAACCCCGAGCCCCGCCTTCATCGCGTGATAGGCGCCCATACCGTCTGTGAAGACCGGTCCATGTGTGGCATCCACGCGGGTTGCGCCGGCCGCCTGTAGCCAAAGCTCCCAATCTCGCCGATAGACGTCATGGATCAGCGTGAGATTTGCGAGAGCGTCAACCGCAGGCGAGGTGCCGAGCGTCGCAGCCATCTCAGGCGTGCACATCGGCACATATTCGTCATCGAGCAGCCTTTCGCTCGCCAACCCCTCATAGCCGCCAAGGCCATGGCGAATGGCGATGTCTATTCCGTCCCGCTGGAAGTCCATCATCCGATGCGAAGCGCTGATGCGAAGATCGATGTCGGGATGCGCCTCCTCGAAGCGCCTCAGTCGCGGCACCAGCCAATGCGTGGCAAAGCCGGCGGTGCAGGTGATGGTCACGACCGTGTCCTTCGCCCGCATCGCAAGCGCTGCGGTCGCCTCGCGAATGAGGCGGAAGGCTGTCCGCATCGTCGCGAAATATTCGGCACCATCCATCGTCAAGGCCAGGCTGCGTGGTCTCCGCTCGAAGAGCCGCACGCCAAGCGAGCTTTCGAGATCGCGGATCTGCAGGCTGATGGCGCCAGGCGTCACATGCAACTCGCTCGCCGCCAGCGTCATGCTGAGGTGCCGGGCGGAAGCCTCAAAGGCGCGCAGCGCCGAAAGAGAGGGCAATTGATCCATTACGATTGAGTTTTCCTAAATCGAAGACAGAGAAAGACTCGTTTGTCAGTCGGTCGATATCGCATGATCATCAACATGATTTCTCTCGATGACAAGTGAACGCAGCCAGTCCGTCGATAAGTTGAACTCAATCGAATGATATCGGAGTTTCGTCATGCCGCAAAAATCAATGGGTGCAGTCGAGTGGAGCATGTTGGTGGGCCTGTCCATTCTTTGGGGCGGCTCCTTCCTCTTCAACGGCATTCTTGTGCGTGAACTTCCACCCTTCACCATCGTCACTGCCCGCGTGGGGCTGGCGGCAGTCGCCTTGCACATCATCGTGCGGCTGACCGGCCATTCCATGACAAGGGATCGTCAGGCCTGGCTTGCCTTCTTCGGGATGGGCTTCCTCAACAATGTCATTCCCTTTCTGCTCATCGTTTGGGGGCAGACCCACATCGCCAGCGGTCTCGCCTCTATCCTCAACGCCACCACGCCGCTCTTTGCCGTGGTCGTTGCTCATTTCCTGACGACGGACGAAAAGATGACCGGAAATCGCCTGATCGGCGTTATTGTCGGTTTCGCCGGCGTAGCGTTGATGATCGGACCGTCGGTACTCGCCAGCCTCGGCTCTAATCTGCTGGCGCAAGTGGCGGTTCTGGGTGCGGCCTTCAGCTACTCGCTGGCCGGCATATTCGGCCGCCGTTTCCGTCGCATGGGGCTCGCCCCCATCATTCCCGCCGCCGGTCAGGTCACGGGTTCGGCCATATTGCTTCTGCCGATCGCGCTCCTTGTCGATCACCCTTGGACGCTCGCAACGCCGTCGGCGGAGGCATGGCTTGCGCTTGCCGGCCTGGCGATCCTTTCGACAGCCGTCGCCTACGTGCTGTTCTTCCGCATCCTGGCGACGGCGGGCGCCACGAACCTGATGCTGGTAACCTTCCTCATTCCCGTCAGCGCCATTCTTCTAGGCGCGCTTGTCCTTGGCGAGAGCCTGCAGCCAAAACATTTCATTGGCATGGCGATGATCGCACTCGGCCTTGCGGCCATCGACGGAAGATTGCTCACCCTCCACTCAAGGGGAAGGGTCGGCACATAGTGCCGGGGCGGCGCGATGTTGTCTGGAACCGAAGTCTCGATTGTGCTTTCGGAGATCACACACCCACCGCCGTGCGGCGACTATCCCCGTAAGGGGAGGCGCTTAACAGGCGAGATCGGCGACGACGGAGTCGAGAACCAGCATTCCCGCTGGCGTGCAGCGCAGGCGGGAATTGCCGATCCGCTCTATGAAACCGTGTTCCAGTAAAAACGCCTCGCGCTGCGGATCGGGATCGCGGCCCGAAAGTTGCTGCCAGCGGGCGAGATCGACGCCCTCGCGGAGCCGCAGCCCCATCAGCAGCAATTCGTCAGCCTGTTCATCGAAGCCAAGCATTTCCTGGTCGATCATGCCGTGGCCGTCGCGCTCGACCATCTCGAGCCAGCTTTCCGGCTTGCGCTCTGTTGCGGTTGCCAGCTTCTGCGGGCCGTGGGTCAAGCGACCGTGGGCGCCTGGGCCAATACCGGCATAATCGCCGTAGCGCCAATAGGTGAGATTGTGCCGGCTCTCGGCGCCAGGGCGCGCATGGTTGGAAACCTCGTAGGCCGGCATACCCTCGCGCTCGGTGATCTCCTGCGTTGCCTCATAGAGCAGTGCCGATTGATCGCCGTCCGGCACGATCAGTTTACCCGCCTTGTGAAGGCCGTAGAAGGGCGTGCCCTCCTCGATCGTCAGCTGATAGAGCGAGAGGTGATCGACCGCATAGGAGATTGCTTGCCTGAGCTCGCGCTCCCATTCCTCGACGGTCTGGTTGGGACGGGCGTAGATGAGGTCGAAGGACATGCGCGGGAAGATCTCGCGCGCCAGCTTGATCGCCTTCAGCGCATCCTCGACATTGTGCAGACGCCCGAGAAATTTCAGGTCACGGTCGTTCAGCGCCTGCACGCCCATCGACACGCGGTTGACGCCGGCCGCACGATAGCCGCGGAAGCGCTCCGCCTCGACGCTCGAGGGATTGGCTTCCATGGTGATTTCGATGCCATCAGGCATATGCCAGGTCTTGGCAATGCCATCGAGGATCGCGCCGACGGTTTCCGGTTTCATCAGGGAGGGTGTGCCGCCGCCGAGGAAGACGCTGGTCACGGTCTTCGCGCCGCTAAGCATCCGCATCGTCGCCATCTCCTTCAGAAAGGCGGCAGCGAAGCGCTCTTGATCGACCGACTGGTGGCGGACATGGCTATTGAAATCGCAATAGGGACACTTGGCCGCGCAAAATGGCCAATGCACATAGACGCCGAAACCGGGTTCGCCGGTATCAGGTAGCAATTGCGCCCCGCGCATCAAGTCCTGCGTATCTACGATTTCCACGAAGTAAGCTTATGCCTCCAGGCAGGTTTCGACAAAAAGTTTGAAAGCGCGGGCACGATGCGACAGCGCCTGCGGATCGCCCGGCTTCCAGCCATGCTTCTGTTCGGCGCTCATTTCGCCGAAAGTAGTCTGATAGCCCTCCGGCTGGAAAACCGGATCGTAGCCGAAGCCCTGCGTGCCGCGCGGCGGCCACACGACTGTGCCTTCGACTTCGCCCCGGAAAAGCTCGGTATGGCCATCAGGCCACGCAAGGCAAAGCACACTGACGAAGCGGGCAGTCCGACTGTCCGCCGAGGTTGCTCCAGCCTTCTCAAGTGCGGTTTCGACCTTCTGCATCGCCATCGCGAAATCGCGGGTTCCGTCGGCCGTTTCAGCCCAATTGGCGGTGTAGACGCCGGGGTCGCCGCCCAGTGCGTCGATCACCAGCCCAGAATCGTCCGACAGGGCCGGCAGGCCGGAGGCCTGGGCCGAGGCAAGCGCCTTGATGGCGGCGTTTTCCTCGAATGTCGTGCCGGTTTCGTCCGGCTCGATAAAGTTGAGTTCGGCAGCCGATTTGGCGGTAAAGCCGAAGGGGCCGATCAGATCCTGTATCTCGCGGATCTTGCCGGCGTTGTGGCTGGCGACAACGATGGTTTTAGTATCGAGCTTGCGCATGTCTTGTCCCGTCATAGGCCCCAGATGCGGGGTTCGGCGCATTCCAGGCTGTTGCCGGCCGGATCGCGGAAATAAATCGAACGGCCGCCATTGGGCCAGTGAAAATCGGCTTCGATGGCAATGCCGGCAGTTTTCAGTCTCCGCGCCATGGCCTCGATATCGTCGCCACCGACACGGAAACAGACATGGCCTGGTCCCTTCGTGCCATGCGGGGGTACGGGCAGGGCACCCGGTTCGTGCGGCTTTACGGTTTCCTCGCCGTTGAAGATCAAAAGCACGCCCGGTCCGCAACGATAGAAGACGTGACGGTTGCCGCCGCGCGAGATTTTCTCCAGCCCCAGAATGCCGCCATAGAAGGCTTCGGCGGCATCGAGATCGTCGGCATACAGGGCTGTTTCCAGGATGCTTCCGATAGCCGCGTCCGTCATGGCGAGAGGTCCTTAGGCGATTGCCTGCTTCTGCAGTTCCACCAGTTCGGCAATGCCGTTCTTGGCAAGACCCATGAGCGTGGCGAATTCCTCTTCGCTGAAGGGCGCGCCTTCGGCCGTTCCCTGGATCTCCACGATGCCGCCCTTGCCCGTCATGACGAAGTTGGCGTCGGTTTCAGCCGAGGAATCCTCGAGATAATCGAGATCGATCACCGGCTGGTTCGCGAAGATGCCGCAGGAGATGGCGGCGATGTGATCCTTCAACACGCGATCGACCTTGATCATGTTGCGGCTCTCCATCCATTTCAGGCAGTCGTAAAGCGCGA
Organism: Rhizobium sp. ASV8; assembly: GCF_016429255.1. Classification (GTDB taxonomy): domain Bacteria; phylum Pseudomonadota; class Alphaproteobacteria; order Rhizobiales; family Rhizobiaceae; genus Rhizobium. Next base: position 43,536 of record NZ_JAELUG010000008.1, read on the forward strand.
TCCAGCCACCGGTGATGGAGGCCGTGCGCGTACCGCCGTCCGCCTGGATGACGTCGCAGTCGACGGTGATCTGCCGTTCGCCCAATTCCTTCAGGTCGACGACCGCGCGGAGCGACCGGCCGATAAGGCGCTGGATTTCCTGCGTGCGGCCGCCCTGCTTGCCGGTTGCAGCTTCACGCTTCATGCGCTCGCCGGTGGCGCGCGGCAGCATGCCGTATTCGGCGGTGACCCAACCCTTGCCGCTGTTGCGCAGCCATGGCGGCGTCTTGTCTTCCAGGCTGGCCGTGCACAGCACATGCGTGTCGCCGAATTTCACCAGGCAGGAGCCTTCCGCATGCTTGGAAAAATTACGCTCGAACGACACCTTGCGCATCTGGTCGGTTTTTCTGCCTGAAGGTCTCATTCCACTCTCCTGAAAGTTCGTTGACCGCTTCTACGACCCACAGGCGGGTTTTGCAAAGGAAAAGCAGGTGGAAAAGCCCTGGTTCGGCAGGCGCCGCATTTTTCCCTTTTGCGATTGCTAACCGAATGATTATATTTTCGCTAAGGCTCAACGGAACGGATTTGGCAGCGAAATGGTATTCACGACATCGTCGGTTTCGGATGTCATTGCTGCGCTTGACGAACGCTCCAAGGAAATATTCCGCCGTATCGTCGAAGGCTACCTGGAGAATGGCGAGCCGCTCGGTTCGCGCAATCTCTCGCGGCTGTTGCCGATGTCGCTTTCGCCGGCATCGGTGCGCAATGTCATGAGCGACCTGGAAGAGCTGGGCTTGATCTATTCACCCCATATCAGCGCCGGTCGCCTCCCCACCCAGATCGGCTTGCGCTTCTTCGTCGACGCCTTCATGCAGGTCGGCGATCTCTCCGCCGAGGACCGCGCCAGCATCGATCGCCAGGTGCGCGGCGGCAATCGCGATCAACCGATGGAATCGGTCATGACGGAAGCCAGCCGTATGCTTTCGGGCATCTCGCGCGGCGCCGGCCTTGTGATCACCTCCAAGAACGATCCCGTGTTGAAGCATGTCGAGTTCATTCGCCTGGAGGCGACCAAGGCGCTCGCCGTACTCGTCGGCGATCACGATCAGGTCGAAAACCGCATTATCGAACTGCCGGCTGGCGTCACCTCGTCGCAGCTTACGGAAGCCGCCAATTTCCTCAATGCCCATATGACGGGCCAGACCCTCCCGGAGTTGCGCCGCCAGCTGCAAAATCTGAAAGACAGCGTCCGACGCGAGCTGGACAGTCTCTCGCATGAGCTGGTCGAGCGCGGCATCGCCGTGCTGTCGGGCGATGATGACGAAAGCAAGCCGACGCAGCTCATCGTGCGAGGCCACGCCAATTTGCTGGCAGAAGTCGGCGGCGCCGAGGATCTGGATCGCCTGCGTCTGCTCTTCGACGACCTCGAAAAGAAGGACAGTCTCATCGAGATCCTCAACCTTGCCGAAAGCGGACCGGGCGTGCGCATCTTTATCGGCTCGGAAAACAAGCTTTTCTCGTTGTCCGGCTCCTCGCTCATCGTCGCGCCATATCGCGACGATGATGACCGGATCGTCGGTGCGGTCGGCGTCATTGGCCCGACACGGCTCAACTATGCCCGGATCGTGCCCATGGTCGATTATACCGCACAGCTGATTTCGAGGCTGTCACGGCCGGGCATGTAAAGTCAGGACATTGTCGCTCGCAACCGTCCGCGGTCCGCGCAAAGCCGAGATTTGCCCGATCTTCTCGACAAAGCCTTGATTTTTTCCGGCTAAACCTCGATATCGGGCACATCTAAAAGACAAAGCAATTCGGAGACCGTCATGACCGACGAAACAACGAAAACCGGACCTGACGCCACGGTGGCCGATACTTCAGCGGATTTCGCGCAGGACACTGTGGAAACCGTTGATGCGGTGGAACCGTCTCAGCCTGATCCGGTTGAGCTGCTGAAGGCCGAGAACGGCGAACTGCGTGATCGCTACCTTCGCCTCGCCGCCGAGATGGACAATCTACGCCGGCGCACCGAGCGCGAGGTGAAGGACGCAAAGTCCTACTCCGTGGCAAGCTTCGCCCGCGATATGCTGGCGGTGGCGGATAACCTGCGCCGCACGCTGGACGCCATTCCGGCTGAAGCGCGCGCTGGCGGCGATGCCGGCTTGACGACCTTGATCGAAGGCGTCGAGATGACCGAGCGTTCGATGCTCTCGGCCCTGGAGCGCCATGGCGTGCGCCAGCTCGAGCCGATCGGCCAGAAGTTCGATCCTAATTTCCATCAGGCGATGTTCGAAGTACCGAACCCGGAAGTGCCGAACAACACGGTCGTACAGGTGGTACAGGCCGGCTTCGTCATCGGCGACCGCGTCCTGCGCCCGGCCATGGTCGGTGTCGCCAAGGGTGGTCCGAAGATCGTCGAAAACGCCGAGCAGAGCGTCAACAGCCCGCTGGACGAAAAAGACGCCTGATCTTCTTGGAGCATTTCCAGGGAAGCTCGTAGCGTTCCCTGGAATCCTCAGGAGCAGGAGATGGGCGGCTCATGGACCCCAGAAGGATTTGAGCCACCATAGCGTTTAAAAATAAGAGCCGGATGATCTCAGATCATCCGGCTCTTATTTTTGCCTTGGTCCGATGCAACGCAATTCGTCAAAGCATGTCGCGCAAAAGTGTGCAGCGGTTTTGCGATAACGACGTGCGCAAAATCTAAGAAGCTAAAGCGCGTGAAGCGAATCTCAAAGATCGCGGCGCGCTTTAGGCGGCGTTGGAGGCCTGTTCCTCGTTGAGGAACGCATAGATCGCCGAAGCGGAATCGGTGGCGCGCAGTTTTGCGACCAGATCCTGGTCTCGCAAAACGCGGGCAATGCGGGAGAGTGCCTTGAGGTGGTCTGCACCTGCGCCTTCAGGCGCGAGCAGCAGGAAGACGAGATCGACGGGCTGGTCGTCCAGCGCTTCGAAATCGACCGGTGCTTCCAGGCGCGCGAAGATCCCTGCGATGGACTTGATGCTGGCAAGCTTGCCGTGCGGAATGGCGATGCCGTTGCCGACACCGGTAGATCCGAGGCGCTCGCGCTGCAGCACGACGTCGAATATCTCGCGCTCGGGCAGTCCGGTCAGTTTGGAGGCCTTGGCTGCCAGCTCCTGAAGCAGTTGTTTTTTGGAATTTGCCTTCAAGGCGGGGATGATCGCATCTTGGTGTAGCAAATCTGCCAATGCCATTCTCTTTATCCTTCGTGTCGCCGAGAACCGGTAAACGGGGGAGCGGCGGCCGGCTGACTTTACGCTCAGTCGCCGCTCATCTTCTATTCTCAGCCTTTGATATTGGCCGCGTCTATCCAGCCAATGTTACCGTCCTGTCGACGGTAGACGATGTTGAGGTGTTCCTTGCCGGGGCTGCGGAAGAGCAGCAACGGTTCGTCGGTCATGTCGAGCGCCATCACGGCGGTCGCGACCGACATTGTCATCAATTTCTTCGTGCTTTCGGCGACGATCGCCGGAGCGAAATCGGCGGGAACCTCATCGTCGTCATCCGGGACGCCGTCCATGACGGTGTAGGCAACTTCTGCCTGACCGTTCGAATGATTGCCGGCCTGGTGGTCCTTGAGTTTGCGCTTGTAGCGTCGCAGACGCTTTTCGATACGCTCGGACGCTGCGTCAAAGGCAAGCTGCGGGTCCATGGCTTCGCCGGCTGCATGCAATACGACACCGCTGTCGAGGTGAAGCTTGCAATCGGCCGCAAAGCGCGAGCTGGACTTGTGCACAGTTACCTGACCCGAATACCCCCCGTCGAAGTATTTCGTCACGGCCATACCGATCTGGTCCTCAATCCGCTGACGGAAGGAGTCACCAATTTCCATATGTTTACCGGAGACACGCACACTCATGGAGTTTCCCTTCTTGTAGTGGTTATTGCGCGTACCAGTTTACGCCAAGCCTCAAGCTCATCCAAGCACTTCACGCGGTCAAAGACAAATTGCGTATATCGGCCGCCTTCGGGATGATGGGGATAAGTTTCATGGTCATGCTGTCCTGCAGCGATTGCGGCGGGCTTCTAGCCCTGCCGCATTGGAAAGTCAACTGCATCTTAACGGACTGTTAGGAGATAGACAATCTACGATTGAACATCGTCAATCGTCAGAAACTGCCGACTTTTGCCAGTGCTCGCTTCTCTCGACGTCGCTGCACGGACGAGGGGATGTTCATGGCTTCGCGGTATTTTGCAACCGTGCGGCGAGCAAGCTCGATGCCGCCCTTTTTCAGCGTATCGACGATATCGTCGTCGGAAAGCACCGCATCGGGGCTCTCATTCGATATTAGCAGGCGGATCTTGTGGCGCACGGCTTCGGCGGAATGGCCATCGCCGCCCTCGACGGCGTTGATCGAAACCGTGAAGAAATATTTGAGCTCGAACAGCCCGCGCGGCGTCAACATGTATTTGTTCGAGGTTACGCGGCTGACGGTCGACTCATGCATCTTGATGGCATCCGCCACGGTCTTCAGATTGAGCGGGCGCAGATGATCGACGCCGTGGATCAGAAAGGCGTCCTGCTGCCGAACGATCTCGCTGGCGACCTTCATGATCGTTTTGGCGCGCTGGTCGAGGCTGCGGGTCAGCCAGTTGGCGTTCTGCAGGCATTCCGAGAGGAAGGCGTGATCCTGACTGGTCTTCGATACCGAGGCGAAATAGGACTGGCTGACCAATACGCGCGGCAGGGCATCGGGATTGAGCTCCACCAGCCAGCTACCGTCCGCAGACGGGCGCACCACGATATCGGGCATAATGGACTCGGATATGCCGGTTTCGAAGCCGCTGCCGGGCTTCGGATTGAGCTGGCGGATTTCGGCCATCATGTCGAGAAGATCTTCCTCGTCGACGCCGCAGAGCCGCTTCAGCGTCGCGAAATCGCGCCGGGCAAGCAGCTCCAGATTCTCGATCAGCCGCTCCATGGCGGGATCGAAGCGATCCTTCTGCCGAAGCTGGATTGCCAGACACTCGCTGAGGGAACGGGCAAAAACGCCCGGAGGATCCAGCAGCTGCAAGACACTCAGCACGCGCTCCACCTCTCCGACGGTCGAGCCGAGGCGCTCGGCAGTTTCGTCGAGATCGGCGCGGAGATAGCCGCTCTCGTCCAATTGGTCGACGAGATGCTGGGCGATCAACCGGTCGCCGATGGCGGGAAGCGTGAAAGGGATCTGTTGGTTTAGATGATCGCGCAGCGATATCTGACCGGCAACGAAGTCGTCCAGATCGTAGCTTTCGCCTGCCTCGCCGCCGGGCATGGATTTCCATTGGCTCAAAAGCTCAGGCGCATCCGCGCGCTGCGGACTTGCATCGTCGGAAAAGACGTTGCCGAAATTGCTGTCGAGCTCGTTGCTCAGCCTGTCGGCATGGCCGGTATTGTCGCTCTCGTACCAGTCGCTGGCGAGGTTGTCCGTGCTGGCGCCGAAGTCGTCATTGCCCGTTTCGCCCGCCGTCTCGAAGTGGTCGTCCTTTGCCTCGCGCTCGCCATGGCCGCCCAAATCCTCGTCATTTGACGCAAATTCCAGCAGCGGATTTTTTTCGACTTCCTGTGCGATGAATTGGGTCAGCTCAACGTGAGTCATCTGCAGCAACTGGATGGATTGCATCAGTTGCGGTGTCATCACCAGGCTTTGGCTTTGGCGCAGGAAAAGATTGGCCGATAATGCCATGGCGGACGCAGGACTCCCTTGAATTCCTAGGGCGCCGTGCTTCCTTATGGAAGCACAAAGGCCGCTCTATCTCTTTACTCTGCACATCAGGCTTTCCGAAAATCGTGTCAGATTTTCGGGCCGATGCTGTAGGGAATTCGCGGTCTTCGTCTCCAAGATCTTTGCGAAATTCCAACTGGCCCAAAAATTGCTTTTTTATAAGTTTTGGTCAAGCGGAACTATGCAGCCGAAAATAGATTTCGGCACCATGGCGGATCTCGGTAATATTAGCGGGCGAACCGGTCTAATATCGGCCAATCAAAGGCTGAAATTGTCGCCGAGATAGAGTTTGCGAACTTCAGGGTTGCTGACGATATCGTTGGCCCTGCCATGGGTCAGCACTTCGCCCGCATGGATGATGTAGGCGCGGTCGATCAGGCCAAGCGTTTCGCGAACGTTGTGGTCGGTGATCAGCACGCCGATGCCGCGTGCCGTCAGGTGATGAACAAGGTTCTGGATGTCGGCGACCGAAATCGGATCGACGCCGGCGAATGGTTCGTCGAGCAGCATGAAGGTCGGATCGGTCGCGAGCGCACGGGCGATTTCAAGACGTCGCCGTTCGCCGCCCGAGAGGGCGATTGCCGGCACCGTGCGCAGATTGCGGATGTGGAACTCTTCCAGCAGCTCGTCGATCTTGCGCTCGCGCTTCGTCTTGTCCTTCTCGTGAACTTCAAGCACGGCGCGGATGTTCTCCTCCACCGTCAGTCCGCGAAAGATCGACGCTTCCTGCGGCAGATAGCCGACGCCGAGACGCGCGCGTCGATACATCGGCATCGAGGTGACGTTGTTGCCATCGATCTCGATCGTACCTTCATCCACCGGCACCAGCCCGGTTATCATATAGAAGCAGGTGGTCTTGCCGGCACCGTTCGGTCCGAGCAGGCCAACCGCCTCGCCGCGCCGCACCACCAGCGAAACGCCGTTGACGACGCGCCGTGTGCGGTAGGTCTTGGTGAGGCCGCGCGCGATCAGGGTGCCCTGATAGCGTGCTTTATCCGCGGCCGGCGTGCCGGATGTCGCAGAAGACGGTCCGGGCATGCCGGGTAGGGTGGAGGTTGTGGATGTGGTCACGAGGGCGCCAGTATCAGTTTTTCTTTTGTTGCTGCTGCACTTGCTGCGACTTCGGATCGAGCTGGATCTGGACACGGCCCCCACAGGAATCCAGCTGAGCTTCGCCTGTCGCCATGTGCACGGTGAGCTGGCAACCGGTGAAGACGTTCGGTCCGTCCGTCAGCACAACCTTCTTGCCTTTGAGAATGGCAAGCTGGTTGGTCATGTCGAAGGAGCCGTCTTCGGCGGTTGCCGTCTGCGTTCCGGAAACGAGGTAGACTTTATCGGTGACCAGAATGTGGTCGATGTTCGCATTGCCCGACACCAGGGATTCATTCTGCTCCTTGGCCGCCTTGGCGACCGGATTGTCAGGCTGCTTGTTGGCGTCGGCGGGCTGCTTCTTCTTGTAGAAGACAGTCATCTTGCCGGACTGCATCGTCGTGGTGCCCTGAACGACCTTGACGTTGCCGGTGAAGACGGCCTGGCTTTCCTGATCGTGGATCTCCAGCTTGTCGCTTTCGATCTGGATCGGCTGGTCCTTGGAAAGGGCAAGGCCCGGCATCGTGCTTGTCGTTGTCTGTGCTCCTGCTTCGGCTGCGGCGAAGAACGTAAGCGCGCCGAAGGCACAGAGAAGGCTGGCCTTGCGAAAGCTGGAATGGAAAATTGAATTTTGCCAATGATTTATCATGAACCGCCCGGCTTCTGTTCGCTAGATGAATTGTGGAGAGCGGACGGTTCGATATGCATTTGAACCTGTCCGTCGAATAGGATTACGCTTCCCTTATCCGTCATCTTGAGCGAACGCGCAACAACCGACATGCCGTCTCTGGAGATAGCAACTTGATCCTGGCTGGACAGGTCGCCTTTCTTGACATCCAGGAACGCGGTCTTGAACTCGGCGCGCAAGCCGTTGTCCATCACGATGGTGAAAGGTTCGGTCAGTTTCAGCGTGTCGGCCTGGCGGTCGAAGTCCGCACTTTGAGCGGTCACATGGGCGATCACATCGGTATTGACAGGCATCGAAGCCTTGATGGTCTTCAGCGTGATCATATTCGGGTTCTTGATATCCTGCAGCGCCTTTTCCGCCAGCATGGAATAATTGATGCCATCCTTGTTGCGGCCGGCGATGGCGGGACGTTCCATGACCACCTTGCCATCCTCGATCTTGGCGCCCTCGATCTGGATCTCTGCGGGCAGATACGCGCGGATGACGGATACGGCAACGAAGATGAGCGTGACGATCACGGCGGCCAACGGCAATAATACCCTGAGCCTTCTCACGCGCGAGGAGTGGAAGGTCGCGTCTCTATATGCGTTGCGCTCCGGCAATGAGCGAATGGCCTCGCCGGGGGTCTCGATCGTATTGAGCATGCAACAAGGTCCGTCTTTATCTGATCCGGAGAACCGCATTCACGCCATTCGAGGCTGTGTCAAAAGCCCATCGGATCGTTTCGCATTATTGCGCTGGCTTGCCAATATGGATTTTTTTCAGCAACCCGGGAAATTTGGCAGGAAAATATGCCATAAATCGGTTTCATCCGACGGGGCGATACCCTATCTGATGAACCAACAGAGCGACGTCCCTTCGGCGACATCGAAGACGGGGACAGCTTTTGTCTAAGGATTGTGCCGGTTTCAAGGTGTTATGGTCCTGTTGGTATCGCATTCAGTTTGTTTCAGGGAGAAATAAGGCGTGATGGACAGTTCTGCAATCGCGGATCGGCGACAATTACGCCGCAAGCTGGGTTTCTGGCGCATTATTGCAGTTTTGCTGCTCGTGGGGCTTGGTTTTGCGCTCTATCGGTTCTTTGCGAGCGACCTGCCGGATACGCGCGGGCCGCAAATCGCCCGCGTTACGATTTCCGGGCTCATCCAGGACGACCCCGAACTTCTCGAGCGGCTGAAGAAGATCCGCGACAACGACCAGGTCAAGGCGCTGATCGTTTCCATCTCGTCGACCGGCGGCACGACGTATGGCGGCGAGCGCATCTTCAAGGCGATCCGCGCCGTCGCGGCCAACAAGCCTGTCGTTTCCGACATCCGTACGGTCGCCGCTTCGGCCGGTTACATGATCGCAGCCGCCGGCGATGATATTGTCGCGGGGGATACGTCGATCACCGGATCGATCGGCGTCATCTTTCAGTACCCGCAGGTGAAGGATCTGCTCGACAAGGTCGGCGTTTCCCTCGACGAGATCAAGTCGGCACCGCTCAAGGCCGAGCCGTCGCCCTTCCATCCGGCCAGCGAAGACGCCAAGAACATGATCCGCAACATGGTCATGGACAGCTATGGCTGGTTTGTAGACCTCGTCGCGGATCGCCGCAAACTGCCGCGCGAACAGGTGCTGAAGCTCGCCGATGGCAGCATATTTACGGGCCGGCAGGCGCTTCAAAACAAGTTGATCGACACCCTCGGCGGCGAAGACGAAATCCGCACATACCTCGAAACGCGCAAGGTCAAGAAGGACCTGCCGATCGTCGATTGGAAGCCCGAGGACAAGAGCTCATCCTTCTTTTGGCCGGCTGCTGCTTCCCGGTTGCTAAACATGCTCGGTTATGATCCTTTTATAAAAGGAGACGCTCTCCAGAAGATCATGACAGAAAAGTTGTTTCTTGACGGCCTGCTTTCTGTTTGGCAGGGTGCAGCCGATTAATAAATCAATGATTTAAAGGGGGTAGCCGTGATCAAATCGGAATTGGTGCAGATTGTTGCCGCCCGCAACCCGCATCTCTATCACCGCGACGTCGAAAATATCGTCAACGCTGTCCTCGATGAGATCACCGATGCGCTCGCAGCCGGAAACCGGGTCGAACTTCGCGGCTTCGGTGCCTTCTCCGTCAAGAACCGGCCTTCGCGGTCTGGCCGCAACCCTCGCACGGGCGACACGGTGTTTGTCGAGGAAAAATGGGTCCCCTTCTTCAAAACCGGCAAGGAGCTGCGCGAGCGGCTGAATCCAGGCGCCGGCGATGAGGAAGAAGACGACAATTGATCGGTCGGCGCGGCCTGAATTTTCCAGCCATGCCCCTTCGGACATGCCCATGCCCTTCGACACGATTGTGCCGCGACGCAGTGGCACTTGAATTCATCAGCCTCTTTTCTATTCTGCGGCTGAGGACGGCATGTTTGCAGGCGCAAGCGTGCTCGCGAATATAAGGAGCTGAGCAATGGCCAAGAAGATCGTCAATCTGCTGATATTGCTGCCGCTCGGCATCGTTCTGATCATATTCTGCGTTGCCAACCGGCAATCAGTGACACTCGCGCTCAATCCTTTCAAGCCGGACGATCAAGTGCTGTCGCTGAACGCGCCGCTGTTCGTATTGGTGTTCGTGGCGCTGATCCTCGGCATGGTCGTCGGAGCGGCTGCGACCTGGTTCAACCAGGGAAAGCATCGCAAGCGCGCCCGCAATCAGACGCAGGAAGCCGTGCGCTGGCAGGCGGAGGCTGACAAGCACCGAACCCGCGCCGAACAGATCGCCGGTCAGCTCCCGTCAAAGTGAGCCGAAGTCGGCGAGCCGCATTTCTTTGTAATCGCCCTCCGGCGAAGCTCCGTTGCCGATGATCTCGAAGCCGAGCGTCTGATAAAAGGATATCGCGCGCGCATTTCTGACCAGACATTTCAGCCTGTAGCGACGTGTCGGCCAATCGGGCAGGGCAGCAAGCAGCGCCTTGCCTGCGCCGTGCCCCTGAAAGGCCGGCAGGATATACAGCATGTGAATGAAGTCGTCCGGCTCCCAGATTGCCGCAAATCCCGCAATGACGCCGTGCTCATCTTCGCAGACGAGCAGGCGCTCTCCATTGCTGTGAACGGCGAAATCCTCAAGGGTGAAGTGGTCGGGATCGACCCAGAAGAACGTTTCGCGCCGAACGCCGAGATAAATCTCCGCAAGACGCTGCATATCCTCTTCGCGTGCTGGCCGGATGGACCAGATGTCAGATTTCGATGTCATGATTCTCAATATGGACGCGAAACGCCGTTGCGGCAATCAGGCGTTGGCCTGGCCGTTTATCGCGGCGGTGAAATCGGCAAAAAACTGCTGTGCGAGCTTTTTCGCGCTGGAATCGACCAGCCGCGAACCGAGCTGCGCGATCTTGCCGCCCACCTGCGCCTTGGCTTCATATTGCAGGATCGTTTCGTCGCCATCCTCCTTCAGCACGACATCTGCGCCGCCCTTGGCAAAGCCGGCAATGCCGCCCTTTCCCTCGCCCGATATCGTGTAGCTTTCCGGCGCGTTGATGTTGGAAAGCTTGACCTCACCGTTGAAGGACGCGGATACCGGGCCGATCTTGAGCTTGACGGTTGCGGTCAATTCCGTCGGAGAAACCCTCTCCAGGCTTTGACAGCCGGGAATGCATTGCTTGAGGATCTCGGGATCGTTCAATGCCGCCCACACGGCGTCCCTGGGTGCTGCGATCCGCTCTTCGCCGGTCATATCCATGCGCAATCCTCCCAATGTGACATTTTGTGCATGGATCATCGCAGATCGGAAAGCGCTTTGCCAAGTGGCGGCCAGATGCTATTTGCACGCACATATCAATTTCGAGACAAGCATGGTGAAACATAGGGAAAGCCGGCCCGGCCAGAAAGCCGCGGGCGGTCTCGGGGCAAAACCCCGGCGTGACATGCCCGGCAAGCCGCCGGCGAAGCCCGCGCATGCCTCAAGGCCGGCCAAGCCTTCACGCGATCATAGCGAGCGAACAGCCGAGCCGCGCGTCGCTGCGTCTGCAGCCGCGGCGCCCGAGCGTCCGCTGATCGTCAGAAACGGTGAGCGGCCGCCTGAGCGCGTGCCGGTTATCCTCGAGTCGCTCGGCGCCGGAGATTTTCACCTCATCGACAGCGGCAATGGCCTGAAGCTTGAGCAATACGGACCGTATCGGATCGTCCGCCCGGAAGCGCAGGCGCTGTGGCCGCCGACGCTTGCCTCGCATGTATGGGACAACGCCGAGGCGATCTTCACCGGCGACACGGACGAGGACGGCATGGGCCGCTGGCGCTTCCCCCGCGAGGCGCTGGGTGAGACCTGGCCGTTGCAGCTGCTCGGCGTCGATTTTCTCGGCCGCTTCACCGCGTTTCGCCATGTCGGCGTCTTTCCCGAGCAGATCGTCCATTGGGCCTGGATGAAGGAACAGGTCGAGACGGCAAAACGGCCGCTCAAGGTCCTCAACCTCTTCGGTTACACCGGCGTCGCTTCGCTGGTGGCAGCCGCTGCCGGCGCGGAAGTGACGCATGTCGACGCCTCCAAGAAGGCGATCGGCTGGGCGCGCGAAAATCAGGCGCTGGGCCGCATGGAGAAGCTGCCGATCCGCTGGATCTGCGAGGATGCGATGAAGTTCATCCTGCGCGAGGAGCGGCGCGGCAACAAATACGATATCATCCTCACCGACCCACCGAAATTCGGCCGCGGCCCGAATGGCGAGGTCTGGCATCTGTTCGAGCACCTGCCGCTGATGCTCGATATCTGCCGCGAAATCCTGTCGCCGAAGGCGCTTGGTCTCGTGCTGACCGCCTATTCCATCCGCGCCAGCTTCTACTCGATCCATGAGCTGATGCGCGAGACGATGCGCGGGGCCGGCGGCGTCGTCGAATCCGGCGAACTGGTTATCCGCGAGGCCGGCCTCGATGGCCGCACGCCAGGCCGGGCGCTTTCCACTTCTCTCTTCAGCCGCTGGGTGCCGAAATGAACCAGGATTTTCGTAGTGACGGCCCGCGCAAGGTCGGACAGGTCAAGGAGGTCACTTCGCTTGCCAATCCGATCGTCAAGGATATCAAGGCGCTGACGGTCAAGAAGTCCCGCGAGGAAAGCGGTGCCTTTCTCGCCGAAGGGCTGAAGCTCGTCATCGATGCGCTCGAACTCGGCTGGACGATCCGCACGCTGGTTTACGCCAAGGCGGCCAAGGGCAAGCCGCTCGTCGAGCAAGTCGCCGCAAAGACGGTCGCCGCCGGCGGACTGGTGCTCGAGGTCAGCGAAAAGGTCATTGGCTCGATCACCCGTCGCGACAATCCGCAGATGGTGGTCGGCGTCTTCGAACAGCGCTGGCAGCAGCTTAAAGACGTCAAGCCGAAGACGGGCGAGACCTGGGTGGCGCTCGACCGCGTGCGCGATCCCGGCAATCTCGGCACGATCATCCGCACCGCCGATGCGGCAGGTGCTTCCGGCGTTATCCTCGTCGGAGAAACCACCGACCCGTTTTCCCTGGAAACCGTGCGTGCCACCATGGGCTCGGTCTTTGCCGTGCCTGTCGTCAAGGCGACGCCGGAAGAGTTTCTCGCCTGGAAGAAGAAGGCCGATGTCTCCGTCGTCGCCACACATCTGGCCGGCGCCGTCGACTACCGCACCATCGATTACAAGAGGAAGCCTGTCGTCATCCTGATGGGCAACGAGCAATCCGGCCTGCCTGATGTCCTGGCGAAGGAAGCCGATGCGCTTGCCCGCATTCCGCAGGCCGGCCGCGCCGACAGCCTCAATCTGGCAGTTGCGACGGCAGTCATGCTGTTCGAAGCCCGCCGCCATATCCTGACCCTTAGCGAGAGCCGATGACCGAGAGCGAGACCAACCCGCAGCCGCCTGCAAAAGCGGCCCTGTTTTCCCGGCCCTTGCCGATCCTGATCTTCATCGTCATCGCGGTCGTTCTCGATCAGGCCGTCAAGATCGCGGTGGACCACTGGTTGCCGTTACAGGAGATGGTGCCGGTCGTTCCGATGCTGGCGCTGTATCGCACCTACAATCTCGGCGTCGCCTTCTCGATGCTGTCGGGCATGGATGGATGGTTCATCGTTGGCATGCGCCTCATCATCGTCGCCTTCGTGCTTTGGCTATGGCGGCATACCCCAAATTATCGGTGGCTGGCCCATCTGGGCTTCGCGCTCATCATCGCCGGGGCGCTCGGAAACCTGATCGACCGTTTCCTCTACGGTCATGTGATCGACTACATCCTCTTTCACACGCAGACCTGGTCTTTCGCGGTGTTCAACCTCGCGGACAGTTTCATCACCGTGGGCGCGGCTTGCGTCATTCTCGATGAGCTTCTGATGCCGAAAAAGGCCAAAGCTTAAAATTCTAGCGAATCCCTGAAGGCATCGGGAACGGTGCCCATGCTAGCCAGATCGCATGAGCACTCTGGCAAACATGCAGGAAAAGCCTGCCACTGGCGTAACAGGTGGCGAAACGACATCGATCGAGGGGCTGACCGCGAACGGACATCCCCTTGCGGGCGCGCCGCATGAGGCCGAACGGCGCCCGGCGCAGGCGCGCTGGTTGGAGCGCCATTGGCTGAATGGCGGCGGTCTGATTGCCGGTATCGTGCTTCTTGCGATAGGATTTGCCGGAGGTCCGCTCATGCTGGCCGGAGTTCTCGGCCTCGTGGCGTTTGCACTGGCAGTCGGCGGCTTTCTCGCGGCATGGAAGACGGCTGCCGAACCTGATGCTGTTGTTACCGATCTCAGCGAGAGCGATCACGATCGTCTTTGGGAGCGCCGGGAAAGCAATATTCTGCTTGCCACCATTCATGATGCGCTGGGCGACATCACCGTCATCCGCAGCATCGATCGACAGATTCTCGATGCCAATGCCACCTTCCGCAAGCTGACGGGAAAATCCAATCCCGAGGGTTTGACGCTGGAAGAGACTGGCCTCGTCTTCCGCGCCATCACCGATGCCAAGCATCAGGATGCGGAGATCGAGACGCCAGAGGGCCGCCGCATCTTTGCCTGGCACGATGTCATATTCCGCGATCCGTCGAGCGGCCAGCTGTGTATACAAAGCGTCGCTCGCGACGTCACGGAAGAGCGACAGACGGCCCGCAATCGCGAAGATGCCAGGCTGAAGGCCGAATATAACAGTGCCGCGAAATCCAGGCTGCTGGCGACCGTGAGCCATGAGATCCGCACGCCTCTCTCGGGCATTCTCGGCATGAATCACCTGCTTGCCCAGACGCCATTGACGCTGGAGCAGGCCAATTACCTCACGGGCATCCGCCAATCGGGCCACGCGCTGGTGCAATTGGTCGAAGATCTCCTCGATTTTTCCACGATCGAAGTGGGCCGCTTCCAGCTGCATCCGCGCAAGGAAGCGTTACGACCGCTGCTCGAAGGTGTCGTAGAGATGCTTGCGCATCGCGCCCATGAAAAGGGCATCGAAATTGCCGCGACCGTCGCAGCCGATGTGCCCGAAGCGATGGAATTCGATCCTGCGCGGCTGCGCCAGGTCCTGTTCAATGTCCTCGGCAATGCGGTGAAGTTCACCCAGACCGGCGGCGTGCTCGTTCGCGCCGGCCTACAGGGAAGCGACCTCTCGATATCCGTTCAGGATACCGGCCCGGGCATGACGGAAGAGGAGCAGGCTCGCGTTTTCGGTGAATTCGAACAGGCCGGCACCATCGTCGAAAGAAGTGCGGGTACCGGGCTCGGGCTCGCGATCTCTGCGCGCATATTGCGCGAGTTCGGTGGCCGGCTCAAGGTTGCCAGCGAACGCGGCAAGGGCACCGAGTTCACCATCAGCTTTCCTATCGGTCTGGTTGACGACGAGGCTGGAGCCAGCCGGCGCGAAACCGTGCTCAAGGGTGCGCATGTGCTGCTGCTGGCGCCGGAGGGGCCGGCAAGCACGGCGATCGCCCAGACAATTCGCACACTTGGTGGCAATTGCCGTCTGATCGGTGCCGACGACATCCATGTCCTGATGCAATCCTCCGAGGACGGCGCGGTTAGACCGTGGACCGATCTTATCGTCGATCATCGCATGGCGCCGCTCTACTTCCGTGAAGGGCATGAACTGGCGATATCGACATTGCGCAAGGTTTTCCTCGTCAATCCTGAAGAGCGCAATACGCATCCTCTCGATCTGTTCGATGCCTGGCTCATACGGCCGCTGCGGGAGCAATCGTTGATCGATGTACTGAGCGGCCGCATGCGGGGCATGGAAAAGCGCGATATGATGCTCGACGGCGTCTCTGAGATCGGCATTACGACGCCCGAGGCAGATGATCCCGTGCTTGAGATCCTGCTGGGCGAGGACGATCCGGTGAACGGCATGCTGGTTCGTGCCATGCTTGCCAAGGCCGGCCACCGGGTTCGTCTGGTCGAGGATTTCGATGGGCTTCGCACCCGCGCGCAGAATGCAGAAGCTCGGCCAAATGTGATCGTTACTGATTTCAACATGCCCGGCGGCACCGGCGCTGCCGTACTTGCGCAATTGCGTGCACAGGAACGCCGACAGGGACTACCGGCGCTGCCGATCATCGTGTTGACCGCCGACAGTCGAGATTCGATCCGCCGGCAGGCACTGCTCGCGGGAGCCGATGCCGTCATCGTCAAACCGGTCGATCCCGAGCGGTTGATGACGACCGTCCAGAACCTGTCCCGGCTTGCTTTCGAACGCGCCGTGTAGAGGCTGTTCCATTTTCGCCTCGAGATTGCGATGAGGGCTCACCAACGCTTGATGGTGAGCCCTCATCATGTTCAACCAGTGGCTATCGCAACGCTAAACTGGGGACGGTTCGTTCATTCGAAAGTTTGCAACGGGCACGCTTCTTGCTTTTAGCCAAGCCGCGTGTCACTTTCCTGTCGCACGAATTTGGTTTATGGCGCTATATCGGCCCGCAGGGGGAGAGTCGCCATGTCCATCGAAATTTTGAATCGCGAAGCTCAGGGCGAAATGGTTCAGTCTTCAAAGGCAACGGTCGAACCGGTTGCCAGCGATGTGCTTGGACGCATCGGAAATCTAGAAACGCGCCTTGCCCGCACGGCGCGCGAAATCGATGCCGCTCAGGCAGTTCGCTATCGTGTTTTCGTCGAAGAGATGAACGCGCAGCTTCCGGCCGACGCCATGCGTCGGCAGCGTGATATCGATAGCTGGGACGCGATTTGCGATCACCTTCTGGTCTTGGACCGTTCGCTCGAGGGCGATCCGGAAGACCAGATCGTCGGCACCTATCGCCTGCTGCGTCAGGAAGTGGCCATGGCCAATGGCGGCTTCTATTCTTCTTCGGAATTCGACATCGATGCGCTGCTGGCGCGTCATCCCGAAAAGCGCTTCATGGAGCTCGGCCGCTCCTGCGTGTTGCCGGACTATCGCAACAAGCGCACCGTCGAGCTGCTGTGGCAGGGCAATTGGGCCTATGCGCTGAAGCATGGCATGAGCGCCATGTTCGGCTGCGCCTCGTTCCCCGGCGTTCTACCGGAACAGCATGCGCTGGCCTTGTCTTTCCTCTATCACAATGTCGTCGCCAAGGATGAATGGGCCGTCGGCGCTCTGCCGTCGCTCGCCCGCACCATGGATCTGATGCCGGTCGAAGCAGTCAACCCGAAGAAGGCGTTGATGGCGCTGCCGCCGCTGATCAAGGGCTATCTGCGCCTCGGCGCCATGGTCGGTTCCACCGCCGTCGTCGATCAGGCCTTCAACACGACCGACGTCCTGATCGTCCTGCCGATCGCCAGCATTTCCGATCGCTACGTCAATTATTACGGCGCAGATGCGGGTCGTTTCGCAAGCTGAGGTCGCTAAGGCGTTACGACGTCTCAGGGAATCGCAAAAATATCGATCGCGTTGGTGATGCCGCGCAGCGAGACATGATGCGATTGCGGCTTCAGGCCCCGTATCGTCAACAGTTCGGCGGCGCGGATATTTTCCAGCACCGAACTTGTTGCGAATATCTCGCTTGAGGTCGCCAGATGCTGGACGCGCGAGGCGATATTGACCGTTTGCCCGAAATAGTCCTGTCGCTCGTTGAGGCTGACCGCGATGCACGGTCCTTCGTGGATGCCGATTTTCAGAAGGAGATCGTCGTTGCCGCGCTCCTTGTTGAGGGTCGACATGGCATCGCGCATCCGCATCGCTGCGGCCAGCGCCCGGTCCGGGGTCGGGAACGTGGCCATCACGGCGTCACCGATGGTTTTGACGACCGCACCAGCTTCCGCCCCGACGATTTCATGCAGGATACTGAAGTGGGTTTTGACGAGGTCGAAAGCCGCGAGGTCACCGACCCTCTCGTATAGCTCCGTCGAACCGCGCAGATCGGTGAAAAGAAAAGTGAGGCTGGCGATCTTAAGCCTTTGGTTGATGGCGATCGTGTCGGTTCGATATATGTCGCGGAAGGTCTGGTTGGAGAGCAGTCGCTTGGCTGTCAGAAATGGCCTGCGGCGACTGAGCAACGTATGAAGCGCGTCATTGGCGATGCACACGGAAGGCAGGGTGCGAACTTCGGTGTGGTTTTCTATGACGATGCGCAACGGGCCGGGTTTGAGCTCCACCGCATCGCTGAGCCGATGCAGGCGATCGAATACGAGTGACAGGTTCTGTCGCTCTTTCGACGGTTCGCCCTTCACGTCGATGAACTGCGCACTATGGGTCACCGGTTCGAAGATGATGACGAATTCGGCCGGCAGCTGCAGCGACACGACGGCTTTTTCGCCCGCCGGCAGTTCCAGCGTTTCTATGATGAACTGGTCGACTTTTTCCTGATAGCCTTCGTCGGGAAGATCGACGCCCGAACTCCAGTAGACCTGGCGAAAATATTCCAAAGGCGTCAGGTCATGTGGGTTGTGGGCGCCGATATGGCGTATTCGCGGGCTGATCGTGAAGGTGACCTCGACCATCTCGTCGAGCGTCGGCTCGTAACCGGCCGCGCACAAAGTACAATTGTAAGTCTCGCTCTGGACGGTTCGCAGCGACGTATTGGCATCCAGCACGCCGCCGCATCCCGGGCACAACACATTCCAGGACATCTCGAATAAGCCCAGGCGTGCGGTATGCAGGAAAGCGCTGATGGTTTGCTCTTCGTCGAAACCGTGCTCGGCGGCAAAGGCGAGCGCATTCACACGATTAAGCTTGCGGTCCGGTGCCTCCAGCACCAACCGCTCGATTGCGTCGGCTATTTCAGGCTGCGCAGAATGGCGCAGCGCTGTGAACAGGGGCTGAGCTTCACTCATACCCCCATCCTACACCTATTTCACAAGGCAGCCATCATCTTTATTCGGCCGCCGGCTCTCCAGCGGGGGTTAGGCACCGGCACCATAGGCGGCAATGGCAGCCATGTTGACGATATCGGAATCCTTGGCGCCCATCGACGTGATCTGCACCGGCTTGTCGAGGCCGACGAGAAGCGGCCCGATGACCGTGGAGCCGCCAAGCTCCTGCAGCATCTTGGTGGAGATCGCCGCCGAGTGGAATGCCGGCATGATGAGCACGTTAGCTGGCCCGGAAAGCCGCGAGAATGGATAGAGACTCTCCATGATCTTGCGGTTCAGCGCTACGTCAGCCGACATTTCGCCGTCGAACTCGAAGTTCACATGGCGCTTGTCGAGGATGCCGACTGCCTCGCGCACCCGCTCCGAGCGCTCGCCCGAGGGATGGCCGAAGGTGGAGTAGGCAAGCATGGCGACGCGCGGCTCGTAACCCATGCGACGGGCGAAGCCGGCTGCCTCTTCCGCGATCTCCGCCAACTCCTCGGCCGTCGGCATGTCATGCACGGCGGTGTCCGCGACGAAGACTGTACGGCCGCGGGCAAGCACGATCGATACGCCGATGACCCGATGCCCCGGCTTGGCGTCGATGCAGCGGCGCACATCTTCGAGCGCTGTCGAATAGTTGCGCGTCACGCCCGTCACCATGCCGTCGGCGTCTCCCAAGGCGACCATGCAGGCGGCGAAGTGATTGCGGTCGTTGTGGATCAGGCGCGTGACGTCGCGGTGCAGATAGCCCTGGCGTTGCAGCCGGGCATAGAGATAGTCGATATAGGTGTCGACCCGCTTGGAAATGCGGGCGTTGACGATTTCGAGGCCGGGGCGATTGAGATCGATGCCGGCGCGCTCGGCGGTGGAATGGATCAAGTCCTCGCGGCCGAGGAGGATCGCAGTGCCGAGGCCCTGATTGGCGTAGGAGAGGGCGGCGCGCATGACCTGCTCTTCTTCCGCCTCGGCGAAGACGATGCGCTTCTGATGACGGCGCACACGCTCGTAAAGCTGCGACAGCGTCGAGGCGATCGGATCGCGCCGGGCTGAAAGCTCGCGGGCATAGGCGTCCATGTCAGGCATTTCGCGCCGGGCGACGCCGCTTTCGATCGCGGCCTTGGCGACAGCTACCGGAATGGCCGAGATGAGGCGCGGGTCGAATGGCACGGGGATGATATATTGCGGGCCGAAACGCGGGCGCGCGCCTTGATAGGCGGCGACCACATCATCAGGCACGTCTTCGCGGGCAAGACTCGCCAGTGCGTTGACGGCGGCAATCTTCATCTCGTCGTTAATGGTGGTGGCGCGCACGTCGAGCGCACCGCGGAAGATATAGGGGAAGCCAAGGACGTTGTTGACCTGGTTCGGATAGTCCGAGCGCCCCGTCGCCATGATCGCATCGTCGCGGATGCGGGCGACTTCCTCAGGCGTGATTTCCGGGTCGGGATTGGCCATGGCGAAGATGATCGGCTTGTCCGCCATCGAACGAATCATATCTTCCGAGAAGGCATCCTTTTGCGACAGGCCGAACACGACATCGGCGCCCTTCATCGCTTCGGCCAGCGTGCGCCTGTCGGTCTTGACAGCGTGTGCCGACTTCCACTGGTTCATGCCTTCGCTGCGGCCCTGATAGATCACGCCCTTGGTGTCGCAGAGAATGATGTTTTCCGGGTTGAAGCCCATCGCCTTGATCAACTCGACGCAGGCGATGGCCGCGGCACCCGCACCGTTGCACACGAGCTTGGTGGTCTTGAGGTCGCGGCCCGTCAGTTCGAGCGCGTTGATGAGGCCTGCAGCCGCGATGATCGCCGTGCCATGCTGGTCGTCATGGAAGACCGGGATATCCATGAGCTCGCGCAGCCGCTGTTCGATGATGAAGCAGTCCGGCGCCTTGATATCCTCAAGATTGATGCCGCCGAAGGAGGGGCCGAGATAGCGCACGCAGTTGATGAATTCGTCGACATTTTCCGTGTCGATTTCGAGATCGATCGAATCGACGTCGGCAAAGCGCTTGAAGAGAACGGCCTTGCCTTCCATGACAGGCTTGGAAGCCAGAGCGCCGAGATTGCCGAGGCCGAGAATGGCCGTGCCGTTCGAGATGACAGCGACCATGTTTCCACGCGACGTGTAGTCGTAAGCCGTGGCGGGATCGGCGGCGATCGCCTTCACCGGAACGGCAACGCCGGGTGAGTAGGCAAGGGAAAGATCGCGTTGCGTCGCCATGGGCTTGGTTGGGTTGATCTCAAGCTTGCCGGGGCGGCCTTGCTTGTGGAAGTCCAGTGCTTCCTGATCCGTGATCCCCGTTCCCGGACGCGATTTGCTCTTGCTGTCAGCCATTGTTCCTCCAAACCTCCTGTGGGCGACCGGTCCCTCTTGCCCGATAGCTGTTGTCTTCTATACCGGCGCACGGATAGGGTGACACCTCATTTTTTGGAAAAACTGCACCTCCGTGAACGAACGTATAGCCACCAATATCGATGCTTTCTCGGCCGCCGAGCTTGCCTCGGAGGAAAGCCGCGCTTCGGCAACTCCGATGATGGAGCAATATATCGAGATCAAGGCGAACAATCCCGGTTCGCTCCTGTTCTATCGCATGGGCGATTTCTATGAGTTGTTCTTCGAGGACGCCATCGACGCCTCGCGTGCGCTCGGCATCACGCTGACCAAGCGCGGCCAGCACATGGGGCAGGACATCCCGATGTGCGGCGTGCCGGTTCATGCTGCCGACGATTATCTGCAAAAGCTGATTTCTCTGGGTTTCCGCGTTGCCGTCTGCGAGCAGGTGGAAGATCCGGCCGAGGCGAAGAAGCGCGGCGGCAAGTCCGTGGTGCGCCGTGATGTCGTGCGCCTGGTAACGCCGGGTACGATCACCGAAGAAAAGCTGCTTTCGCCTTCGGAATCCAACTATCTGATGACGCTGACGCGCATTCGCGGCGGCGCAGAGCCGCAGCTTGCGCTCGCCTGGATCGATATTTCCACGGGCGTCTTCCGCCTCGCCGAGACGGAAGCCTCGCGGCTGCTCGCAGATATCCTGCGCATCGATCCGAGAGAGCTGATCCTGCCGGACACGATGTTCCATGATCCGGAATTGAAACCGGTTTTCGACATCCTCGGCCGCACCGCCGTCCCGCAGCCGGCCGTGTTGTTCGACAGCGCCAGTGCCGAGGGGCGGATTACCCGCTATTTCGGCGTGTCGACGCTCGATGGTTTCGGCACCTTCAGCCGCGCCGAACTGGCCGCTGCTGCAGCCGCCATCGCCTATGTCGAAAAGACCCAGCTTGCCGAGCGTCCGCCGCTCGGTCTGCCGGAGCGCGAAAGCGGTGCCTCCACTCTTTTTATCGACCCGGCCACCCGAGCCAATCTCGAACTGGTGCGTACGCTTTCCGGCGATCGCAACGGTTCGCTGTTGAAGGCGATCGATCGCACCGTCACCGGCGGCGGCGCTCGCCTCCTCGCCGAACGGCTGATGTCGCCGCTGACCGACCCCCAGCGCATCAACGAACGCCTGGATTCGATCGGATTTCTGGTCGAGGAACCTTCGCTGTCGAGCGATCTGCGCGCTGCGCTGAAGCATGTACCCGATATGCCGCGCGCCTTGTCGCGCCTTGCGCTTGACCGAGGCGGACCGCGTGATCTCTGGGCAATCCGCCAGGGTCTTGGCGCTGCTGGCGATATCGCGCGTATGCTTGGCTCTGCCCTCCTGCCGGAGGAATTGAAGGCTGCATTGGCCGGCCTCGTTGCCTTGCCTGCCGGTCTCGAAGCGCTGCTTGCCGCGACGCTTGCAGATGAGCTGCCCCTCTTGAAGCGGGATGGTGGTTTCCTGCGGGAAGGGGCGAATGCCGAACTGGACGAGGTGAGGGCGCTCCGCGACCAGTCGCGCCGCGTCATCGCCGGGCTGCAGCTGCAATATGCCGATGAAACCGGCATCAAGTCGCTGAAGATCAAGCATAACAACGTGCTTGGCTACTTCATCGAGGTCACGGCCGGCAACGCCGGTCCGATGACGGATACCAGCGAGGCCAAGGCACGCTTCATCCATCGCCAGACCATGGCGAATGCCATGCGCTTCACCACGACCGAGCTTGCCGATTTGGAGAGCCGCATCGCCAACGCCGCCGACAAGGCGCTCGCGATCGAGCTCGAGGCCTTCGATTGTATGGTGGCTGCTGTCGTGGCCGATGCCGAAGCGATCAAGGCCGGCGCCCGCGCCCTGTCGGTGATCGATGTCGCGGCGGGGCTTGCGCTGCTGGCCGAAGAGCAGGCCTATTGCCGACCTGTCGTCGATGGCAGCCGCATGTTCGCCATCGAAGGTGGCCGTCATCCTGTGGTGGAACAGGCCCTGCGCCGTCAGGCGGGTGGACCCTTCGTTGCCAACAATTGCGATCTCTCGCCGAAGTCCGATGGCAAGGATGGCGCCATCTGGCTTCTGACCGGCCCGAACATGGGCGGTAAATCGACCTTCCTGCGCCAGAATGCGCTGATCGCCATTCTCGCGCAGATGGGCGCCTTCGTTCCGGCGGCATCCGCTCATATCGGCATCGTCGACCGGCTGTTCTCGCGCGTCGGCGCGTCCGACGATCTGGCGCGGGGACGTTCGACCTTCATGGTCGAGATGGTCGAGACGGCGGCGATCCTCAATCAGGCGACCGAACGCTCTCTCGTCATCCTCGACGAGATCGGTCGAGGCACTGCGACTTTCGACGGCCTTTCCATCGCCTGGGCTGCCGTCGAGCATCTGCATGAGGCCAATCGATGCCGTGGTCTCTTCGCCACGCATTTTCATGAGCTGACCGTCTTGTCGGAAAAGCTCGGCCGGCTTTCCAACGCCACCATGCGCGTCAAGGAATGGGATGGCGATGTCATCTTCCTGCATGAGGTCGGGCCGGGGGCTGCCGACCGCTCCTATGGCATCCAGGTGGCGCGTCTTGCCGGCCTGCCGGCTTCGGTGGTTGCGCGCGCCCGCGACGTTCTGACGCGGCTTGAAGATGCGGACCGCAAGAATCCGGCAAGCCAGCTCATCGATGATCTGCCTCTCTTCCAGGTCGCGGTTCGCCGCGAGGAGGCCGTGGGACGGCGCGAGCCGTCCAAGGTCGAAGAGAGGTTGAAGACACTCGACCTCGATGACCTTACGCCGCGGGCCGCCCTCGATGTGCTCTACGAGCTGAAGAAAACTCTGAACAAAGCCGGCTGATCGAAGGCGACTTCCAAGGACAAAAGCATGCATCTCGAAAATCTTCTTGCCGAAGTCCGCATCCTGGCCGAGCGCTTTTCGCCGATCGCCGCCCGCGGTAAGATCTGCGGTGAGGGCGAGCCGCCGGATTGCGAATCCGACCGCGGCCTTCTCAATATTACTTTGTCGTGCAGCCGCATTTCCGACATCTGTTCCAGTATCGCCAGGGCCGGTTATTGGGAGTGCGAGCGCGAAATGGTGACGCAGATCGGTGCCCAATCGCGCAACATACTGCATAGCCTGAACGAGCTCAGGCGGTCGCTCGAGATGCCAAGGCCCTAAAACTGCCGATTTCTGCGTCGATTGCCGTCACGCTTCGTCAACCTTGACCCGATAGAAATACCGAGATCGTCGGTGCCGCAGGGTTTGCTTCAGGCCGGATGGTGAATGCGGGCGCAGATTGCCTGTGTCATTCGCCGGGCAAAGAGGCTATAGCGCATGCAGACGACAAGACAGGCGCGCCGGCGGTGGCCCGCCGTCAAAGAACAGGAATCCGGTCGGCAGAGCATGGAAATGCATGACATCGATTTTCCGGCTATTCTCGACGTTTCCGCGCTAAGGGCGGAATGCGAGGCACTTGCCAAACGCCATCTGGACAAGAACGACGAACGGTCGGCCTTGCTTGCCCTTCTGAAAAAGGCGAGCCTGGAAGGGCGCGAAGAGGCGCGGCGTTTGCTGGCGGCTCAGGGCGGCGGCCTGGATTGCGCGCATCGCATATCCTGGCTGCAGGACCAGATCATCACGGCTCTCTACGATTTTACCGTCCATCACGTCTACCCGAAGCAGGCCGGAAGCTTCTCCGTGACCGCCGTCGGCGGCTATGGCCGCGATACGCTGGCGCCGGGTTCGGATATCGATCTTCTTTTCCTCTTCCACCCGAAGCCGGACAGCGAGACCCACAAGGCTGTCGAGTTCATTCTCTACATGCTCTGGGACATGGGTTTCAAAGTCGGCCACGCCACCCGCACGGTCGAGGAATGTATCCGGCAGGCCAAGTCCGATATGACGGTGAGAACCGCTGTTCTCGAAACCCGCTATATCTGTGGCAACGAGCCGTTGACGCGGGAGCTGCAGGCGCGCTTCGACAAGGAAATCGTCACCAACACCGGCCCGGAATTCATCGCCGCCAAGCTGGCCGAGCGTGACGAGCGCCACCGCAAGGCGGGCGACACCCGCTATCTGGTCGAGCCGAATGTCAAGGAAGGCAAGGGCGGCCTGCGCGATCTGCATACGCTGTTCTGGATCTCGAAGTATTATTATCACGTCCGCGATCCTGTCGAATTGGTAAAGCTTGGCGTGCTGTCGAAGCAGGAATACCGCCTCTTCGAGAAGGCGGAGGATTTCCTCTGGGCCGTGCGCTGCCACATGCATTTCCTGACCGGCAAGGCGGAAGAGCGGCTCTCCTTCGATATCCAGCGCGATATCGCGGCAGCGCTCGACTATCATGCGCGCCCAGGGCTATCAGCCGTCGAGCGCTTCATGAAACACTACTTCCTTGTTGCCAAGGATGTCGGCGATCTCACCCGCATCCTTTGTGCGGCGCTTGAGGATCAGCAGGCAAAGGCAACGCCGGGGCTGACCGGCGTCATCAGCCGTTTCGCCAATCGCTCGCGCAAGATCCCCGGCACCGTCGAGTTCGTCGAAGATCGCGGCCGCATTGCGCTTGCCAATCCCGATGTCTTCAAGCGCGATCCTGTGAGCCTCATCAGGCTGTTCTTCGTCGCCGATATCAACGGGCTGGAATTCCATCCGGATGCGCTGAAGCGCGTCACGCGCTCGCTGAACCTGATCGACAACGATCTGCGCGAGAACGAGGAGGCGAACCGGCTTTTCCTCTCCATCCTGACGTCGAAGCGCGATCCGGCACTGATCCTGCGCCGCATGAACGAGGCCGGCGTGCTCGGCCGCTTCATCCCGGAATTCGGCAAGATCGTCTCGATGATGCAGTTCAACATGTATCATCACTATACGGTGGATGAGCACCTGATCCGCGCCGTCGAGGTACTGTCGGAGATCGATAAGGGCAAGGCCGAGGATATCCATCCGCTGACCAACAAGCTGATGCCCGGCATCGAGGATCGCGATGCGCTCTACGTTGCCGTGCTTCTGCACGATATCGCCAAGGGGCGCGAGGAAGATCACTCGGAAGCCGGTGCCAAGGTCGCACGCAAGCTCTGCCCGCGCTTTGGCCTTTCACCGAAGCAGACGGAGCTTGTGGTCTGGCTGATCGCCGAGCATCTGACCATGTCGATGGTCGCCCAGACGCGCGACCTGACGGACCGCAAGACGATCATCGATTTCGCCGACCGGGTCCAATCGCTGGACCGGCTGAAGATGCTGCTGATCCTGACGGTCTGCGATATCCGTGCCGTCGGCCCGGGCGTGTGGAACGGCTGGAAGGGCCAGTTGCTGCGCACACTTTATTATGAGACCGAGTTGTTGCTGGCCGGCGGCTTCTCGGAAGTGTCGCGCAAGGAGCGCGCCGAGGCCGCCGCCCTGGCGCTCGACGAGGCGCTTTCGGACTGGAGCCAGAAGGATCGCAACGCTTACGTCAAACTGCACTATCAGCCTTATCTTCTCTCCGTGCCGCTCGAAGATCAGATCCGCCACACGAAGTTCATCCGCCAGACCGACAAGTCCGGCAAGGTGCTCGCCACCATGGTGCGCACCGACAGTTTCCATGCCATCACCGAGATCACCGTGCTCTCGCCTGACCATCCGCGTCTCTTGACCGTGATCGCCGGAGCTTGTGCGGCAGCGGGGGCCAATATCGCCGATGCGCAGATCTTCACCACGGCCGATGGCCGCGCGCTCGATACCATCCATGTCAGCCGCGAATTCGCCGACGATGCCGACGAGCTGCGCCGCGCCGGCACGATAGGCAAGATGATCGAAGACGTGCTCGCCGGCCGCAAGCGACTGCCTGAGGTCATCGCCACGCGTTCGAAGAACCGCCGCAAGAACAAGGCTTTTGTCATTCCGCCGTCGGTGATCATCTCCAACAGCCTCTCAAACAAGTTCACGGTCATCGAGGTGGAGTGCCTCGACCGGACCGGCCTCCTGTCGGAAATAACGGCCGTCCTCTCTGATCTGTCGCTCGATATTCAGTCGGCGCGCATCACCACCTTCGGCGAGAAGGTCATCGACACCTTCTACGTTACCGATCTCGTCGGACAGAAGATTGCCAACGAAAACAAGCGGGCCAACATTACCGCGCGCCTCAAGGCTGTGATGGCGGGTGAGGAGGACGAAATGCGGGAACGCATGCCGTCCGGCATCATTGCGCCCGCCGCCACGCGCGGCAGTGCCGTCGAAAATCCAGATATCGAAAAGAAAGCCGGTTCAGCCGCATGAGCCTAGTCAAGAAATTCATCACGGTCGGCGGCGCGACGCTGGGTAGCCGCATCTTCGGCTTTGCCCGCGAAACGCTGATGGCAGCAGCCCTCGGCACCGGACCCATGGCCGACGTTTTCTACGCCGCCTTCCGCTTTCCCAACCTCTTCCGCCGCCTGTTTGCCGAGGGCGCGTTCAATGCCGCCTTCGTGCCGCTCTTTGCCAAGGAGATCGAGGCGAACGGTATCGAGGGTGCCAAGCGCTTCTCGGAGGAGGTGTTCGGCGTTCTTTTCTCGGTCCTGCTGCTGATCACCATCGTCATGGAATTGGCCATGCCGCTCCTGGTGCGTTGGGTCATCGCGCCCGGCTTCGCCGACGATGCCGAGAAATTCGACCTGACGGTCCGGTTGGCTGCCGTCATGTTCCCCTATCTGATGTCGATGTCGCTGACGGCGATGATGAGCGGCATGCTGAATTCGCTGCATCATTTCTTCGCCGCCGCCGTGGCTCCGATCTTCCTCAACCTGGTGATGATCAGCGCCCTGTTTTACGCAATCTATTACGGCGCCGACCCGCTGACCACCGCTTGGTACCTGTCCTGGTCGGTGCTGGTGGCAGGTGTGCTGCAGCTGGCCGTCGTCTATATCGGCGTGCGCCATGCCGGCATCAATATCGGCCTGCGCTTTCCGCGCTTCACGCCCAATGTCAAACGGCTCCTGCTTCTTGCCATCCCGGCGGCCATCACCGGCGGCGTCACCCAGATCAATCTGGTGATCGGCCAGGCGATCGCTTCGGGCAAGGAAGGCGCGATCGCCGCCCTGCAATATGCAGACCGCATCTACCAGCTGCCGCTCGGCGTCGTCGGTGTCGCGGTCGGAATCGTGCTTCTGCCGGAACTGGCTCGCTCGCTGAAGTCAGGCCATATCGAGGAAGCCGCCAATATTCAGAACCGCTCGATCGAATTCGTACTGTTCCTGACCCTGCCGGCCGCTGTTGCCCTCTGGCTTCTCTCTGACGATATCATCCGCGTGCTTTACGAGCGCGGCGCCTTTAACGCGGAAAATACAAAGCTGGTTGGCTCCATCCTCGCCATCTTCGGCCTTGGTCTGCCGGCTTTCGTGCTGATCAAGGCACTGCAGCCCGGCTTTTATGCCCGCGAAGATACGAAATCGCCGATGCGCTACACGGCCGTCGCCGTCGCCGTCAATTCGGCGCTATCCATCCTGCTTTTCCCGGTGCTGGCCGAACGAGGCATTGCGCTCGCCGAAGCTGTTGCCGGTTGGCTGAACGCTGTACAACTCTTCATCACGCTTTATCGCCGGGGACATCTTTCCTGGGAGTGGTCTCTGGCGCGCCGCACTGTGATGCTGCTCATCTCCTCCGCCGTCATGGGCGGCGTTATCGTATATTTGTCTGATCGCTGGGAGCCGCTTCTGGGGGGAAGCGCGTCGCTGCTCACCAAAACCGGCGTCTTGGGCTTGCTCATATTGATCGCGATGGTGGTGTATTTCGTTGTCGCCTTCCTGATCGGCGGCGTGGATTTGAGCATGATACGCCGCAAATTGAAGCGTAAACCGGCGGCGGCAGCTGCGCCGGATGCGAAGGCGGCGAATGGCGAGTAGGCAGGCCTGTGCGCGTCTTGAGGTGGGGTCGAACAGGGCGGAAGGTGCATCCAGATGAAAATGCAGATACATCTGCGTAAGGCATGCGAGGCCGATTTGGTCGAGCTTGGCGAGCTGAAGTTCTGCTCGTCCGTGGCGTGGGGGGATTTTGTCGCGGAGCTGCAGAATCTGCCGGAGGCCCGGCATGTCTCACCCGAGCTTCTGCCGCACATCACCGTCGCCGAGCTGGACGGAAGCATCGCCGGGTTCGTGACGGTTCTTCCTGGAGACGATCCCGAGCAGGCTGAACTGGAAGACCTTTTTGTTGCTCCCTCGTTTTGGCGAAAGGGCGTCGGAGCACAGCTGTTGAGAGCGGCGGAGGTCCGTGCGGCGGCGCGTGGCACGGTTCGGATGCACGTCATCGCCAATGAGAGGGCGCGTCTTTTCTATGAGGCTGCCGGCTATCGTCCGATTGGTATGGTCGAGACGGATTTTGGGTCGGCGCCGGAACTGTGTAAGTCGCTAGACCCGGTCTGATAGAGATGGTTTCATCACCTGTGGAGTCTCCCATGTCTCAATCCCTCTTCCTCGTCGCACTGGTCGTGGACGATTATGATCGCGCCAAGGCTTTCTATTGCGATGTCCTGGGCTTTGATTGCCTGCAGGACGAGGTGCAGCCAGGGGGCAAGCGTTGGGTCGTAATCAGGCCGAAGGGCGGGGGAGGGGCAGCGCTGCTGCTCGCCCAAGCCGCAAGCGATAGCCAGCGCGCGGCGATCGGCAACCAGACCGGCGGCCGCGTCGGTTTTTTCCTCAAGACTGACGATTTCGCTCGCGATCATGCCGCGATGCTTGCCAAGGGCGTGAAATTCCGGGAAGAGCCGCGCCATGAGGTCTACGGCACCGTCGCGGTCTTCGCCGACCCCTATGGCAATACCTGGGACCTGATCCAGCATTCTTCCTAAGACTCTGGCACATAGCCTCTTGATCGCTATCGATACCGCGTGCATAAGCCGCTCGAACCAAGGGTCGAGCGCCGCTCGCCCAGGCCCTCCACAAGCCTTTTGAGGACGACATGACCGAATTCAAGCCGCTCGTATTCTCCGGCGTTCAGCCTACCGGCAATCTCCATCTCGGCAACTATCTCGGCGCGATCCGCAAGTTCGTGGCCCTGCAGGCCAACAACGACTGCATCTATTGCGTCGTCGATATGCATGCGCTGACGGCTCAGCTCGTGCATGAGGACATGCCGAACCAGACGCGTTCGATCACCGCAGCTTTTCTTGCCGCCGGCATCGACCCGGAAAAGCATATCGTCTTCAATCAGTCGGCCGTGCCGGGGCATGCCGAGCTTGCCTGGATTTTCAACTGCGTTGCCCGCATCGGCTGGATGAACCGCATGACGCAGTTCAAGGACAAGGCCGGCAAGGACCGCGAGCAGGCCTCGCTCGGCCTTTACGCCTATCCGAGCCTGATGGCCGCCGACATTCTGCTCTATCGCGCCACGCATGTTCCTGTCGGCGACGACCAGAAGCAGCATCTGGAGCTGACCCGCGACATCGCCATGAAGTTCAATCTGGACTACATGGAGCATATTCGCCGCACGGGCTACGGCATTGACATCACCGTCGGCGACGAGCCGGTGCATGCCTATTTCCCGATGGTCGAGCCGCTGATCGATGGCCCGGCGCCGCGCGTCATGTCGCTGCGTGATGGCACGAAGAAGATGTCGAAGTCGGACGCTTCCGACCTGTCGCGCATCAACCTACTCGATGACGAGGAAAACATTTCCAAGAAGATCCGCAAGGCCAAGACCGATCCGGATGGCTTGCCGAGCGAAATCGCCGGTCTTGCCGGCCGCCCGGAGGCCGACAATCTGGTCGGCATCTACGCAGCGCTTGCCGACAAGTCGAAGGCCGATGTCCTTTCCGAATTCGGCGGCCAGCAATTCTCCGTCTTCAAGCCGGCGCTGGTCGATCTTGCCGTGCATACGCTCTCGCCGATCACGACGGAGATGCGCCGCCTGATGGCCGATCCCGGCCACATCGACGCTGTGCTGCGCGATGGCAGCGCCCGCGCCCGCGCTCGCGCCGACGTGACGATGAAGCAGGTTCGCGACATTATCGGCTTTCTCTATTGATGATGTCGTAATGCATGGCTCCCGCGTGAAAGCGAGGGCTTGCAAAACGCCGTTTTCGGGTGTCAGAGTCGCTCCATGGTATCCACACGACTTTCACGGCTCGAAGGCCATCGCCGCAAGTTCATGGCCGTCATCGATGGCACACCCGAATGCCAGCGCGCCGTCCATTATGCGGGCCGGCGCGCCAAGAATTCCAATGGCGGCCTTGTGCTGCTTTACGTGATCCCGGAAGGCGATTTCCAGCAATGGCTCGGCGTCGAGGAGATCATGCGGGCGGAAGCGCGCGAAGAGGCCGAGGCGGCAACCGCCAAGGCAGCCCAGAGCGTCCGCGAGAATGTCGGCATCGATCCGGAAATCGTCATTCGCGAGGGATCGTCTGCTGAGCAGATCCACGCTGTCATCGAAGAGGACCGGGACATCGCGCTCCTCGTTCTCGCCGCCGGTTCTGCCAAGGAGGGGCCGGGACCGCTGGTCTCTTCGATCGCCGGCCGCGCGGCTGCGTTTCCCATCCCGGTCACGGTGCTGCCGGATACGCTGACGAACGAGGAAATCGACGCGCTCAGCTAGTGCAGAGCGACCATTTCTTGAGAAACACTCTCTTGAATTGAGGGGCCAAAAGGCCTATCTCTTTTGAAGTATTCTAAAGTTGGGACCGGGTTTGTGCCCGCCGCATGGAGATCAAGATGTTCATTCAGACCGAAGCGACACCGAACCCCGCGACCTTGAAGTTCCTGCCGGGCAAAGTGGTGATGGAAAGCGGTACGGCCGAATTCCGCAACACCGAAGACGCCGAGGCTTCGCCGCTTGCTGCCCGCCTCTTCGAGATCCAGGGCGTCACGGGCGTCTATTTCGGCTACGACTTCATCTCCGTCTCCAAGGAAAGCCAGGAGTGGCAGCACCTGAAGCCCGCCATCCTCGGCTCGATCATGGAGCACTTCATGTCCGGCAAGCCCGTCATGGGCTCAGCCTCGGTTCTGTCCGAAGTGCAGGATGCCGGCGGCGAGTTCTTCGATGCAGGCGATGAATCGATCGTGCTGACCATCAAGGAACTGCTCGATACCCGCGTTCGTCCCGCCGTTGCCCAGGATGGCGGCGACATTACCTTCCGCGGCTTCCGCGACGGCAAGGTCTATCTCAACATGAAGGGATCCTGCGCCGGCTGCCCGTCGTCGACGGCAACGCTGAAGCATGGCGTGCAGAACCTCCTGCGCCACTTCGTTCCGGAAGTGCAGGAAGTCGAAGCCGTCTGAGCATGATCCCAGGGGGCGTCCAGCTGTTTTGGATGGGATCATACCAAGGCAGGCGCTGGAGCCCGACGGCGTTCGAAGATAAAGTTATCCGCGTTTCAAGCGCGGCTTTTCGGAATAGTTGACATGATCGTACTGGCGCTCGACACGGCAGGTGTGGATTGCGCTGTCGCTGTGTATGATAGCGGCAGTGATTCTGTGATGGGGGAGGTCACGGAAACGATCGGACGGGGGCATGCCGAACATTTGATGCACGTCGTCGACGAGGCGCTGGCGAAGGCCAATACGGCGCTCTCGGCGATCGAGCGTGTCGTCGTGAGCGTCGGCCCCGGTTCCTTCACCGGCATCCGCATCGGCGTTGCAGCCGCGCGCGGTTTCGCACTCTCCCTCAACGTTCCCGCAGTTGGCGTCACGACCCTTGAAGTCATGGCGGCAACGGCGCGCACACAGAATCCGGGCAAGTCGGTTCTGGCTGCCATCGATGCCAAGCGCGAGGAGATCTATCTCCAGAGCTTCGATGCCGATGGCAACCCACTGGACGAGGCTCGGGCCGTGACGATCGACGAAGCGCGGGCAATTGCCTCTGCTTTCGACGGCATCGTCACCGGAACGGCCGTCGCCCGGTTGAGCGACGCGCCGCCGGCGGAGCGGCCAGACGCATTTCCGATTGCCATCGTCGCCCGGCTGGGCGCCGGCAAGCCTGCCGGCGAAAAGCCGAAGCCGCTTTATCTTCGCGGACCCGATGCCAGACCGCAGGCCGGATACGCAGTTGCCAGGCAATAGACATGCTCGAATCCTATCTCACTCTCAAAGCTGAATATGAAATCATCCCGATGGAGCTGAAGGATTGCGCCGAAGTGGCGCTCCTGCATGGCGAGCGGTTCCCGCGGGTTTGGGACGAGTCCGAGTTTCAGGATCTTCTCTCGCAGGAGACGACGTTCGGCTTCGTTGCCCGCCAGACCAATGCCATCCTGAAAAAGGCGCTCCCCGGCTTCGTGCTGGCAAGGCATGTGGCAGGCGAAGGTGAAATCCTGACGATTGCCGTCAATACCAAGCTCGGCCGTTGCGGTCTCGGCTGGCGGCTGATGCAGGCAGCCCTTCGCGAGACTCGCGATCGCGGCGGCGAGGCCATATTCCTGGAGGTCGACGGCGGCAATCAACCCGCGCTTGGCCTCTACAGAAAGCTGGGTTTCGAGAAGGTCGGCGAGCGCAAGGCCTATTATGTCAGCGATAACGGCGCGAAGTCGACGGCGCTTGTCATGCGGCGTGTTCTTCGCTAGAGCATTTTACAGCCATGTGGCATCACTTGGCGTCGCTTAAATGCGGCAAAGCAAATAGATTGAGCGGCAATTCGGCGCTCTATCCGTTGTCACAGTCGAAATAGACCGAAGACAGTAATTGATGGATGACGCCGTAAAATCCCTCGAGGAGCTTTGCGCCGAGCGCGGAATGCGCATGACCGAGCAGCGCCGGATCATTGCGCGCATTATCGAAAGTTCCGAGGATCATCCTGACGTCGAGGAGCTTTATCGTCGTTCCGTGCAGGTGGATGCGAAGATTTCGATCTCGACCGTCTACCGCACCGTCAAGCTGTTCGAGGATGCCGGCCTTCTTGCCCGTCATGATTTCCGCGACGGCCGTTCCCGTTACGAAACCGTGCCGGAAGAGCATCACGATCATCTGATCGACCTGAAAAGTGGCGAAGTTATCGAATTTCACTCACCGGAGATCGAGGCGCTGCAGGAGCGCATCGCCCGCGAACACGGCTTCAAACTCGTCGATCACCGGCTGGAGCTTTACGGCATCCCGCTGAAGAAGGACGAAGTTTGAACGTGAAGCCTTTCATGCAGGAGCGAATGATTTGATGACCTGGCTGCGCATTGGCTGTGCTGCCGTGGTCATTTGTGCCGTCAGCGCCGTGATGTTGCCGGTGCAGATCCTCTGCCTGCGGTTCGACTGGAAGCTCCGGCGCTATCTGCCACGCTACTGGCATCGCATCGTCTGCTACTGGCTTGGCGTGCGCATCCATGTAGTCGGCAAGATGGAAACGAGCCGGCCGTTGATGCTGGCTTCGAACCACTCGTCCTGGCTCGATATCCTCGTGCTCTCGGCAGTGGCCGATGTCTCCTTCATCGCCAAGTCGGAAGTGCGGAATTGGCCGATTTTCGGTCAGTTCGCGCAATGGCAGAAGAGCGTCTTCGTCGAGCGCGAGCAGAAGCGCAAGACGGGCGAGCAGGTGAACGAAATCGCCGACCGCATGGCCGATGGCGAGATCATGGTGCTGTTTCCGGAAGGAACCACCTCTGATGGTAACCGGCTTCTGGAGGTCAAGTCCTCGCTGTTCGGCGCGGCTGCGGCGGCCCTGCCGAAGGCTGCGGATGCCGTGGTTCATGTTCAGCCGGTCGCAGTTGCCTATACCCGCGTTCATGGCACGCCCATGGGGCGCTATTATCGCCCGCTGACGGCATGGCCCGGCGATATCGAGTTGGTGCCCCATCTGAAGGGTATCGCCCAATGCGGCGCTATCGATGTCGATGTCTGTTTCGGCGAGGCAGTCGATTATCGCGCCGGCACAAACCGCAAGGAAGTCAGCGCCACTGTCGCGCGGCGCATTCGCACCATGCTTGCCAGCCGCCTGCTTGGGCGTGAGATCGCCTGATTTCCAGGTGGTTTCAACTTTTTCATTTTCTCCGCAAGCAAAAGTCACTACATAGCGGCCATGACCAAGGACAGCCTGACCCTCGACGCCCCGGCGACCGACGCTTTGCAACTCGGCCCCCGCGATGGCTCCAACAGCCGCAAGGTTTTCATCAAGACCTATGGCTGTCAGATGAACGTCTATGACTCGACGCGGATGAGCGATGCTCTCGCCCGCGACGGCTACGAGCCGACCGAGGATATGGAAGAGGCCGATCTCGTCCTGCTGAATACCTGTCATATCCGTGAAAAGGCGGCGGAAAAGGTTTATTCCGCGCTGGGGCGCCTGCGCGACATGAAGAAGCGCAAGGCAGCCGACGGCCGCGAGATGATGATCGGCGTTACCGGCTGCGTCGCCCAGGCGGAAGGCGAGGAGATTCTTCGTCGCGCGCCTGCCGTCGATGTCGTCATCGGCCCGCAGACCTATCATCGCCTGCCGGATGCGCTTCGCCGCGCCAAGGAAGGCCAGCGTGTCGTCGATACCGAATATGCGATCGAGGACAAGTTCGAGCATCTGCCGATTGCCGAGAAGACGAAGATCCGCGCGCGCGGCGTCACCGCCTTCCTGACGGTGCAGGAAGGGTGCGACAAGTTCTGCACTTTCTGTGTCGTCCCCTATACGCGCGGCTCCGAAGTCTCCCGCCCCGTCGCCCAGATCGTCGAAGAGGCTGAAAAACTTGTGGATGGCGGAGTGCGCGAAATCACGCTGCTCGGCCAGAATGTCAACGCCTGGCACGGCGCCGGCCCCACGGGCCAAGCCTGGAGCCTCGGTAACCTCCTTTATCGCCTGGCCGAGATCCCGGGTCTTGCCCGCCTGCGCTACACCACCAGCCACCCCCGTGACATGGACGACCGCCTGATCGGCGCGCACCGTGACCTGCGCACGCTGATGCCCTATCTGCACCTGCCGGTCCAGGCAGGTTCCGACCGTATCCTCAAGGCGATGAACCGCCGGCACACGTCGGCCGAATACCTCGCGCTGATCGAGAAAATCCGCGTTGCACGGCCGGATATCGCCCTTTCCGGTGATTTTATCGTCGGCTTCCCGGGGGAGACAGATCAGGATTTTGAGGATACACTCAGGCTGATCGAGGAGGTGAATTATGCACAGGCCTTCTCGTTCAAATATTCCACCCGGCCGGGAACGCCCGGCGCCGACTTGAAGGACCAGGTGCCCGAAGAGGTCAAGACCGAACGGTTGGAGCGGTTGCAGGCTTTGTTGCTGAAGCAGCAGCACGCGTTTGCCGAGACCTGCGTGGGTAAGGTTGTGGATATCCTTCTGGAAAAGCCGGGCCGGATGCCGGGCCAATTAATCGGACGTTCTCCCTGGCTTCAATCTGTGAATGTTGATGCAAAAGCATCGCAAATCGGTGACATTATTAACGTACGAATCACCGGAACCAGCACCAACAGCCTGTTTGCTGATTTGCTCTAGGTTCCGGACGGCACAAGGAGCCACACCGCTTGAACGGACAGGAATTGGTTTCTTCTTCATCGCGCCAGCCCCGCACCGCGAGCGACGCCAATCACTTCATCCTGACGTTCGAGAACAATCGGTTCGCCAGTGAGCTCTTCGGTCAGTTCGATCAGAACTTGAAGCTGCTTGAGGAGCGTCTCGGCATCGATGCCCGGGCGCGCGGCAATTCCGTCGTCATAACAGGCGATGTGCCGGCCACCAATCAGGCACGCCGGACGCTCGATTATCTCTATGACAAACTGCAAAAAGGCGGCAATGTAGAGCGTTCCGACGTAGAAGGCGCAATCCGCATGGCGGTTGCTGCCGACGATCAATTGACGCTGCCGACCATGGAGAGAAAAGCGAAGTTGACGATGGCGCAGATTTCGACGCGCAAGAAGACCATCATTGCGCGCACGCCGACGCAGGATGCCTATATGCGGGCGCTGGAACGGTCCGAAATGGTTTTCGGCGTCGGTCCTGCCGGCACCGGCAAGACCTATCTCGCCGTCGCGCACGCCGCCCAGCTTCTGGAGCGCGGCGCCGTGGAAAAGATCATCCTGTCGCGCCCGGCCGTCGAAGCCGGCGAGCGTCTGGGCTTCCTGCCCGGTGACATGAAGGAAAAGGTCGATCCCTATCTGCGTCCGCTCTATGACGCGCTCTATGACATGATGCCGGGCGACAAGGTCGAGCGCGCCATCACCGCTGGCGTCATCGAGATCGCGCCGCTCGCCTTCATGCGCGGTCGCACGCTTGCCAACGCCGCCGTTATCCTCGACGAGGCACAGAACACGACATCCATGCAGATGAAGATGTTCCTGACGCGTCTCGGCGAGAATTCGCGGATGATCATCACGGGCGATCCGAGCCAGATCGACTTGCCGCGCGGCGTCAAATCTGGCCTGGTCGAGGCGCTGCAGCTGCTTGATGGCGTGGAGGGCATTACCACCGTCCGCTTCAAGGATACCGACGTCGTCCGCCATGCGTTGGTGGCACGCATCGTCCGGGCCTATGACTCGACCTATGCGACCCAGGCCGAGGAAAGCAATCCGCAGATCTGATCCGCGGCGCGACATCAATGGCAGAACTCGATATACAGATCAGCGTGGAGGAGGGCGATTGGCCCTCCGAAGAGCAGTTGCAGTCGCTCGCCGAGCGCGTGCTGGGTGAGGCTGCTGCTTATCTCAAGAAACACGAAAAGCAGCCTTTCCCGAAAATGGCGCCCGAATTGTCGCTGGTCTTTACCGACGACGCCTCGATCCGCGAGATCAATGCGGAATGGCGCTCGCAGGACAAGGCGACGAACGTACTTTCCTTCCCAGCCTTTCCGCTCGAGCCTGGCGGTAAGCCCGGTCCGATGCTCGGCGATATCATCATCGCCCGGGAGACGGTGGAGCGCGAAGCCATCGATCTCGAGAAGAGCTTTGACGACCATTTGACCCATTTGATGGTGCATGGTTTCTTGCATCTCTTCGGCTACGACCATATGAATAATAGCGAAGCCGAAAGAATGGAGGGGCTGGAGACTCGCATTTTGGCTAGTCTTGGCCTATCTGATCCCTATGCGGGACAAGACCCCATTTGATCTGAACCCTGTCTGACCAGGAACAATGAGCGACTTTACGACAAGACCGGCCCCCGAGGCCAAAGACGGAGCCGATGCAGCCTCCTCCGATGAGGCAGGCAGTAGTAGCAACGGCAAGCGATCTCAATCTTCATTCTGGGCGCGTGCAGCGCGCATTCTCCGCCCGGCGCAGGGCGCCGCGCGTTTGCGTGAGGATCTCGCCGACGCGTTGATGACCAATGCGGCCGATGACGACGCCTTTTCGCCTGATGAGCGGGCGATGCTGCACAACATCCTGCGCTTCCGCGAAGTTCGCGTCGAAGACGTCATGGTGCCGCGCGCCGATATCGAGGCGGTGGATCAGAACATCACCATCGGCGAGCTGATGATCCTGTTCGAGGAAAGCGGCCGTTCGCGTATGCCCGTCTATGCCGAAACGCTGGACGATCCGCGGGGCATGGTGCATATCCGCGACCTCCTGTCCTATGTCGCCAAACAGGCCCGCAACAAGCGGCGCGCCGGCAGTGCCAAGACAGCTAACGCCGCGGCGACGGGTGCGGCTGCCGCCGAAAAGGCGCCACGCTCGGCCAAACCGAATTTCGATCTGTCGCGCGTCGATCTGCAGAAGACGCTGGCCGAGGCCGGCATCATCCGCAAAATCCTGTTCGTCCCGCCATCCATGCTGGCCTCTGACCTCCTGCGCCGCATGCAGGTCAACCGTACGCAGATGGCACTTGTGATCGACGAGTATGGCGGCACGGACGGCCTGGCCTCGCACGAGGATATCGTCGAGATGGTCGTCGGTGACATCGACGACGAACACGATGACGATGAGGTCATGTTCAAGCGCGTCTCCGAGGACGTCTTCGTTGCCGATGCGCGCGTCGAGCTGGAGGAGATCGCCGCGGCGATCGGTCCGGATTTCGACATCGTTGAGCAGGTGGACGACGTGGACACGCTCGGCGGCCTGATCTTCTCGGCGCTTGGCCGCATTCCGGTCCGCGGCGAGCTTGTGCAAGCGCTGCCGGGTTTCGAGTTTCATATCCTCGATGCCGATCCGCGCCGCATCAAGCGGGTGCGCATTACCCGCAAGCGTCATCCTGCTCGTCGACGGCCGACCGTCAAGCTGGAAGGCGAGACGGGGGCGCCGGATCGTGACTTGCCGTCGCCGGAAGTCATTGCCGAGGAAACACCGGTCGAACGCAACGCCGCCAGCCAATAATTGCCGCTTCGGCGGGACAAATCGTCAATTCTTTGAAAGACTGCCGCCAGTTGATTCGAAGTTGGACGGAGCTGGCGCATGGAATGGCTTTCGGGCAGGGTGATCCTCGTCTGGGGTTTCAAACGTGCGTTGCTTGCGATCTTGGCCGGTGCCGTCGGGGTGCTGGCGCTGCCGCCTTTCGGTTTTTTTGCGGCGATGTTCGTCTCCTTCACGCTGTTGGTCTGGCTGCTCGACGGCGTCGCGGCCAGTCCCGATAGCGGGCTTTTCGGCCGGTTGTGGCCGGCCTTCTTCACGGGCTGGCTCTTTGGCTTCGGCTATTTCGTCGCCGGTCTCTGGTGGCTCGGCCATGCGCTGCTGATCGATGCCGAGGAGTTTGCCTGGGCGCTGCCGTTGGCAATTCTCGGCTTGCCGGCCTTTTTGGCGATCTTCTACGGCGTGGCGACGGTGCTCGCGCGGATCCTGTGGTCCGACGGCATGGGCCGCATCGCAGCGCTTGCCTTCAGCTTCGGCTTGCTGGAGTGGCTGCGGAGCTTCCTCTTTACCGGCTTCCCCTGGAATGCCATCGGCTATGGCGCCATGCCTATTCCGCTGATGATGCAGTCGGCACATCTGATCGGCGTGCTAGGGGTGACCGTCCTTGCCGTCTTCGTCTTTGCCGCACCCGCGCTGCTCGGCACGCGCCAGGGGCGGCTGCCAGGTATCGGGCTTGCGATTGTGATTGCCGTCGCCCATGTCGGCTACGGCTACTACGCTTTGAACCTGCCGGAGGCGCCCGCGGCCAGCGGCAAGGCGACGCCGGTCGTGCGCATCGTTCAGCCATCGATCGACCAGCAGGCGAAGATGGATACGGATGCCGACCGCACTGCCATCTTCGGCAAGCATCTGGCGCTCTCCGTGCAGCCGCCGGCCAATGGCGGCAAGCGTCCCGATATCATCGTCTGGCCAGAGACGGCTGTTCCATTCATCCTGACCGACAACAGGGACGCGCTTGCTCGCATCGCCGATCAGCTGGAGGACGATCAGGTTCTGATCACCGGCGCCGTCCGCGTGGAGGACATGGGGCCAGGTACCCCGCCGCGCTATTACAATTCGATCTACGTCATCGACGGCCGCGGCCAGATCATTGACGCATCGGACAAGACCCATCTCGTGCCTTTCGGCGAATACGTGCCCTTCGAACACATCCTGAACTACCTCGGCATCGAGAATGTCGTGGAGCTTCCGGGAGGGTTTTCAGCTGCCACCAAGCGCCGGCTGCTGACCATGCCCGACGGCATCAAATTCTACCCGCTGATCTGCTACGAGATTATTTTCCCGAACGAGATGACATCGGAAATCCGGCAGGCAGATGCCATTCTGAACGTTACGAATGACGGTTGGTTCGGAGATACGCCTGGTCCTTACCAGCATTTCCTGCAGGCAAGAGTGAGAGCGGTGGAACAGGGACTGCCTCTGATTCGCAGTGCCAATACGGGCATTTCAGCCTTCGTCGATCCGCATGGGCGCGTCCTCTCCGGGATTGGCTATAATCAGCAAGGCTTCATAGATACTACCCTGAGTAGTGCAACTGTGTCCGGTATCGACGATAAAGCCCGGAAAACATACTATTGGTTGATTGTCGGTCTGGTCGGCCTCGTTGCCGTCGTTTCACGCATGGGTTTTATTTCAAGGGTGAATTGACCAAAAAACCCTAAAATTGCATAGTGCTACCTATCCGCCTTTTAAACGTAGACTGGAGGCCTTGGGGGCGTCGGCTGCAACGTGGCGTTATAGGGGTGGAGAAGGGTACCGGGTGGCAGGTCCTGAATTCAACCTATGTTAGGGTAAAATGATGATTGAAAACAAAAAGAAGCCGAACCCCATCGACATTCATGTCGGTAGCCGCATACGCCTCCGCCGCACGATGCTTGGCATGAGCCAGGAAAAGCTCGGCGAAAGCCTCGGAATTACGTTTCAACAGATCCAGAAATACGAAAAGGGCACCAACCGTGTTGGCGCCAGCCGCCTCCAGAATATCTCCAGCATCCTCAATGTCCCGGTTTCCTTCTTCTTCGAAGATGCCCCGGGTGAGCACACGGCCAATGCGGGTGGCATGGCCGAAGCATCCAGCTCCAACTATGTCGTCGATTTTCTGTCCTCTTCAGAGGGGTTACAGCTCAATCGTGCCTTCGTGAAGATTTCCGATGGCAAGGTCCGGCGCAAGGTCGTCGAGTTGGTCAAGGCGCTCGCTGCCGAGGCCGATGCTGAATAGGCATTTCGAGGGGGCATCGGAATGCTGAAGTCGAAAGGCGGTCGTTTTGGCCGCCTTTTGTGCATTTACGGCAAAATTTTATCACTTCGGCCGAGATATAAAGATATATTTATGTCCTTGTTCGGCTTGTTTTTCGAGGCGGAGACGAATATCAAAAGCGGAGTTTGTTCTTTGAGGGGAATCCCGCATGCGCGCGAATTATCTGTTTACGAGTGAGTCTGTTGCCGAAGGTCACCCGGATAAAGTTTGTGACCGCATTTCCGACGAAATCGTCGATCTGGTTTACCGTGAGGCCGCAAAGACCGGCGTAAATCCATGGGGCGTGCGCATTGCCTGCGAGACCCTTGCCACCACCAACCGTGTCGTCATCGCTGGCGAAGTTCGTCTGCCGCCGAGCCTGATGAAGAAGGACAAGGACGGCAACGACGTCATCAATCCTTCGAAGTTCAAGGCCGCCGCCCGTCGCGCCATCAAGGATATCGGCTACGAGCAGGACGGCTTCCACTGGAAGAAGGCGCGCATCGACGTGCTCCTGCATTCGCAGTCTGCCGATATCGCCCAGGGCGTCGACAATGCTGCCGACCAGCAGGGTGACGAAGGTGCCGGCGACCAGGGCATCATGTTCGGCTACGCCTGCAAGGAAACGCCTGATC
Organism: Rhizobium sp. ASV8; assembly: GCF_016429255.1. Taxonomy (GTDB): domain Bacteria; phylum Pseudomonadota; class Alphaproteobacteria; order Rhizobiales; family Rhizobiaceae; genus Rhizobium. The sequence goes on from NZ_JAELUG010000008.1 coordinate 85,624, forward strand.
TCATGCCGGCGCCGATCTATTATTCGCACAAGATCCTGCAGCTGCTCGCAACCGCCCGCAAGAAGGGCGACGGCGAAGTCGCCAAGCTCGGCCCGGATGCCAAGAGCCAGGTGACCGTCCGCTACGTCGACGGCAAGCCGTCCGAAGTGACCTCGATCGTGCTTTCCACGCAGCATCTCGACGACAGCTGGGATTCGAAGAAGGTTCGCGCCGTTGTCGAACCCTATATCCGCGAAGCGCTCGGCGACCTGAAGATCGCCTCCGATTGCAAGTGGTACATCAACCCCACGGGTAAGTTCGTCATTGGTGGTCCGGACGGCGATGCAGGCCTCACCGGCCGCAAGATCATCGTCGACACCTACGGCGGTGCAGCTCCTCATGGCGGCGGCGCCTTCTCCGGCAAGGACACGACCAAGGTCGACCGTTCTGCTGCCTATGCGGCTCGCTACCTCGCAAAGAACGTGGTCGCTGCCGGCCTTTCCGACCGTTGCACGATCCAGCTGTCCTACGCCATCGGCGTCGCTCAGCCGCTGTCGATCTATGTCGACCTGCATGGCACGGGCAAGGGCGTTACCGAGGATCAGGTTGAAGCGGCTATCCGCAAGAACATGGACCTCTCGCCGACCGGCATCCGTCGTCACCTCGACCTCAACAAGCCGATCTACGCCAAGACCTCGGCCTATGGTCATTTCGGCCGCAAGGCCGGCCGTGACGGTTCCTTCTCCTGGGAGCGCACGGACCTGGTAAAGGGCCTCAAGGAAGCTGTGAAGGTCAAGGAAGCCGCATGATCGATACCGAGCGCCGGTCGCGGGCGACGGAAGCATTCTTCGGGCGGCGCAAGGGTAAGGCCTTGCGCGGCCAGCAGGCGGAAACGCTGGAAGCTTTGCTGCCGCAATATATCGTCGATCTCTCCGCTCCGGCGCCGCAGCCGCTGAATGATCTCTTCCCGGTGCAGACCGAGCGTCTGCGCCTGGAGATCGGTTTCGGCGGCGGCGAGCATCTGATTCACCGGGCGCTGGAACAGCCGACGACCGGTTTCATCGGTGTCGAGCCCTTCGTCAATTCGATGCAGAAGTTGCTTGCGCGTGTCGGCGAGACCGGTGCGCGCAATATTCGCGTTTACAACGACGATGCCACCCAGCTGCTCGACTGGCTGCCGGATGGCTGCCTGGACCAGATAGATCTGCTCTATCCGGACCCCTGGCCGAAGAAGAAGCACTGGAAGCGTCGCTTCGTCTCGCAGGTCAATCTCGCGCGCTTTCATCGCGTGCTGAAGCTGGGAGCTCTCTTTTGCTTCGCCTCCGACATCGACACTTATGTCAACTGGACGCTGCAGCACTGCCATGCGCATGGCGGTTTCGAGTGGACCGCGCGCAATGCCGCCGACTGGCTGACGCCCTATGAGGGCTGGCCAAGCACGCGCTACGAGGCCAAGGCCCGGCGCGAAGGGCGGTCGTCCGCCTATTTGACCTTTAGGAAAATCTGATCGCCTGAATTGAGGCTGAAGCAAGTGATTGCTTCTGTCGCATCATCTCATCAGGGACCGCCATGCAAGGCGGTCTGGATCATGTGCATTCGCCGTACGCGGGCCGGTTCGGGGGGCCTTGCGAACGATGAGCTTCACCGTCGAGCGATGCCCGCAGTCAGTGCAGGCTGACCGTCTTCAGTTCATCTTCGGCAGCACGGTAGAAGGTGCTGGAGCGATTATCCGTTAGCAGAATCGGCGTGCCATCGGCGCCGAAAAGCGCCCAGAGGTCGACCTCCGGATCGATGTCCGGTGCTTCGGGAAAGCAGCGCGATACTTCGTTCCAGTCCATTTTTCTGATGTAGGCAACCTCACCGGCGCCAATATTGGCAAGCTCGGATTGGGTCAGGCGGGCAGTCGCTTCTTTCAACAACATCTTCGTACCTCCAGTGTGAGGGACCAACGGCCCAGAGCATGATGCCGAAAAGTGTGAGCGGCTTTCGGCCGACATCATGCTCTAGTCATTTGATTCTAGAGCGGATTCAGAATTCAGACCGATTCGGCCTGAAATCATCCGGCTCTAGGCCGTTGTCCTACTGTGAGACCGAAATGTTAATTTTCTTTACTATGCGATCGGGTTCCGGGCGAATGAGGTCGACCGAGAGCAGGCCGTTCTTCAGAACGGCGCCGAGAACCTGCATGCCGTCTGCAAGGACGAAGACACGCTGGAACTGGCGTGCGGCAATGCCGCGATAGAGATAGTCGCGCTCGCCTTGTTCGATCTGTCGGCCTCGGATGAGAAGCTGATTCTCTTCTGTCGTCACATCGAGTTCGTCTTCGGAAAATCCGGCCACCGCAAGCGTGATGCGCAGTCGCTCCGGCTCACCGGATAGCCGGTCTGCCCGCATACGTTCGATATTGTAGGGAGGATAGCCGTCGCTGGCTTTGGAAATACGCTCCAGCGTCTTTTCCATAGTATCGAAGCCCAGAAGCAACGGGCTGGCAAAGGGAGTCATCCGGCTCATCGTCAAGTCCTTGGTATCAAGCGACCGCTCCGGACCTGATCTTCAGCACCCGGTTGACCTAATATGGGAGTGCGCACCGATCTGTGCAAGACACCATCGCTTCGCATCTGCGAGATCGAATTCATCCGTGAAAAATCGTTTGATGACACGGCATGCGAGCGCTTGACAAAGCCGGACCGGACCCGCGACAAAGCCTCTCGATCTGCACCGGAGGAAAGTTACAGATATGACCGAACCCAGAAAAATCATCATCGATACGGACCCTGGTCAGGACGACGCCGCGGCGATCTTTCTCGCCTTCGGCAGCCGCGAGGAGATCGATGTTCTCGGTATTACCACCGTCGCCGGCAACGTGCCGCTGCGTCTGACGAGCCGCAATGCCCGGATCGTTTGCGAGCTCTGCAATCGCCGTGACGTCAAGGTGTTCGCCGGTGCCGACGCGCCGCTGAAGCGCAAGCTGGTAACTGCCGAACACGTGCACGGCAAAACCGGCCTGGACGGTCCGCAATTGTCCGAGCCGACGATGGAGCTGCAGCCGGGCCATGCCGTCGACTTCATCATCGAAACGCTGCGCAATGAACCGGCAGGCGCCGTTACGCTCTGCACGCTCGGTCCGTTGACGAACGTCGCGATGGCGTTCCAAAAGGCACCAGACATCGTCGGCCGTGTCCGCGAACTGGTCATGATGGGCGGCGGCTTCTTCGAGGGCGGCAACATCACCCCGGCAGCCGAATTCAACATCTATGTCGACCCCGAAGCGGCCGATGTCGTGTTCCGCTCCGGCGTGCCCATCGTCATGATGCCGCTTGACGTCACACACAAGCTGCTCACCCGCAAGGATCGTGTCGCACGCATGGCCGCCGTCGGCACACCGCCGGCCAAGGCCATGGTCGAAATGCTGGAGTTCTTCGAGCGCTTCGATATCGAGAAGTACGGTTCGGATGGCGGTCCGCTGCACGACCCCACGGTTATCGCCTATCTCCTGAAGCCCGAACTCTTCAAGGGCCGGGAATGCAATGTCGAGATCGAAGTGACGTCCGAGCTCACCGTTGGCATGACCGTGGTCGACTGGTGGCACGTTACCGACCGCAAGCGCAATGCCAAGGTCATGCGCGATGTCGATGCCGATGGCTTCTTCGCGCTGTTGACGGAACGCTTCGCCCGCATCTGATCGTTCGGGCACATGAAAAAAAAGGCCGCCGGATCACTCCGGCGGCCTTTTTATTGGTTAAAGCTCAGTCGGCTCAGAATTCTTCCCAGTCGTCCTGTGCAAGGGCCGTGGCGCCGTGTGTCTGCGGCTGAGCCTTGCGCATCGGAGCTGCGGCCGGTGCAGCCGCTCTGCTGCGCGAGGCGACAGGCGCCCGCATCTGCTGCGCAGCGGCCCGCAAGGCACCGGCATTGTCCTGCACGCTATGCGATGTGCGGAAGCGCGCGACCAGGCCCCTGAGGGTTTGGGCTTCTTCGGCGAGGGTGACGCTGGATGCCGTGGTCTCTTCGACCATCGCCGCATTCTGCTGCGTCACCTGGTCCATCTGGTTCATGGCCGAGTTGATTTCCTTGAGGCCGATGGCCTGCTCGCTTGCCGAAGCGGAGATCTGGCGGATGAGACCATTGATCTCCATGACCTGCTGGGCGATCTTGTGCAGAGCATTGCCTGCGCGGCCGACCAGATCGACACCTTCCTTGACCTGACCCGCCGAGGTGTTGATCAGCGTTTTGATCTCCTTGGCGGCATTGGCTGAGCGCTGGGCCAGCTCGCGAACTTCCTGAGCGACGACCGCAAAGCCCTTGCCGGCTTCGCCCGCACGGGCAGCTTCCACACCGGCATTGAGGGCGAGCAGGTTGGTCTGGAAGGCGATCTCGTCGATGACGCCGATGATGCGGGAGACTTCCAGAGAAGACTGCTCGATGCCGTGCATGGAGGCGATGGCCTTTTGCACGACCTCGCCGGAATGCTCGGCATCCTGAGACGCCGCATTGACGCTGCTGGCGGCCGTGCGGGCGTTTTCGGCGCTGGAGTTGACCTGCGCGGTCAGCTCGTTGAGCGCCGCGGCCGTCTCTTCGAGGCTTGCCGCCTGCTGCTCGGTGCGGCGGGCGAGGTCAGAGGCGCTGTTGCTGATTTCGCCGGTGCCGCTGCCGATGTTGCCGACGCTGACATTGACCGTGTGCACGGTCTCTTCGATGCTCGCAAGCGCCGCGTTGAAGTCCTGCTTGAGCTGGGCATATTCGCCGGGGAAGTCGTCGGTGATCCGGTGGCTGAGATTGCCCTTGGAGAGCTCCGCCAGATTATGACCGAGAATGCCGACGATGTGGCGCTGCAGAGCGACACTTTCATTGCGTTCGCTCTCGGACCGGCGGCGTTCGCCTTCGGCTGCCAGGCGCTGGTCGTTGGCTTCGCCTTCCAGACGCTTGGTATCGGCGAGCGCGAAGCGGAAGCCTTCCAGCGCCTTGGCGACGGAGCCCACTTCGTCGGCGCGTTCCTGACCGGAGATCGGCTCGGCATAATTGCCGGCGCTGAGGCGTTTTACGCTGGCGACGAGGCCGGCCAGCGGCAGCTGCACGAAGCCGCGTACGGCGGCGTAGAGCGCGAGCATGACAGCGATGAGCACCAGGATGCCGGAGACGACCATCGTGTAGGTCTGATCGCGCACGGGAGCTGCGATCGCGCTGTGCGGCACATCGATGAGAACGACCCAGGTGGCATTGAGACCAGGAACCGCGAAGGGGTAGACGACGCGATCGAATTCTTCGCCGCCATTCTCGGAAAGATTCTTGAGGATGTTTGCGGAGGAAGAGGTCAGTGCTGCCTTGACGACATCAACGCCCGAACCGTTGTAGTCCTTCATCAGCAGATCGGCGGTCGGCGCGACCAGCCACTTATTATCCTGCGAAACCAGCAGGACGCGGCCGGAGCCGAACGGGTGAAGCTTCTGCAGCTTCGTGTAGAGGGACGAGAGAGAGAGGTCGACGCCCGCAACGCCGATCATCTTGCCGCCGGACATGACCGGATAGGCGATGGAGCTCATGGTCGTTGGAACGTCGGTGCCCTGTGCGAGATAGGGCGGAGTGATCGCGCCCTTGCCGCTATCGGCTGCAAGCTTCCACCATGGAGCTGTATAATCGTTGTCGAAGGTGGAGAACTGAATACCGCCGTCCTTGGTCTTCGACCAGTAAGGTGCGAAGGCGCCTTTCTCGTTGACGCCCTGGTCTTTGTTGTTGGCGAGTTCGGTCGTCTTGCCGTCTATGGAGCCGAGCTGCTCGCAGAACCAGCTGCCGAAGGCAAAGGCGTTCTGCTCGACATTGGCCTTGAGGATGTTGATGATGCCTTTGCGATCGAGATTGTGGCCCTCGTGGGCGCGGCCGACGACGGCGGCCATGGAGCGGGCGGCACTGGCCATTTCGCCGACATTGGCGGCGATCTCGTTGGAAATGGACTTGGCCTCGGTGTTGGCCTGATCCATCGTCAAGGCTTCGACGCGGTCGCGCGTCTGCGAGATCAGCAGGAGGTTGGAGACCAGCAAGACGAGTGCAATCGCCAGCCCGGTGACCAAGATAAGCTTGGCCGCAAGCGACTTCATACGAAAGATGAACATCATTTCCTCAAAAAAGCGATGCGTGGGATGCACATTATCCGCATGCAAAGTCGGCGCAGGATGGCCCTTTCATAGAGCCGCCGTGAGAATTGCCGCCGCGGCCGGAAGGGTATACGCGCCAGGCCAGAGGAGAATGATATGGAAGCGCAAAAATTTAATTAATTGCGCTCCACTGTATTTAGGGGGTTTTGTACTTAGAGCTTCTCGGCGACTTCGCTAGCGACCGGAATGGATGGCTGAGCGCCCGGCTTGAGGCAGGCGAGCGAACCGGCGACCGCCGCGCGGCGCAAACTGGCCTGAAAGTCCATGCCCTGGTCGAGGCTCGCTACGAAATAGCCGCAGAACGTATCGCCGGCGCCAACCGTGTCCACGGGTTCGATTACCAAGCCCTTGGCGCGGGAAACCTCGCCATCGCGAATGGCGATGACGCCGTCGCCGCCAAGCGTCACGATGAGCGTCTGACCAGTCTCGCCGTGCAGGCGAACGAGAGCCGCCTCGCGCTCTGCTGCGGACATGTTGTCTTGACCGGCCAGTCTCTCGAATTCCGTCTCGTTGGCGATGACGATGTCGGCGAGCCGGCCAAGGCGCGGGGCCTCGGGGATCAGGGGGGCGAGATTAAGGACCGTTCGCACGCCCTTGGCCTTGGCGGCACCGAGGGCCGTCTCGACGGCGGAAACAGGAATTTCGAGCTGCAGCATCAGTGTATCGCCGGGGTTCAGCGCGGAGACGGCGGCTGTTGCGTGTTCGGCCGTGTTCGTGCCGTTTGCGCCGGGAACGACGGCGATCATGTTTTCTCCGTCGCCGCCGACGAGGATCAGTGCCGTGCCTGTGGGTTCGGAGACGTGATTGACGGTCGAAAGATCGGTACCGGCAGCGTCGAGCAGGGCAAGTGCCGGTTCCGCAAAGCCGTCATTGCCGACCGCGCCGCTGAGCCGCACGGTTGCACCTGCACGACGCGCGGCAAGTGCCTGATTGGCGCCCTTGCCGCCGGCGGCGGTGGCAAAGCCGTTGCCGGCAACGGTTTCGCCCGGCTTCGGCAAGCGATCCGTGGTGGCGATGAGGTCCATGTTGATGGAGCCGAAGATGGTGATCATGCGATATCCTGCCCTGGGTGTTGTCCTGCATGATCCTGCCCGAAGGTTGCCTTATCTCTTTTGGGATCATGCATCGATTGGGCGCGACACTGCCGAAGCGATCAGTCTTCGTCAACTACCCTGAGCTTGAGTTGGCTCGTGCGGTTATCGGCGGGCTTCGGCCTTTCTTCCGGACGGGGCTTCGCCGGTTCTTTTGCCGTCTCGAATTCCAGCGCCTCGATCCGCTCCCCGCGCCGCGCCAGCTTGTCGGCCGAGGTGACGATCATGTCGACATCCTTCTGCGCCATGGCGAAATGACCCTGAAGCTTGCGCACACGCTCGTCCAGGCGTGACAGATCGTCCATCAGATGCGCCACCTCGCTCTGGATGACGTGGGCCTGCTCACGCATACGCTGATCCTTCAACACCGCCTGAATGACCTGGATCGACAGCATCAGCAGCGACGGCGAGACGATGACGATGCGGGCGCGCTGTGCCTTCTGCACGATCGCCTCGAAATTTTCGTGGATCTCGGCGAAGATCGATTCGGAGGGCACGAACAGGAAGGCGGTGTCCTGCGTCTCGCTAGGAATGAGATATTTCTCGGAAATGTCGCGGATATGCAGCTCCAGATCGCGGCGGAACTGCTGTGCGGCGATCTTGCCATGTTCGGGAGTGGCGGCGGCGCGAATGGCGTTCCATGCCTCGAGCGGAAACTTGGCGTCGATGACAAGTGGCGGCGAGCCGTTCGGCATGCGAACGGTGCAGTCTGGCCGCGAGCCGTTGGAAAGCGTTGCCTGAAACGCATAGGCACCCATCGGCAGCCCGTCGGCAATGATGGTCTCCATACGGGCCTGACCGAAGGCGCCGCGGGTCTGCTTGTTGGAAAGAATGGCCTGCAGGCCGACGACGTCCTTCGCCAGCGTCTGGATATTGGTTTGCGCGGCATCGATGACGGCAAGCCTCTCCTGCAGGCGGCGCAGGTTTTCATGGGTCGAGCGCGTCTGCTCGCCGATCGTTGCGGTCACCCGTTGCGACATGCCATCCAGCCGCTGGCCGATGGCCTGATTGAGTTCGGCCTGCCGGGAGCCGAATACCTCGGCCATGGTGGCAAGCCGGCCCTGCATCTCTGCCTGAGCCCGCAACAGTGTCGCCATATTGTGCTCCGCCTCGAGCACGTCATCCTCGGATCGCCCGCGGCCGCGCATTATCAGCACAAGGACGGCGATCAGGAGCAGGATGACGAGGCCGGTCAGAACCTGGATCGTGGAGATGGTTTGGCCGAAGATGATGAAGGACATGGAACCGAGTATGCTCGTGGAATTCTTACGGACACCATAACAAAATCGTCGTGAATATCTAGATCAAAACGTGAACAAGATTTTTCTGACATTTATTCCAGCCCAGGCTGCCTTCGGTGAAAAAACACCTCGATACGGCCATCTTGGCGATTCCATCGCAGAACAAGATGCGTTATGGGAAACGTCATGACGATCAAGCCACTCATCATTTTACCCGATCCGCTGCTCCGTCAGGCTTCCAAGCCGATCGAGCGCATCGATATCGAAACTCAGCGTCTCGCGGACGACATGCTGGAAACCATGTATGACGCGCCGGGCATCGGCCTTGCCGCCATCCAGGTCGGCGTTGCGCGCCGCATGCTTGTCATCGACGTATCGCGCGAGGGCGAAGAAAAGACGCCGTTGGTTTTCATCAATCCGGAAATCGTCGCTTCGTCCGACGATCGTTCGGTCTATGAGGAAGGCTGCCTCTCCATTCCCGATTACTATGCCGAAGTGGAACGACCGGCGCGCGTGACGGTCAAGCATCTCGATCGCGACGGCAAGGAGCAGATCACCGAGGCGGACGGCCTGCTGGCGACCTGCGTACAGCATGAGATCGATCACCTGAACGGCGTACTGTTCATCGACTATATTTCCCGTCTGAAGCGCGAGATGGTGATCAAGAAATTCACCAAGGCTGCCAAGGCTAAGGCTCTCTGAAGCATTTCCTGACAAAGGCCGCTTCATTTGTGCTGCGGCCTTTGTTCGCTACGATGCGGAGACCGGAACCATCGATCACCGCGCCTGACCTGTCCGATGGCGGCTAGCGTTTGACCTCTAATAGCGCGTGTGCTGTCGCTGCCGGGTCACTCGAAACCTGATATCTTAAGCCGGATGGATCGCATGTCGCTCAATATCATTTTCATGGGAACGCCCGAATTCTCCGTGCCGACGCTGCGGTCCCTGATCGATGCCGGGCATAAGGTTCGCGCGGTCTATACGCAGCCACCCCGACCCGGCGGTCGGCGAGGGCTCGACCTGCAGAAGTCGCCGGTGCATCAGGCGGCCGAATTGCTGGGTCTGCCCGTGTTCACACCAGTCAACTTCAAGGATGCGGACGAGCGCCAGCGCTTCCGCGATCTGAATGCCGATGTCGCCGTCGTCGTAGCTTACGGCCTGCTGCTGCCGGAAGCCATCCTCACCGGTACGCGCCTCGGCTGCTACAACGGCCACGCCTCGCTGCTGCCGCGCTGGCGCGGTGCGGCTCCGATCCAGCGGGCGATCATGGCGGGCGACACCAAGACCGGCATGATGGTCATGAAGATGGACAAGGGGCTCGACACCGGCCCGGTCGCGCTCACGCGCGAAGTCGAGATCGGCGGCA
>NZ_JAELUG010000852.1 GCF_016429255.1 Rhizobium sp. ASV8
CCCCCCCCCCCCCCCCCCCCCCCCCCCCCCCCCCCCCCCCCCCCCCCCCCCCCCCCCCCCCCCCCTCTCTACATGCCCCCCCCCCCACCCACATCAACCCCCACGACACGTCGTCGGCAGCGTCAGATGTGTATAAGAGACAGGCGCAGGGCGGCGACGAGGCCCTCGGCCGGCTGGAGGTGGGCAAGACCACCGCGGCCGTCGACTGGAGCGAGCCCGCGAGGGGCTACGGCGGCGGCGCGACGTACGCTCTGTCTCTTATACACATCTCCGAGCCCACGAGACGGTCTATTAAATCTCGGATGCCGGCGTGTGGTGGAAAAAGGGGGGGGGGGGGGGGGGGGGGGGGGGGGGGGGGGGGGGGGGGGGGGGGGGGGGGGGGGGGGGGGGGGGG
>NZ_JAELUG010000853.1 GCF_016429255.1 Rhizobium sp. ASV8
CCCCCCCCCCCCCCCCCCCCCCCCCCCCCCCCCCCCCCCCCCCCCCCCCCCCCCACCCAACCCCTTTTTTTAATGCTACGGCCACCACCGAGACCTACACCCACGACTCGTCGTCGGCAGCGTCAGATGTGTATAAGAGACAGAGTCCGTGCTGAATGTGCCATATTGTGCCTCCTAGGGTATGTCCGGAGTTGTAAGCTGTGATGGTGAGACCATTAAGCGGCGGGGAGAAGGGCGACGGTAGAGGTTGGGGGGGGGGGGGGGGGGGCTCCGATCCCACGAGACGGTCTATTAAATCTCGTATGGCGTCTTCTGCTTGTAAAGATGGGGGGGGGGGGGGGGGTGGGGGGGGGGGGGGGGGGGGGGGGGGGGGGGGGGGGGGGGGGGGGGGGGG
>NZ_JAELUG010000854.1 GCF_016429255.1 Rhizobium sp. ASV8
CCCCCCCCCCCCCCCCCCCCCCCCCCCCCCCCCCCCCCCCCCCCCCCCCCCCCCCCCCCCCCCCCCCACTTTTTTATTGCATTAGTCGGCATACTAGATTTAATAGACCGTCTCGTGGGCTCGGAGATGTGTATAAGAGACAGCGTGAACATCTTCCGCGGTGGCAGTATCAGCCTCGGCTTCATTGGTACGAGTGTGAGGAGAGGTTCTACCACTCTCGTCTTCGCCATCAGCCTTGTAGTCGGTAAATGCTGTCTCTTATACACATCTGACGCTGCCGACGACGTGTCGTGGGTGTTGATATAGGTGGTGGGCGGGTGATTTAAGATGGGGGGGGGGGGGGGGGGGGGGGGGGGGGGGGGGGGGGGGGGGGGGGGGGGGGGGGGGGGGGGGG
>NZ_JAELUG010000855.1 GCF_016429255.1 Rhizobium sp. ASV8
CCCCCCCCCCCCCCCCCCCCCCCCCCCCCCCCCCCCCCCCCCCCCCCCCCCCCCCCCCCCCCCCCCCCGCCCCCCCCCCCCCCCCCCCCCCCCCCCCCCCCCCCGACCCGTCGTCGGCAGCGTCAGATGTGTATAAGAGACAGCCTGCAGGAAGACGCTGGCGAGCCACGCCCACAGTTCCGTGACGAGTCCATTGTGGACATTGCCCGTTTGAAAAAGGACTTTGACCAAATCGACCGAAACCTTTATACCTGTCTCTTATACACATCTCCGAGCCCACGAGACGGTCTATTAAATCGCGGTTGGCGTCGTCTGGGTGAGAAGGGGGGGGGGGGGGGGGGGGGGGGGGGGGGGGGGGGGGGGGGGGGGGGGGGGGGGGGGGGGGGGGGGGGGG
>NZ_JAELUG010000856.1 GCF_016429255.1 Rhizobium sp. ASV8
CCCCCCCCCCCCCCCCCCCCCCCCCCCCCCCCCCCCCCCCCCCCCCCCCCCCCCCCCCCCCCCCCCCCCCTTGTTACAGCAGAAGACGCCATACGAGATTTAATAGACCGTCTCGTGGGCTCGGAGATGTGTATAAGAGACAGATGCAACCCCAACAACGCTCCGTGGCTGCACGCCTTGTCCCACCAAGAAGCGGGCATAACGATTTGCCTTATCGTTGAGTTCATGATACCGAAGCTCCTGTTCAGCGACTGTCTCTTATACACATCTGACGCTGCCGACGACGTGTCGTGGGGGTGGGTCTGGGGGGGGGGCGGGGGGGGGGTGGGGGGGGGGGGGGGGGGGGGGGGGGGGGGGGGGGGGGGGGGGGGGGGGGGGGGGGGGGGGGGGGGGG
>NZ_JAELUG010000857.1 GCF_016429255.1 Rhizobium sp. ASV8
CCCCCCCCCCCCCCCCCCCCCCCCCCCCCCCCCCCCCCCCCCCCCCCCCCCCCCCCCCCCCCCCCTCTTCTCCTCCTCCGCCGCCCACCGAGATCTACACCCACGACACGTCGTCGGCAGCGTCAGATGTGTATAAGAGACAGCTACAGTTCCAGAGCTCTCACAATCCCGGCGTAGCTATTACGGGTGACTTATGGTCGCGGCAGTACACAGTAAGGAGAGTACTCCTTACCCAATAAGCAATAACGCAGGGGGGGGGGATACACATCTCCGAGCCCACGAGACGGTCTATTAAATCTCGTTTGGCGGCTGAGGGTGGAAGAGGGGGGGGGGGGGGGGGGGGGGGGGGGGGGGGGGGGGGGGGGGGGGGGGGGGGGGGGGGGGGGGGGGGGGG
>NZ_JAELUG010000858.1 GCF_016429255.1 Rhizobium sp. ASV8
CCCCCCCCCCCCCCCCCCCCCCCCCCCCCCCCCCCCCCCCCCCCCCCCCCCCCCCCCCCCCCCCCTCACTCCCACCCCCCCCCCCCCCCTCCCCCAACCCCCACGACACGTCGTCGGCAGCGTCAGATGTGTATAAGAGACAGGAGGAGGAGAAGCAACGACACCAGCACCAATATCCAAACTACAGGTACCAGCCACGACGAGGCAGCAAGGCCCAAGGTAGCTGGCCCAACACGCCATCTGGAGAGGAGCTGTCTCTTATACACATCTCCGAGCCCACGAGACGGTCTATTAAATCGCGTATTCCGTGGTGGGGGTGAAAAGGGGGGGGGGGGGGGGGGGGGGGGGGGGGGGGGGGGGGGGGGGGGGGGGGGGGGGGGGGGGGGGGGGGGGG
>NZ_JAELUG010000859.1 GCF_016429255.1 Rhizobium sp. ASV8
GCATACTATTGATTGGGACGCAGAAATAGGTCTGGGATCTTTAATACCTCCACCTCGATCAAGTCTTCCGTCAAAACCTAAGCACGACAATATCCATATCTTAATGACCGGCGCCACGGGTCAGCTCGGACGCCGTTTACTGCATCAAATGATAAGTAATGACTGCATTAGCAGCATTTTATGCCTTGTTCGCGCTTCATCTGCTCAGCACTATAAAGAAATGCTTTCAAGCTCTCCGAAGATCCGTCTTGTTATTGCCGACCTCGGGCAGGCAAGCTTGGGTATATCTGAAAAGGATTTTGGTGCATTGTCCAACAATGTGGATCTAATACTTCATTGCGCAGCCAACCGCAGTTTCTGGGACGGCTACCAAACGGTTCGGCCTGTCAACGTC
>NZ_JAELUG010000860.1 GCF_016429255.1 Rhizobium sp. ASV8
GCTATCAACGTCGTCACGACCACGCCCGCGTCAACGCTCCGGAACCGGGTCCCGAGGATTCTCCAACGAAATTGCGTTGGAGTTCAGATCGGATGAAGCCATACGCAGCGTCGACCGCATCTTCACCAACACAGCAAACCTGTCTGGCGAAGCCATGGTATATTTTGCCAAGGCACTCACAGAGGTGAGCTGGGATGAGATCAAGGTCTCTGGTTCAAACGATTCGCCTCGCACATACAGCCTCCAGAAAATCGTAGAAATCAGCTACTACAACATGAACCGTGTTAGGTTTGAGTGGAGTAGTATTTGGGGGGTTTTGGGCGAGCACTTTAATCAAGTTGGTTGCCACAACAATATGAATATTGTGTTCTTTGCCCTTGACTCTCTCCGACAG
>NZ_JAELUG010000090.1 GCF_016429255.1 Rhizobium sp. ASV8
GTATTCGACCTCAGGCGTCGCGCAGTTCATGCAGAGGGGTGCGGTCGCCGCTTTGAACGAAGGTGATGATTTCGTTCGCTCCAACATCGCCAAGGCGACCCGCTCGCGCGATATTCTCTGCGATGCGTTGATTGCGACCAATCGCGTGCACACGCTGAAGCCCGATGGCGCGCTCTATTCCTTCCTGAAGATCGACGGCGTCACCGACAGCCGCAAGGCTGCCCTCGACATCGTCGATAAGACCGGCGTCGGCCTGGCGCCTGGAACGGCTTTCGGGCAGGGCGGCGAGCTCTTCATGCGCGCCTGCTTCCTGCGTGATCCGGCGAAGATTGCCGACGCAGCGGAGCGTTTGAGCCGGTATATTCAAGAACTGTAAGCCTTTCGCTTCGGCGTGGGTCGGTGTCGGTCAAAGAACCCTTATTTGCCGCGCTTCCGTCCCCCTCTGCCACTGTCGTGACAGAGGGGCATGCCCCTCCGGCAGCCCAACGGTTGCCGTCGTAAAGCCGGTCGATAGAATGCAATCGATCCGCGAAAGAATGCCCTAACCATTCCGGCAATCTTCCCTGTCCCACCACCCGCTTTTAATCAAATTGGCAAGGGACGACGCGCCATATATCGCCAACAAGACTTGGCGGGGACGCGAAGAATGACGGTGTTGGTGACTGGCGGAGCCGGCTATATCGGCAGCCATATGGTCTGGAAATTGCTGGATGCGGGCGAGAAAGTGGTGGTCATCGATCGCCTCTCCACCGGTTTCCGTTGGGCAGTTCCGCCCGCCGCCCGCTTCTATCTCGGCGATATCGCCGATGAAGCACTGCTGTGTCAGATCTTCGCCGAAAACGATATCGACGCCATCATCCACTTTGCCGGTTCTGCCGTCGTCCCGACCTCGATCGAAGATCCTCTTTCCTATTACGAGAACAACACCGGCAAGACGCGCATTCTGATGAGCGCTGCGGTCAAGGCTGGAATCCGTCATTTCGTCTTCTCCTCCACCGCTGCCGTCTATGGCCCGCAGCCGGTGGATAGGCCGGTCAGCGAGGACGCATTGCCACGGCCGGAATCCCCTTACGGCCAGTCGAAGCTGATGTCGGAACTGATGCTGCGCGACACTGCTGCGGCGTACGATTTCAGCTATGTGGCGCTGCGCTATTTCAACGTCGCCGGTGCTGACCCGGAAGGGCGCGCCGGCCAATCGAACGAGGGTGCCACCCATCTCGTCAAGGTTGCCTGCGAGGCCGCACTGGGTCGCCGCCGCCAGGTGAATATCTACGGCACGGACTATCAGACCCATGATGGCACCGGCGTTCGCGACTATATTCATGTCAGCGATCTTGCCGAGGCACATCTCCAGGCGCTCCGGCATCTGCGCGGCGGCGGTCAGTCACTGGTTGCCAATTGTGGTTATGGCGTCGGTTATTCCGTGCTCGATGTGCTGAACATGGTCATGCGCGTGCATGGTCGCGCGTTCCGCATTCATATCGCGCCACGCCGGCCCGGCGATGCTGCCAGCGTCGTGGCAGATGCAACGCTTGCGCATCGGGAGCTGGGCTGGGTCCCGAAATACAATAGCCTCGAAACGATCGTGCGCTCGTCGCTGGATTGGGAGTTTCGTCTCGCTCAGCGCGTAGAATTCGATGGTGGCGAACCGCAGTCGTTGTTCGCAGCTCAAGGCGCCTGATATCGGAGATTGGCGTTCTCAGCCCTCGGTGCTTCTCCAGGGACCGAGAAAGGCCGGGGCGTTCCGGCGCACGGCTTCCATCAGGAAATCGATGACGGTGCGCACGCGCGGTGATTGGCGCAGGTCGCGATGGCAGGTGATCCAGTAATGGCGTCGGAGATCGACCTCCTGTGGCAGCACGACCTGCAGATCCGGATGCTTGCCGGCGATGAAAAACGGCAGCACGCAAAGCCCGAGGCCGCTCTTTGCCGCCGTCAGCTGTGCAAATATGCTCGAACTCTGGAATTGCGGCCTGATGCGCGGATGGACATGGCCGAGATAATCCAGACCCGGCGCAAAGATCATGTCTTCTATATAGCCGATGAAAGCAAAGGCGGGCAGGTTGTCACGGCTTTCAATCGGTGGGTGGCGAGCGAGATAGTCCCGGGATCCGTAGACCTGCAGATGATAGTCGGTCAGCTTCTCGGTGAAATAGGGGCCGGCCTTCGGCGGGTCGAGCACGACGACGATATCGGCCTCCTTGCGTGAGAGCGACATGATCTGCTGAATGGTGATCAGCTCCAGCGAAATGTTCGGGTGCTTGGCGGTGAACTCCGGCAGTATGCCGGTGAAGAAGAAGTTGGAAAAACCCTCCGGCGCACTGATGCGCACCACGCCGCGCTGTGCCGCTGATCCGGCTGAGAGATCGGCCTGGAGACGCTCGGTCTCCTGCTCCATGCGCTCGGCGGTGTCGATGAAACGCTGGCCCATGGTCGTCAGCATGTAGCCGCGCGGATTGCGCTCGAAGAGTTTGACTTTCAAGGAGAATTCTAGCCGGTCGATGCGACGGGAAACGGTGGCGTGGCTGGTGCGGAGCTGCCGGGCGGCCGTTGAAAGCTGCCCGGTTCGCGCCACCGCGAGGAAGAATTGCAGATCGTCCCAGGTGAAGTGCGGCGCGTGCTTCATGCTTCTCCTTCTGTTCAAAATTGAACAGACCTTGTTTGGAATTAGTTCCAATCGCGACTTGCGTCAACGCGTGAATTCCGTGATCCTGCTTGCAAGGGAAAGTCGTTTCGACGAATTCGGCTCGCCAATTTTGAACAGATTCGTTTTTGCCAAATCTCTGGGAGGAGAAGATATGCGAAAGAGTCTTATTGCATCCCTGGCTTTTCTGCTTGCAACGAGCACCGCGGCTTTCGCCGCCGGACCAGCCAACGGTTTCGTAAAAATAGGTATTTTGAACGATCAATCCGGCGTCTATGCCGACTTCGGCGGCAAGTCGTCCGTGGAAGCCGCCAAGATGGCGGCCGAGGATTTCGGCGGCAAGGTGCTGGGCGTGCCGATCGAGATCATCGATGCCGACCACCAGAACAAACCTGACATCGCATCCAACATCGCCCGCCAGTGGTACGATCAGGATCATGTCGACGCGATCATGGAGCTGACGACCTCGTCGGTGGCGCTTGCCGTGCAGGCCGTCGCCAAGGAGAAGAAGAAGATCGACATCGTCACGGGCGCGGCGACCTCGGATCTCACGGGCAAGCAATGCTCGCCCTACGGCTTCCATTGGGCCTATGACACGCACGCGCTTGCCGTCGGCACCGGCGGAGCACTGGTCAAGCAGGGCGGCGACACCTGGTTCTTCCTGACCGCCGACTATGCGTTCGGCTATTCGCTCGAACAACAGACCGGCGATTTCGTCAAGGCGAGCGGCGGCAAGATCCTGGGTTCCGTCCGCCACCCGCTGTCGACCAATGATTTCTCGTCCTTCCTGTTGCAGGCCCAATCGTCGGGCGCCAAGGTCATCGGCCTTGCCAATGCCGGGCTCGATACATCAAACGCCATCAAGCAGGCCTCCGAATTCGGCATCACCCAGGGCGGCCAGCACCTGGCAGCGCTCCTCTTTACGCTCGCTGAAGTTCATGGCCTCGGATTGCAGGCAGCTCAAGGCCTGACGCTGACGGAAGGCTACTACTGGAACCTCGACGACAAGAGCCGCGAATTCGGCAAGCGCTTCTTTGCCCGCACCGGCAAGATGCCGAACATGATTCACGCCGGCACCTATTCCGCCGTGCTGCAATATCTGAAGGCGGTTCAGAAGGCCGGAACCGACGATACCGATGCCGTCGCCAAGGAACTGCATGAAATGCCGGTGGACGATTTCTTTGGTCGTGGCGGCACGGTCGGCGCCAACGGCCGCATGATCCACGACATGTATCTGCTTCAGGTCAAAAAGCCCGAAGAGAGCAAGGAGCCGTGGGACTACTATAACGTGCTGGCGACGATCCCTGGCAAGGAAGCCTATATCGATCCGGCCAAGAGCGGCTGCGACCTCGTCAAGCAATAGGGGCTGCAACCGGCCTATGACGATCCCCGCGACAGAAGAATATGAGAAGCCTCGGGTGGTTTTGTCCGCCCGAGGGCTACGCCGGGATTTCGGCGGCTTCACGGCCGTCAAGAATGTAGATCTCGACGTGCATCACGCCCGCGTCCACGCGTTGATCGGCCCGAACGGCGCCGGAAAGACAACGGTGTTCAACCTGCTGACCAAGTTTCTGCAGCCGACGCATGGCACGATCATGCTGCTCGACACCGACATAACCCGCACGAAACCCGACAGGGTCGCCCGCATGGGGCTTGTGCGTTCCTTCCAGATCTCGGCTGTCTTTCCGCATCTGACGGTGCTGGACAATGTTCGCATCGCGTTGCAGCGGCCGAACAATCTTGCGCACCAATTCTGGCGGCCGATCTCTGTGCTCGATAGTCTCAATGCTCGCGCCGAACAGCTGATCGCCTCCGTCGGTCTCTCGAAGGAGCGCAATGCCATAGCAGCCGATCTTTCCTATGGCCGCAAGCGCGTGCTGGAGATCGCGACCACGCTCGCGCTCGATCCGAAGGTGCTGCTGCTCGACGAGCCGATGGCCGGCATGGGGCTGGAGGATGTGAACACGGTTTCGGCCATTATCCGCGATGTGGCGCGCGACAGGGCGGTGCTGATGGTGGAGCACAATCTCTCCGTCGTTGCCGATATCTGTCACCATGTCACGGTGCTTCAGCGCGGTGAGATCCTGGCCCAGGGCGATTATGCGACGGTGAGCCGCGACCCGCGCGTGCGGGAAGCCTATATGGGCACGGAGGAGGCTTGACGATGGCGCCGCTTCTGGATGTTCAGGGCCTCAATGCCTGGTATGGCGAAAGCCATATCCTGCATGGCGTCGATATGCAGGTGGGCGAGGGGGAGACCGTCACCATCCTCGGCCGCAACGGTGTCGGCAAGACAACGACGTTGCGCACGATTGTCGGCATCGTCCGCGCCCGCAAGGGCAGGATCGCCTTTGCCGGCAAGGACATGATGCAGGTGCCGCTGCACAGAACCGCGCATCAGGGTATCGGCTTCGTGCCGGAAGAGCGCGGCATCTTCTCGACGCTCAGCGTCTATGAAAATCTGATGCTGCCGCCGGTCGTCGCCGTGGGCGGCATGACGCTCGACGAGATCTTCGAGCTGTTTCCCAATCTGCATGAGCGGCGCAACAGCGTCGGCACCAAGCTTTCCGGCGGTGAGCAGCAGATGCTTGCCATGGCCCGCATCCTGCGCACCGGCGTCCGCATGCTGCTGCTTGACGAACCTACGGAAGGCCTTGCTCCCGTCATCGTCCAGCGTATCGGCGAAGTCCTGCAAAAGCTGAAAGGCCGGGGCATGACCATATTGCTCGTCGAGCAGAACTTCCGTTTCGCCAGCCGCATCGCCGATCGTTTCTACCTGATGGATCATGGTCAGATGGTTTCGGAGTTTCCAGTCGGCGAGCTGTCCGGGCGCATGGATATGCTGCACAAGGTTCTGGGGGTCTGAGCCATGACGACAATATTCGGCATCCCCGCGCAGGCGCTTCTCGGCCAATTGCTGATCGGCCTCATCAACGGCTCCTTTTATGCGCTGTTGAGCCTCGGCCTCGCGATCATCTTCGGCATGTTGCGGGTGATCAATTTCGCCCATGGCGCCCTTTATATGCTCGGCGCCTTCACCGCCTATCTGTTGTTGGCCTATGCCGGCATCGGCTATTGGCCGGCTCTGATCGTCGCGCCGCTGATCGTCGGGAGCTTCGGTGCGGCCGTCGAGCGGCTGTGTCTGCGTCAGCTCTACAGGATCGACCCGCTCTACAGCTTGCTTTTCACCTTCGGCATGGCGCTGACCATCGAGGGCACGTTCCGCTATCTTTACGGCTCCTCCGGCCAGCCCTATGCCGTTCCGACGGAATTGGCGGGTGCCAAGAATATCGGCTTCATGTTCCTGCCCGTCTATCGCGGCTGGGTGGTCATCGTTTCGCTGGTCATCTGCATCGGCACATGGTTGCTGATCGAGAAGACCAAGCTCGGCGCCTATCTGCGTGCGGCGACGGAAAATTCCACGCTCGTCCAGGTTTTTGGCGTCAATGTACCGGTGCTGCTGACGCTGACCTATGGCTTCGGCGTTGCGCTCGCTGCCTTTGCCGGCGTCCTTGCCGCGCCGATCTATCAGGTCTCGCCGCTGATGGGATCGAACATGATCATCATCGTCTTCGCCGTTGTCGTCGTCGGCGGCATGGGGTCGATCATGGGCGCGATCGTGACGGGTTACATGCTCGGGGTCGCCGAGGGCCTGACCAAGGTTTTCTACCCGGAAGCCTCCAACATCGTCATCTTCGTCATCATGGCGATCGTGCTGCTCATAAGGCCGGCAGGCCTCTTCGGTCGGGATGCGTGATATGGCTGGATTGATCACATTGAAACCGAAGACGGAGCAGACGCTCTCGGCACAGAAGCTGCTGCTGGTTCTCGGCCTCGTCGGGTTGATCTGGGCGCCGTTCTTCATCTATCCGATTTTCGTCATGAAGGTGCTGTGCTTCGCGCTGTTCGCCTGCGCCTTCAATCTTTTGCTCGGCTATGCCGGCCTGCTGTCCTTCGGCCATGCCACTTTCTTCGGCGGCGCCGCCTATTTCACGGCCTACACGGTGAAGGAATGGGGCGTCCCGCCCGAACTCGGCATCCTGATCGGCGTCGCCGGTGCGGCGTTGCTCGGTCTGGTCATGGGTTTCGTCGCCATCCGCCGGCAGGGCATCTATTTCGCCATGATCACGCTGGCGCTCTCTTACATGTTCTATTTCTTCTGCCTGCAGGCGAAGTTCACGCAGGGCGAGGACGGCATTCAGTCGGTGCCGCGCGGCTATCTTTTCGGCGTCCTCGATCTCAACAACTCGTTCAACATGTACTACCTCGTCCTTGCCGTGTTTCTGATCGGCGTGCTGATCACCTGGCGTTTCATCAATTCGCCTTTCGGCATGATCCTGAAATCGATCCGCGAGAACGAGCAGCGGGCGGTCTCGCTCGGCTACTCCGTCGCGCATTACAAGCTCGGCGCTTTCGTGATGTCGGCGGCGCTGGCCGGACTCGCAGGTGCGGTCAAGGCGCTGGTCTTCCAGTTCGCGACGCTCACCGATGTTGCCTGGCAGATGTCCGGAGAGGTGATCCTCATGACCTTGCTCGGCGGCATCGGCACGCTGATCGGCCCGATTTTCGGAGCGGGGTTCGTGGCGACGCTGGAAAACTATCTTGCGACCTCGGAATTCCCGGTCACCATCATCACCGGCATCGTCTTCATGGTTTGCGTCCTCCTCTTCCGCCGCGGCGTCATCGGCGAATTTTATGCCTCGCGGCTGGGACGCAAACTGGGCTTTGAATATCGGCGCTGACTATCACCTTCCTTCTCCCCGTCCTGAGCTTGTCGAAGGGGCGGGGAGAAGGTGCCCGAAGGGCGGATGAGGGGCCCGTACGGGCTCCCAGCAAATAGAGAGTTTGCCGGACCTTTCTGCCCCTCACCCTAACCCTCTCCCAGTACGCGGGGCGAGGGGACGACAGAGTTTTTGGAATGGATCGCTTCGACTACATCATCATCGGCGCCGGCAGTGCCGGGTGCGTGCTGGCCAACCGGCTTTCGGCCGACCGAAACAACCGTGTGCTGCTCCTGGAAGCCGGCGGCAATGACAATTACCACTGGATCCACATTCCGGTCGGCTATCTCTATTGCATCAACAATCCCCGTACCGACTGGTGCTTCACCACGTCTACGGAAGCGGGTCTGAACGGCCGATCCCTGAACTATCCGCGCGGCAAGGTTCTCGGCGGCTGCTCTTCGATCAACGGCATGATCTACATGCGCGGCCAGGCGCGCGACTACGATCTCTGGCGGCAGCTGGGTTGTGCCGGATGGGGCTGGGATGACGTGCTGCCCTATTTCATCAGGTCCGAGGATCATTACCGCGGCAAGGATGAGATGCACGGCGCCGGCGGCGAGTGGCGGGTTGAGAAGGCGCGCGTGCGCTGGGCCGTGCTTGATGCTTTCCAGGCCGCCGCCAAGGAGGCCGGCATCCCGGAGACTGCGGATTTCAATCGCGGCAACAATGAAGGGTCTGGTTATTTCGACGTCAACCAGCGCTCCGGCATTCGCTGGAACACCACGAAGGCCTTTCTGCGACCGGCCATGAAGCGCAGCAACCTGACGGTCTATACCAAGGCGCAGGTCCGCCGCCTGATCGTCGAGGGCGATGCGGTCACTGGCGTCGAATTCCAGCATGACGGAGTGGCGAAACGCGCCTATGCGAACAAGGAGACGGTGCTGTCGGCCGGCTCCATCGGCTCACCGCATATTCTCGAACTCTCGGGCATCGGCCATGGCGATGTGTTGAGCAAGGCCGGCATCGAGGTCGTGCGCGAGGTCCGGTCCGTCGGAGAAAACCTGCAGGATCATCTGCAGTTGCGCATGGCTTACAAGGTGACCGGCGTTCCCACGCTGAACGAGAAGGCGACAAGCCTCATCGGCAAGGCGGCGATCGGCCTTGAATATCTGGTTCGCCGCTCCGGTCCGATGGCGATGGCGCCGAGCCAGCTCGGCATCTTCACGCGCTCCGGCCCGGACAAGGAAACGCCGGATCTGCAATATCATGTGCAGCCTGTGTCCCTCGATAAGTTCGGCGATCCCGTCCATCCCTTTCCGGCGATCACGGCCAGCGTCTGCAATCTCAGGCCCGAAAGCCGCGGTTCGGTGCATGTACGCAGTCCCGATTTCGCCATGCAGCCGGCCATCAGCCCGAATTATCTCTCGGCTCAACGGGATCGGGAGATCGCCGCGCGCTCCATTCGTCTGACTCGGCGGATCGTGGCGCAACCCTCGTTTGCCCGCTTCAGGCCGGAGGAATTCAAGCCAGGGCCTGCCTATGAGACGGATGCGGATCTGGAGCGGGCGGCGGGCGATATCGGCACGACGATTTTCCATCCCGTCGGCACGTGCCGCATGGGCGGGGACGCACAGAGCGTCGTCGATCCTCGCCTGCGGCTGCGGGCATTGGCACGGCTGCGCATCGCCGACGCCTCCGTCATGCCGTCGATTACATCGGGCAATACCAATTCGCCAACCATCATGATCGCCGAAAAGGCGGCCGAGATGATCCTCGCCGATAACGGGTGAAAGCCCATTGATGAGTACAAGTCCCGGGGAAGAGCGCAGCGGCTTTCCGTTCGGAATTGGGTTAGGACAAGGAACCAGAGCGGCGCGGCGGCTCCATGAGAGAGACGCAGACCGTTCCGGCAGTAAGGACAGGAGATTTGCATGAATAGCACGGACGAGGTGATCATCGAGCGGCGCGGATCGGCCGGTATCGTCAGGCTCAATCGCCCGAAGGCGCTGAACAGCCTGACATTGCCGATGGTGCGCGCCATCGCGTCGGCATTGGAGGATTTCGCTGCCGATCCCGCGATTGCAAGCGTCATTGTCATGGGCGAGGGGGAACGCGGCCTGTGCGCCGGCGGCGATATCCGCCTGCTGCACCAGAGCGGCAAGGAAGGTTCCGGGGAAGCGGAAACCTTCTGGCGCGAGGAGTTCCTGCTCAATCATGCCATCTCGCGCTATCCAAAACCCTATGTGGTGCTGATGGATGGCATCACCATGGGTGGCGGCGTCGGCCTTTCGGCACATGGTAGCCATCGCGTCGTCACCGAGCGCACCCGGCTTGCCATGCCCGAAACCGGCATCGGCTATTTCCCCGATGTCGGCGCCACCTGGCGGCTGCCGCGTGCGCCCGGCGAGGCAGGCACCTGGATGGGGCTGACCGGCCTTACCGTCGACGCTGCCGATGCGATCCATGCCGGCTTTGCCGACCATTGCGTGGTATCCGCGCAGCTGCCGGCGCTTGTGGACGCGATTGCGGTGCTGCCCGCTGGCACCGTTGCCGCAGACGTGCACGCGCTGATCCGGACGTTGGCGCCTGACGCAGGCGCCAGCCGGCTTGCCGCAAACCGCGATGTGATCGATCGTGCCTTTGCAGGCGATACCGTCGAAGGTATCCTGCAGGCATTGTCCAGTGAGCCGGGAGAGTTTGCTGCCGAAGCCGCCGGTGTCATCGCCGGCCGCTCGCCCACCAGCCTGAAGCTGACGCTGCGGCTGCTGCGGGCGGGAAGAGCGAGCGCGAGCCTGGCCGAATGCCTCGATCGCGAACTCGGCGCCTGCATGGGCATATTGCACAATCACGACTTCTACGAAGGCGTGCGCGCTGCGGTCATCGACAAGGACCGCAATCCCAAATGGTCTCCGGCCAGCCTTGGCGAAGTCACCGCGGATAATATCGACCGCTTTTTCGTTCCGCCGCAGCCACCGCTTTTCGCGAGCTAGGGCGGCTCGGCCCATCACCGAATCTCTGAACCGCACTATCTCATTGCTTTAGGCAATTCCGGACGAAAACCTGCTCCGCAGCCAACCGGAATTGCACCAACGGATCATGGAGGAAAACATCATGACACGGATCGCTTTCATCGGCCTCGGCAATATGGGAGGGCCGATGGCCGCCAATCTGGTCAAGGCCGGGCACGCCGTCATCGGTTTTGATCTTTCGCATGACACGCTCAAAGCGGCCGAGGCTACCGGCGTCAAACCGGCGAATGTGTTGACCGAGGCTCTGGCCGACGCCGAAGCCGTCGTAACGATGCT
This sequence comes from Rhizobium sp. ASV8, assembly GCF_016429255.1. Taxonomy (GTDB): domain Bacteria; phylum Pseudomonadota; class Alphaproteobacteria; order Rhizobiales; family Rhizobiaceae; genus Rhizobium. The sequence continues at coordinate 10,674 of NZ_JAELUG010000090.1, forward strand.
GCCGAAAGGCCAGCATGTCCTCACCGTCTGGACGGATATTCTGCGTTCCGTGCCAAAGGGGACACTGCTGATCGACAGCTCCACCATCGATGTCGAAAGCGCTCGCAAGGCACATGCGATGGCCGTCGATGCCGGCTGCCTTTCTCTCGACGCGCCGGTTTCCGGCGGTACGGGTGGCGCTGCGGCGGGAACGTTGACTTTCATGGCCGGCGGTTCCAGCGAGAGTTTTGCGGCTGCAAAGCCCCTGCTCGATATCATGGGCAAAAAGATCGTGCATTGCGGCGACGCGGGCGCCGGCCAGGCCGCGAAGATCTGCAACAACATGATCCTCGGCATTTCCATGATCGGCGCCTGCGAAGCCTTCGTACTCGGCGAAAAGCTCGGTCTCTCACATCAGGCTCTCTTCGACGTCGCCTCGACCTCCTCCGGCCAGTGCTGGTCGATCAATACCTATTGCCCAGTACCCGGCCCTGTTCCGACCTCGCCGGCCAATAACGACTACAAGCCCGGCTTTGCGGCCGCTCTGATGCTGAAGGATCTGCGCCTGTCTCAGGAAGCGGCTCTTTCCAGCGGCGCTTCGACTCCTCTCGGCGCTGAGGCGGCGCAGCTCTATGCGCTGTTCGAAAAGCTCGGTAACGGCGGCCGCGATTTCTCGGCGATCATCGAGATGTTTCGCGAAGCGAAGTGACGATTACCGGTGCGAGATTGCCTCGCACCCCAGCCCTCTTTCCGTCGCGGGGAGAGGGTTAGGGGCTCTTTGAAAGTCGCGGCTCCAAAGAACAATCCCAGATTTATCGCCACATGCCACGCATGCGCGCACCGACATCGACGCGCACCTCTCGCGCCCGAATGGCGGCCGCGCTTTCGGCGCGCCCCTGCGGCCAGCCGCAAACTTCGAAAAACTGCAGCAGCGTTGCCGGAATGAAGCGCGTGCGCGAGGCAAAGACATGCTTGTCGCCCTGCGCATGCTGACCATGCACGAAGAAGCGCTGGGGAATGACGAGATCGAGATTGTCCTTGGCCCGGGTCATGGCGACATAGAGCAGCCGTCTCTCCTCTTCGATTTCGGCGGATGATCCGACGGCGAGATCGGCGGGGATGCAGCCGTCGACGGCGTTGAGGATGAAGACTTTCGTCCACTCCTGCCCCTTGGCTGAATGGATCGTCGACAGGATCAGATAGTCCTCGTCGAGCAGTGGCACGCCGGCCTGATCGCTGGTGGCGTCAGGCGGATCGAGCGTCAACTCGGTGAGAAAGCGCTCGCGCGAGCCGTAGCCCGCTGCGATCTGCTCGAGCTGGATGAGATCCGCCAGCCGTGTCGACGCATCTTCGTGTGTTCGCTCCAGATGCGGTTCGTACCATTGCCGCACCAGGGCGATTTCCGCCGGCCAGCCGGCTTTGCCGCTTTTGACCTCCCGCATCGTATCGACGAAAGCGGTCCAGTCGTCGCCCGTGCGCGGCGGCGGCGGCAATTCCGTCAGCGCCGTGATCGGGCTTGCCTCTTCGCCGATGTGGTCGAGCACGCGCTGCGCGGTCGAGGGGCCGACGCCGGGCAGGAGCTGCATCAGGCGGAAGCCGGCAACGCGGTCGCGCGGGTTCTGGGCGAAACGCAAAGCCGCCAGCATGTCCTTGACATGGGCGCTGTCGAGAAACTTCAGTCCACCGAATTTGACGAAGGGAATGTTGCGTCGGGTAAGCTCCACTTCCAGCGGGCCGCTATGGCTTGAGGTGCGAAACAGCACGGCCTGCTGCTTCAGCCTTGCACCGCCCTCGCGATTTTCCAGCACCTGGTCGGCGATGTAACGCGCCTGATCGGCCTCGTCGCGCACCGTAACCAGCCGCGGCCGCTCCGCGCTCTGCCGTTCGGTGCGCAGGTTCTTGGTGAAGCGTTCCGAGGCAAGATCGATCACGGCATTGGCTGCAGCCAGGATAGGTTGCGTCGAGCGATAGTTGCGGTCGAGCGTGACGATATCGGCCGAGGGCGTGAAGGCCTTGGGGAAGTCGAGAATATTGCGCACGGTCGCGGCGCGGAAGGAATAGATCGATTGCGCATCGTCTCCGACGACGGTCAATCCCCGCCCATCGGGCTTGAGTGCGAGCAGGATGGAGGATTGCAGCCGGTTGGTGTCCTGATATTCGTCGACAAGCACGTGATCGAAGCGGCTGCCGATATCCTCGGCGATCAGCGGCTCCTGCAGCATATGCGCCCAGTAGAGCAGCAGGTCGTCGTAGTCGAGCACATTCTGCACCTGCTTCGCCTCGACATAACAGGCGAAGAGATCGCGCAGCTGCTGCTCCCACATGGCGCACCAGGGGAAGTAGTCCTTCAACACGCCGCCGAGCGGCGCCTCCGCGTTGACAGAACGCGAGTAGATGGCAAGGCACGTCGCCTTGGTCGGGAAACGGCTCTCGGTCTTCGAAAAGCCGAGGTCGTGGCGCGCAAGGTTCAGCAGGTCGGCGCTGTCTTCCCTGTCGTGGATCGTGAAGGCCGGATCGATGCCGATCTGCTCGGCATAGTCCCGCAGCAGGCGGGCGCCGATGCCGTGAAACGTGCCTGTCCAGGCAAGCGCATCGGCGGTAATGCCTGCATTCGTGCCCAGCACCTCGCGGCAGATTCGCTCGACGCGACGGCCCATCTCGGCTGCAGCCCGGCGCGAAAAGGTCATCAGCAGGATGCGGCGCGGGTCGGCGCCCTTGACGATGAGATGCGCCACGCGATGGGCAAGCGTGTTCGTCTTGCCGGAGCCGGCCCCGGCGATGACGAGCAATGGCCCGGCGACATGGCCGTCGCCCCCGGTCGTGCCATGCTCCACTGCCAGCCGCTGCTCCGGGTTCAGCTTTTCCAGATAGGCAGCGGTCATGAATTCTCCTGAATGTGCCGGATGAAGAATGGCCAGGCGCAATCTGCAACGAATCGCAAGCGCGACAATATATGAACGTTCTATGGATGTTCCGAATCGCTGAAGACTGTCAAGGTTGGCGGCAGCTGCACGCAGATGTGACCTCTGGCGCAATAAACTTATCCGGATTTGGTCAGGCTAGGCTCGAAAATGACTTTCTTCGTACTTATTTAACATTTTGGCGCGGTATTTTGAGTGTTGGGCTGGTAGTGCGTAACATGAAGGTCTCAGGGCATGAACGAAACGATCGCCACTAGGCTGCGTCTGCCTAGCGGGCTGGTGGCTTTGTCCGACGGGCGCTTTGCGCTGTTGGAGATGGATGCCAGCCGCCGCTGCCTGAAGATTTTCGACACAAGCGGCGCGTATCGCGAGGTCAGCCGGATCGGCGGCAGCCCAAGTGGAATCGCGCTCGATGGGGATGGATGCTTCTGGATAGCTGACGGCCCGGAAAACTCGCTCCTCAGACTTTCGCCCCAGGGGCGCGTGCTGCAGGTGATCGAAGGCAGCGCGGATGGCCCGTTTCTTCATCCAAATGCGCTCGCTTTCGGACCGGACGGCCTGCTTTACATGACCGATTCTGGCATTCGTCTCGAGGATCTGCTCGAAGGCGGCCATATTCATCCCGATTTCTTCAAGGCCGCCTACAATGGCTGTGTCTATCAGATCGACCCCGCAGAAGGGCGCGTCATCAGGGTTTTGGCGGCCGGCCTGCTTCTGGCAAGCGGCATAGCTTTCGGTTCCGATGGCCTGCTTTATTATAGCGAGACACTGACCGGAAAGATCCACCGGCAGATCATCGGCGGCCGGCAGGAGCTATTCGTCCAGTCGATGACATCGCCGGCCATAAATGTCCTGCGCGGGCCGGCCGGTCTCGCTTTCGATCGTAGCGGCGTGCTCTATTGCGCGATGTATGGTCTTGGTGAAATTCTGCTCGTCGATGGCGATGGTAAAATGACTGGTCACATTCGGACGAACGGTACGAGGCCGAGCAATATCGCGTTTACGATCGATGGCAAACATCTGCTCGTCAGCGAGCAGGAAAACGATGTCGTCGAGAAGATAACGGCGCCGCGTCCCGGGTTACCGCTGCACATGCCGTCCATTTCGTAGAACGGCCCCATTTCTCGGAGCGGTTGGCGGACATGCCCGGCGGCCGGGCATGTCCTGTTTCTTTCGATTTGCCGCCTATTCCGCGGCAGGGATCTGCTTGTTACCCTTGCCCGACTTCCCGTCCGTCGATGTGGTATCGTTGGCGGCAGGCTTGGCGTGGCGACGACGCCAGTCGCCGAGGAAGAGCAGGATCGGCGCGGCGATGAAGACGGACGAGGCGCCGGCGACGAGGATGCCGAACACCATCGGGATCGCGAAGCTGGAGACGGCGCTGCCGCCCCAGATTGCCATCGGCACCAGCGCCAGGAAGGCGGTGGCGTTGGTGTACAGGCTTCGCGCCAGGGTCTCGTTGATCGACCTGTCGATGATCTCGCGCAATGGCATCGACTTGTAGAGCCGCATGTTTTCGCGCATGCGGTCGTAGACCACGACCTTGTCGTTCACCGAATATCCCACAAGTGTCAGGATCGCAGCGATGGCCGTCAGGTTGAAGTCGAGGCCGGTGATCGCGAAGAAGCCGATCGCCTTGGTGACGTCGAGTATCAATGTGACGATAGCGCCGACCGCGAACGGCCATTCGAAGCGATACCAGATGTAGAACAGCATCGCGAGGCTGGCGATCACGACCGACAGGATGCCGGCCTGGGCAAGTTCGCCCGAAACCTTCGGCCCGATGACGTCGGTGCCTTCGATGGTCGCGGTCGGGTCGATCTTGACGATTTCCACCTTGAGCTTGGTCACGGCAGCCGTTTGCGCCTCTTCGCCGCCGTCCTGACGCTGGGCGCGGACAAGCATGCTGTTGTTGTCGCCGAAGGACTGCAGTGCGATTTCGCCAAGGCCGAGCGTATTCAGACCCTCGCGGAACGTTGACAAGTCCGTCGCGTCCTTGGTCTTGACCGACATCTGAATGCCGCCGCGGAAGTCGACGCCGTAGTTGAGACCCGGATGGAAGAACAGCACCACCGAGGCGAGCGACAGGATCGCCGAGACGGTAATGCCAAAGAAGCGGGCCTTCATGAACTGGATGTGCTTGTCATAGGGGCTGAAGGGGATCAGCGGCCTGATGTTGAGCACCTTCAGCTTGCGGCGACGGGTGATGGCGATCATCACGACACGCACGAAGGCGACGGATGTGAACATCGAGATAATGAGGCCGAGACCCATGGTCACGGCAAAGCCGCGAACCGGGCCGGAGCCGAAGTAGAACAGGATGGCGGCCGCGATCAGGGCCGTCATGTTGCCGTCGATAATCGTCGAATAGGCCTTCCGGAAGCCGTTATCGATGGCGGCGAAGGCGCTTTGGCCCTTGCGGGTTTCTTCGCGGATACGCTCGTTGATGAGAACGTTGGCGTCAACAGCAAGACCGATACCGAGGACGACACCGGCGATACCGGGCAGCGTCAGCGTGGCGCCGACCAGTGTCAGGGCCGAGAAGGTCAGGACGGTGTGGATGAGGAGCGCAACATTCGCGAGGATACCCCAGGAGCCGTAGAGTACGAAGATGAAGGCGGCAACCAGGACGAAGCCTACCAGGCCGCTATAGATGCCCTTCTGGATCGCATCGGCGCCGAGGTCGGCACCGACTGTGCGTTCTTCGATGACAGTCAGCTTGGCGGGCAGGGCGCCTGCGCGCAGCAGGGCTGCCAGCGTGGTGGCGCTGTCGGCGGTGAAGTTGCCGGAGATCTGGCCGGAACCGCCGGTGATCGGCTCGCGGATATTCGGCGCGCTCAGCACCTTGTTGTCGAGGACGATGGCGAAGGGCTTGCCGACATTTTCGCGGGTGATTTCCGCAAAGCGGTTGGCACCGGCGCTGTCGAAGCGGAATGTGACGAGTGGTTCATGCGTGTTGGGGTCGAAGCTGACGCGAGCGTCCGTCAAGCGGTCGCCCGACAGTTCGATGCGGTCGAGCACCGGATAGCTGTTGCCCTGCTCGTCCTTCATGATCGTGACGCCGGGGCCGGGATTGTTCGGATCGACATTGTCGGCCAGCAGATGGAAGGACATCTTCGCGGTCGAACCAAGAAGTTCGCGCAGACGCGACGGGTCCTGCGCGCCCGGAAGCTGCACGAGAACGCGGTTCGGGCCGACGCGCTGGATGGTCGGCTCGGCGACGCCGACCTGGTCGACGCGCTTGCGGATGACTTCAAGGCTCTGCTGAACGGCGGAATCGACGTTGGCTGAAATACCCGCCTGCGAGAAGGACATGGCGATCGTTGCGCCATTCGGGTTGATCGTCAGGTCGGACTGGCCGGCGGAAAGGCCCGACGTGACCGTGTTGGCCAGCGTCTGCAACTGCGTGACCGCCGCACCGCTCTGCGTGGGATCGGTCAGCGTTACCACCACCTGATTGCCGTTGCGGATGATCGAGCGGGTCAGGATGTTCTTGTCGCGCAGCACGCGGCGCGAATCCTGCTGCAGGGACTGCAGCCGGCCGTTGGTCAGGTCCTTCTCATCGACTTCGAGGACGAGATAGGAGCCGCCGCGAAGGTCGAGCCCGAGCGGAACCTGGCTATGCGGCAGCCAGGATGGGACTTTCTCGAGGGCCGACTGCGGAAGTACGTTCGGCAAGGCAATGAGAAAGCCAAGCACGATGATCACTGAATATAGTGCCACCAGCCATGGTGAAGTGCGCATGGGTATTATCCTTGGAAATACGCTGATGCCAGCGGCCGGACCGCTGGCGCAATTAGGTCATGTCGGAGATGCGCGCGTTGGCGCGAAGGCTCAGGCGAAACTGGCCGGGGGTGCGCGGGCAAGATAGGCGCGGGAATGAGCGGACTTGAGCCGCGATACGATTGCATGGCCGCTCGGCTGCCAAGGTCTGGCGATAAGCTCGAGCGAGGGAATTGATGCGGGCGTTGCCGGACCGATATCGTGCCAGGTCGCTTTCGGCGTCAAAAGCCGGTCGGCGACGACGATGCCGCGAATGGGATCGCGGATGGAAAGATAAAGCGGCTGGTTATCCTTGCCGGAGGAAAGCGCCTCTGCATCCGCCCGGGTGGCAAGGTTGATGCCACCGCCAAGCGCCAGCCCGATATAGGCGAAGAAGGCGACGAACAGCGAGGCAATCACGCGCGCTCCGGCGCGGTGCGTCCTGTCGTCTCTATCTTCGCTGTCGGCGGCGCCGAATTCGAGTGGGCTCAACGGTCAGAAATGCCTTCTTTCCTTTGCCGGCGCGAACTCCGGCGGTTCGGTCATGATATCAGGGCGCCTCGCGCCTTCATAGTGTGTCCCGTCATGATGCACTTGCGCCGGCCGGTCAACCGTCCCGGCGCGATTTCTTCCATGACAGGACTGTCGGGCATCACGGCTTGGGTGCAAGGCAGCTTGCCGGAACGCGATAGGCATAGAGCGTATCGCCCTTCATGTCGCCGAAGGGGGGTGACCAGCTCTTGATGAGTTCGGCCTGGCCCTCGGCGCAGGTGATCGGATCGGTGTCGACGAACAGCACCGGACCGCTGACATTAGCGGGTAGAGAGAAATCCTGCTCGTAATAATTCTTAGGGAAACCGCCGAAATTACGGGCGTAGATATGGAACGGCTTGCCTTTCAGCGTGTAGAAGAGATCGGCAAGGATGGCGCGGTCCGACGCCACGATATCAGGCAATTTTGCAGTCCTGGAGATATCGGCAATTTCCAGGCTGACGATGCTGCGGCCGACATAGCGCTTCATGACGAGGTCGCCGTTCGGCACTTTGACGTCCAGCGCGAAAACGGTCAGCACCGGGATGACGATGGCGACGATCGCACCGATGATCAGCGACGTGACCAGCCCCTTCTTCGTCAGGCGATACAGCAGCCAAACGGCCAAAATCGTTCCGGCGGCGTAGGCGGAGACGGCCCAGTTGGCGTAGGCCTTGGCGAAAAGTGCCTGCAGAGAGATCAGGATCACCACCGGCATGGACAGCCAGAACAGCAGCTTTTCCCTGTCGTTGCTCTGTCCGCGGATCAACCGCCATGTCGCCCACAGGAGCGCGTAGAACACGACGGGGCCGACCACACCGAACTGCGCTCCGACGAAGCCAAGCCCGTTGAGGAGATGCTTCAGTGCGCTTGTCCCGCTGTCACCCGTGCTCCAGCGTGCGATGCTTTCGGTATGCTTTACCGTCGCCGCGTCATGCGTGAGGTTCCACCAAAGATTGGGCGCCACGACGATGGCACCGACGACAGCGGCAATGGCGACGTCCCGCCAGGCAACGCGCGCCGACCGCAGCGTCAGCATGGCGATGCCCACGCCCGGCAGCAGAAAGAGCACGGAGTACTTCGTCATGAAGGCGAGGCCGAGGCTGATGCCGAGGATCAGCGCTTCTGAAACGGAAGAACGCTTGGTCAGGCCGAGAAAGGCCCAGATGGCAATGGTGATGAACAGGATCTGGATCGTGTCGGTCGACACCAGTACGGCCGAAAGCGAGGCAGCCGGCAGAGTGATGAAGATCACGCCAGCCCAGGGAGCGATCTGCCGTCCTTCCTCTCCGTCAAACAGCCGGCGCGTGGTCGCGATCAGCATCAGCGCGGTGGCGAGATGGAAGAGCGGCGCGGATATGCGGATCCAGAAAGTCGAGTCCGATCCCGAGATCGTATTGAAGAAGCGGATGACCCAGGCGATCATCGGCGGCTTGGAATAATAGCCGAAGTCCAGGTTCTGACCCCAGAACCAGTATTGCGCCTCGTCGACGAACAGGTCGGTCCTGTTGATCAACAGCATGAGAACGCGCCAAAGCGTCACGCCGAAGATGATCGTAAGCGCTACTCTAAGCGAAAGCGTCTGGGTATTGGTTCGGGATTGGGTCGTATCGGACATTAAAGGATAGATCTCGGTGCCAAGTCGTGAGGCTTAATACGGAACTATCAGGCCTAATGCTAGCTGCTGGCGAACGAGAAACATCGGGAAGACGCGCCCTGTCTCAGTCAATGGAGAGTTCGGCGCCGGTCCGAGACTGCGATGTCGGGGGTCGATGGCGTCAAAGCACGCGAGAGGTGTTGATGCCGCGTGCCTGCTCGATGCGGCACAGAAGCATAAAGGCAGCGAGCGTCATGCCGGCCATCAGCGAAGCGGTCAAACCAAGAACAATCATTGCTCTCTCCGTATCGACATCAAGGTGTCTAGGCCTTGAGCACTAGGGCATGAAGCTTGCTCGTGACTTGCGTTGAAGTGGCTTTCGCCGGGGTTGGACACGCATAAAGGGCTGTTCCGGCTCCGCGATGACCGAAACCGGGCGGCCGGCCTGATGTCATTAACCTTCGGGCAAGGAATTAACCATAAATAATGAGGCTGAACGTCGGAATGGGAAAATTGTGACTCGTTCTCAGCAGGCATGAAGCCGCCCCGTCGTACCGGGTCAGATCCGGTATCCATCTCATCAAACAGGTCCGCACAAGACTTTGATGAACGAGCGAGCTTCAGCGCCTCGATCATTTGATCGGCGGCCTCCTGTGCTTTTCCTCGCGTCCTCATCGCGCTTTGCGCGGATCATCAGCGGTTTCGCCGGCGCTTGCGCGCTCGGCATTTCGGCGGGGACGATTTTGGCGCAGGATTCGCCGTCAGATCAGGCAGGTAGGGCGCAGGCTGGCAGCCTTCGCGACCGCTTGCGCTTTGCTGGTCTCGATGCCGGACAATGCGAGGCGCTGCGCCGTAACAGGCCAATGCTCGAGGCCCATCTCAAGTCCGGCCTGCGCGATCTCTTCCACCGCTTCCAGACGTTTCCGGACGCTGCCCGCAATTTCGCCAGCGAAAACCAGCTTGAGCGACTTCAGGGTCTGCAGTCCTCGCACTGGGACGTTCTGACGGACGCCCGCTTCGACAGTCTTTATGCCGAACGCGTCAAGGTTCTCTCCGACAGCGAAAGCAAGATGGGCCTCGACCCGCGCTGGCACGTTGCCGGTCACGGCGTAATGCTGGAGCATATCCTTGCCGGTCTCCTCGATGAGATGGGTGGCCGTGCCATCCTACCGGGAGCCAAGCGCCGGGCGCGTGAGTTGAAGGAACTGGTCACGTCGGTCGTCCGTCTTGTCATGGTCGATGTCGAGATTGCCGTATCCCTGCGTTTCAACGAATTGCGCATCGGGCATCAGCGGGCTCTGGCCGAACAGCGTCTCGCCGATCGCAACGAAGCGGTAGGTCTTTTCGCCGAATTAGCCAACGGTCTCGCCGATCGCGATCTGACTGCTCGCCTGCCGGCCGATTGTCCCGAAGCCTACATGGAAGTAGCTGAAGCGTTGAATGCGGCGCTGGAGGACATTCGGCAGCAGTTCGCAGCCCTCTCCAGTGGTGTGCAGGCAGCCGAGGCGACGACGGACGCCATCGCTCGCACCTCCAGATCCTTTGTCGAGAATTCAGCCGAGCACGCACAGGGGCTTGCTGCCTCGGCGCGCCAGCTTGCCGAGCTTGCCGATCACGTGCGTGGCAATGCAGCCAGTACCCGCTCGGCAGAGCGCGCTGCCGCATCGACACGCACGGCTGCGGAAGACAGCGGCCGCATCGTCGGGCAGGCGATATCGGCCATGGCGGATATCGAGACCTCCGCCGAAAAGATCGGCCAGATCATCGGTGTCATCGATGAAATTGCCTTCCAGACCAACCTTCTCGCCTTGAATGCCGGCATAGAAGCCGCCCGCGCCGGCGATAGCGGCCGTGGTTTTGCCGTCGTCGCGCAGGAGGTTCGCGCGCTTGCGCAGCGTTCCGCCGATGCTGCGCGCGAAATCAAGGTTTTGGTGACGGGCACGAAGGCGCAGGTCGATGCAGGCGTGCAGATGGTAGGCCGCACGCAGGATGCCATCGGCAGCATCGTCCGCCAGGTAACGGATATCAACGACGCCATTTCGGGGATCGCGGCGGCAAGCGACGTGCAGGTCGCCGGCCTCAATTCGCTCTCGACGGATATTGGCGGTTTCAGCGCGCGCGCCGCCGTTGGTGACGACCTGGCCAATCGTTCGCAGGAAGGTGCGGATCACCTTCAAACAGTTGTTGTCGAGCTTGGCCGGACCATCCGCGAGTTTCGCATCGAGCGCGAGCGGCGCCAGGCAGCTTCTCCGGTGCCGGTGAAGGCCGTGCAGCAGCGACAGCTTTCCGCCCGCGACGAATTCAGCGTCGGGCGCGATGAAGACGAAATGGCCGACTTCGGCTTCCCGCTTCGCAGGACGGCGATGGGAGGCGAGCGCAATGCCTATTGATTTAACCGTTTCATGTGTGTGCGGGCCAACCGGTCCGATCTCAGACAACAAGGAATAATGCGATGCCAAGCAGGAAAGGCGAAAAGACAATCAGTCTGGCCACGGTGCTGGATCTCAACGAGGCCTCGACGCTCCGCGGCAAGTTGATGGGGATGCGCGGCAGCAATGTCGTGATCGATGCGTCCGGCGTCGAAAGGGTTGGGGCCTTGTGCATGCAGGTCATCATGGCCGCTGCCAAGACCTGGGATGAGGACAAGCTGTCCTTCACCTTTTCCAAGGTGTCGGACGCATTTCAAAAAACGATGCAGATGATCGGGGTGGATATCTCTCATCTGCTGGCCAAGGAGATCCGGCAATGAAGAAAAAAGTGCTGACCGTGGATGATTCACGGACCATTCGAAACATGCTTCTCGTCACCCTCAACAATGCGGGTTTCGAGACCATCCAGGCTGAAGACGGCGTCGAAGGTTTGGAAATTCTGGAAGAAGCCAATCCGGACGTCATCGTCACCGATATCAACATGCCGCGCCTCGATGGCTTCGGCTTCATCGAGGGCGTTCGTCGCAACGACAGATATCGTGCGGTTCCGATCTTGGTGCTGACGACCGAGAGCGACGCCGAAAAGAAGAACCGTGCCCGCCAGGCCGGTGCAACCGGCTGGATCGTCAAGCCGTTCGACCCCGCCAAGCTGATCGATGCCATCGAGCGCGTAACCGCCTAAACAGGATCCGCCCCTTATGGATATGAACGAAATCAAAGAGATTTTCTTCCAGGAGTGCGAAGAGCAGCTCGCGGAACTGGAATCCGGTCTCCTGAAAATGAATGATGGCGACCGCGATCCGGAAACCGTCAATGCCGTCTTCCGTGCCGTTCATTCCATCAAAGGTGGGGCGGGAGCCTTCGGTCTGGATGACCTGGTCTCATTTGCTCACGTCTTCGAGACCACGCTCGATTGCGTTCGATCCAACAAGCTGGAGCCGACCCAGGATGTCCTGAAGGTCATGCTCAAGTCTGCCGACGTTCTCGCCGACCTGACCAACGCCGCCCGTGATGGCGGCAGCGTCGATCCGGCGCGCAGCCGCGGACTGGTCAAGGAGCTGGAGGCATTGGCGAACGGCGATCTGCCAGCGCCGTCCGCAGCCGTGGCGGTGGCCGCTGAACCGGCTCCGAAGGCGGTCGCAGCCGCACCGGCTCCGACGGACGAAAGTGGCTTCCAGCCCATCCCGTTCAGCTTCGACGACGATTTCGGTGCCGACGAACCGGCCGCCGATGCCTTGCCGGAATATGAAGTCAGCTTCAAGCCGCGCTCCGATCTCTACGCCAAGGGCAACGACGCCACGCTGCTGCTGCGCGATCTCGCGCGGCTGGGTGAAATGAGCGTCTATTGCGATACGGATGCGTTACCGGGCCTGCCTGAACTCGATCCGGAAGGCGCTTATTTCAAGTGGACGATCTCGATCAAGACGGACAAGGGCGAAGATGCCATCCGCACCGTCTTCGAATTTGCCGAATGGGATTGCGATCTCGATGTCCGGCTGGTCGGTGCTTCCGCATCCAATGATGAAGAGTTGCCGATGGTTCCGGTGCCCTTCGACCTTTCCGTTCTCGATGACGAGCGCGCCGAACCGGCAGTTGAGCCGCTCGAGGAAGCTCCTTTGTCGAGGAGCGATGCTGCCGCTGCCGTCGCCGCTGCCGAAACCGCCAGCAACGTCACGCAGCTCGCCGCCGTCGCAGCCCGCGTCGAAAAGAAGGAAGCGGCTCTTGCTGCCGCCGCAGCCGCCAACGCCGCAGCAGCGGCGCAGAACAGTGCCGCCGCCAGTGTCGGCCAAACCATCCGTGTCGATCTCGACCGCGTTGACCGACTGATCAACCTCGTCGGCGAACTCGTCATCAATCAGGCGATGCTCTCGCAGAGCGTCATCGAAAACGACAATAACGGCGCGTCGTCGATCAATATGGGTCTCGAGGAGCTGCAGCAGCTTACCCGCGAGATCCAGGACAGCGTCATGGCGATCCGCGCCCAGCCGGTGAAGCCGGTCTTCCAGCGCATGTCGCGTATCGTCCGCGAAATCGCCGATATGACCGGCAAGTCGATCCGTCTGATCACCGAGGGCGAGAATACCGAAGTCGACAAGACCGTCATCGACAAGCTCGCCGAGCCGTTGACCCACATGATCCGCAACGCCGTCGACCACGGCATCGAAACGCCAGAAAAACGCGCAACCGTCGGCAAGAACCCCGAAGGCACCGTTCGCCTGACGGCCAAGCATCGTTCGGGCCGTATCCTGATCGAGCTTGCCGACGACGGCGCCGGCATCAATCGCGAGAGGGTGCGCCAGAAGGCCATCGACAACGACCTGATCGCGGCGGACGCCAATCTCTCGGACGAGGAAATCGACAACCTCATCTTCCTGCCGGGCTTTTCGACCGCCGACAAGATTTCCGACATTTCCGGCCGCGGCGTCGGCATGGATGTGGTCAAGCGCTCGATCCAGGCGCTTGGTGGCCGTATCAACATCAGCTCGAAGCCGGGGCAGGGCTCCGTCTTCACCATGAGCCTGCCGCTGACGCTTGCCGTTCTCGACGGCATGGTGGTGACGGTTGCCGGCCAAACCCTGGTCGTGCCGCTGACGGCGATCGTCGAGACGCTGCAGCCGGAGGCTTCCGCCATCCATTCCTTCGGCGCGAACCATCGCTTGATCTCGATCCGCAACAGCTTCTGCCCGTTGGTCGATGTCGGCCGCATCCTCAACTTCCGCGCCACGCAGGCCAATCCGGTCGAAGGCGTCGCGCTGCTGGTGGAGTCGGAAGGCGGCGGTCAGCGCGCGCTCATGGTCGATGCGATCCAGGGGCAGCGTCAGGTCGTCATCAAGAGCCTCGAGGCCAACTATACGCACGTGCCCGGCATTGCGGCCGCAACCATCCTCGGCGATGGCCGCGTGGCTCTCATTCTCGATGTCGACGCGGTGGTCGGCGCTTCGCGCGGTCAGTCGCTGAAACCAGAAATGTCCTACGCAGCGGTGGGGTGAGTTTATGTCCTATGCCGTCAAGAATCTGACCCAGGGAGTCCGGGAGCTGATCGCCTTCCGGATTGGCGAGCAGGAGTTCTGCGTCGACATCATGTCGGTTCGTGAAATTCGCGGCTGGACTCCGGCGACCGTCATGCCGCATGCGCCGGCCTATATGCTTGGCGTCATCAATCTGCGCGGCGCCGTGCTGCCGATCATCGATCTTTCGAGCCGTCTCGGCATGAAGAATGCGGAGCCGACGGCGCGGCATGTGATTATCGTGGCGCAGGTCAAGCGCAAGGTTGTCGGTCTTCTGGTCGATGCCGTGTCCGATATCCTGACGATCACCGACGACAGCATACAGCCGACGCCGGAGGTCTCGTCCGACCATGAGCGGCAGTTTGCCCGCGGCATCGTCGCCATCGACCGCCGCATGATCTGCCTTATCGAACTGGAAGCCCTGTTCCCCGAGAGTGAAAGCGAAGCTGCATGAATGTGATGGGAGCGATAGATCTCAAGGCATCCCCGGACGAGGTGCTGGCCAGCGGCGAATATCCGCTGACCCGGCGCGACCTCGCCGAGATCGCCGCCATGATCTATGCGGATGCGGGCATTTCCCTCAACGAAAGCAAGGCGTCGCTGGTCTATTCGCGGCTGTCGAAGCATATCCGTGCACTCGGCTTGCCGGGCTTTCGTGACTACTGTCTGCTGGTGTCTTCGCCGGCCGGAAGTGCGGCACGGCGGGAGATGCTGTCGCATCTGACGACGAACTTCACCCGCTTCTTTCGGGAGAACCATCATTTCGATCATCTGCGCACCGAAGTTCTGCCCGGCCTGTTAGCCCGCGCCAAGGCCGGCGGCCGTGTGAGAATCTGGTCGGCGGCCTGTTCCGACGGGCAAGAGCCCTATTCCATCGCACTGACGGTCCTGTCGCTGATGCCGAATGCGGCGGAGTTCGATTTCAAGATCCTGGCGACGGATATCGATCCGAAGATCCTCGGCCTTGCGCGCGCCGGCGCCTATGACGAGGCTGCGCTGGAAACGATCTCGCCTGCCATGCGCAAGCAATGGTTCCAGGAGGTCAATGTCCAGGGCCGCCGCAAGTTCCAGATCGATGATCGCGTCAAGCGGCTCATCACCTTCAACGAACTGAACCTGATGGCGCAGTGGCCCTTCAAGGGCACTTTCGACGTCATTTTCTGCCGCAACGTCGTCATCTATTTCGACGAACCGACGCAGGTGAAGATCTGGTCGCGTTTCGCTGGTCAGCTGCCGGAAGGCGGCCATCTCTATATCGGCCATTCCGAGCGTGTCGCCGGGGAATCGAAACACCTCTTCGACAACATCGGCATCACTACCTATCGCTATCTCGGCAAGAACGCGGGGAGAAAACCATGAACGCAGCTGCCCGTGTTCTCGTCGTCGACGATTCCCCGACCATGCGCGGCTTGATTACCGCTGTCCTGCGCTCGGATCCGGAGGTCAATGTCGTCGGTCAAGCCGGCGATGCGCTGGAGGCGCGCGCAGCAATCAAGGCGCTCAATCCCGATGTCGTCACCCTCGATATCGAGATGCCGAACATGAACGGCCTCGATTTTCTCGAGAAGATCATGACGCTGAGGCCGATGCCGGTCATCATGGTCTCCACGATGACGCATCGCGGCGCTGACGCGACGCTCGCCGCCCTTGAGATTGGCGCGTTCGATTGCGTCGGAAAACCCTCGCCGGGCGAGCCTCATCCGTTCGGCGACCTGGCTGAGAAGGTCAAGGCCGCCGCCCGTTCGCAGCGGCAATACGTCAAGTCCGGGACAGAACACGCTCCGCCGGCCCCGGCGGTTGCCGATTTCCGCGTCGGTCGTAAGATCGTCGCCATCGGCTCTTCCACCGGCGGTGTCGAGGCATTGATCAATGTGCTGCAGAAGTTTCCGGCCAATTGTCCGCCGACCGTCATCACCCAGCATATGCCGCCGACCTTTACGCGCAGCTTTGCAGAGCGGCTGAACCGCCTCTGCGCGCCTGTCGTCGAAGAGGCGACCGACGGCGCGCGGTTGGCGATCGGCAAGATCTATCTGGCGCCCGGCGGCGAGAGGCATCTGCGGGTTGCCAATGCGTCGGCACCGCATTGCCGCCTGGTCGAAGGCGCGCCGGTCAACGGCCATCGTCCTTCCGTCGACGTGCTCTTTGATTCGGTTGCCGAACTGGCAGGCCGCAATGCCGTCGGCGTGATCCTGACCGGTATGGGGCGCGACGGCGCCGCCGGTCTCCTCAAGATGCGCCACGCCGGTGCGCGCACCATCGGTCAGAACGAAAAGACCTGTGTGGTATACGGCATGCCGAGGGTCGCCCATGAGCTTGGTGCCGTCGAAAACCAGTTTCCGCTGAACGCCATTGGCGAGGAAATCTTGAAAATAACAGCCGCCCGAAAGGAAGGGAGCGAATAATGTCTCTAGCGGAGAAAATCAAAGTTCTGATCGTCGACGATCAGGTCACCAGCCGGCTTCTGCTCAGTGATGCGCTGACGCAGCTCGGCTTCAAGCAGATCACGGCAGCCGGTGACGGCGAGCAGGGGATGAAGATCATGGAGCAGCAGCCCCATCATCTGGTCATCTCCGACTTCAACATGCCGAAGATGGACGGGCTTGGCCTGCTGCAGGCTGTGCGCACCAATCCGACGACGAAGAAGGCGGCCTTCATCATTCTGACGGCGCAGGGCGACCGCGCGCTTGTCCAGAAAGCGGCCCAGCTTGGCGCCAACAACGTGCTGGCCAAGCCCTTCACCATCGAAAAGATGAAAGCGGCGATCGAGGCCGTGTTCGGAGCATTGAAATGATCGTCGAGGGTGCTGCCCGCCGCGTTCACATCATTCAGGGCGAGTACAAGGTCGTCAGCGATCCGGAGGTGGTGTTGACCACCATCCTCGGTTCGTGCGTCGCGGCCTGCCTGCGCGACCCGATCGCCGGCGTCGGCGGCATGAACCATTTCCTCCTCCCGGGAATGGCAAGCTCGCCGATGACTGGTGGTGATGCGACGCGCTACGGCGTGCACCTGATGGAGCTTCTGATCAACGGCCTCCTGAAGAAGGGTGCGCGTCGCGATCGGCTGGAGGCGAAAGTCTTCGGCGGTGCAAAGACGATCGCGACCTTCTCCAATGTCGGCGAGCAGAATGCAGCCTTTGCCATGCAGTTCCTGAAGGACGAAGGCATACCCGTCGTCGGCTCGAGCACCGGCGGCGAACATGGGCGCAAGGTTGAATATTGGCCGATCTCCGGAAGAGCCAGACAATACCCGCTCACCGGTGCGGAGACGCAGAAGACCGTGGCGCTCGAGCAGCGTCCTGTCGTGGCTCCGAAGCCGGTTGACAATTCGATCGAATTTTTCTGATCAGCGAGGCTACCGCATGACCCCCTTCCAGCGCGCCGAAATGACCGACTCCGAGGATCTGCTTCCGGCTATTCTCCTGCGTATCGTTTCCGAATTGCACGATGTCGCCTATCTGATCGAACGCATCGAGCCGCAGCTGCTGGATGTCGGAGGCGCAAAGGTGCTGGAATCGCCGGGCACGATGAAGGTCCTTCAAGGCATTGACCTTGCCGTCCAGAAGACGCGCGGCATCGCCGAGTTCATCGACACCATTGCCGGCAGCATGCCGGAGGGATGGACGGTCGATCTTGCGGCTGCGTTGAGCCTGGTCAAACTGACGGAGATGCAGAAGGCGCTTGGCGGCAGCAATTTCCACGCCCATCAGCAACCCATGGCGAAGGCGGCCGGCGATTTCGATTTCTTCTGATCGGGCATCCGCAACGGATATTGTTTTTCTTATATAATTTTCGCTCGTTTCTCCCCCGCTTTTTCCTTCGGAGCGGGCCGGACGAAACGTTCGCACAAGTTTCAATTTCTATTTTCGCTACGGAGCACAAAGGCATCAGGTCTTTGACGAATCGTGCGAGAACAGAATGAATCTGTTAAATCAACTAGTTCCCTTATTCCGGAACATACAGAATCTGGGCAAGACGCGCCTGATGATCATGGGTGGCGTCGGCGCAGCTTCCATTGTGCTGGTCCTTCTGGCGGCCCTCTTTGTCAACAAGCCGGCGCAGGAAACGCTCTATGTCGGCCTGGATACGACCGATCTCAATCAGATCAGCATCGCGCTTGCGGAAGCCAAAATCGGTTTTCAGGTCGGTACTGACGGCACCAGCCTGACCGTTCCGGTCGGCATGACCGGCAAGGCCCGTGCGCTGCTCGCCGAGCGCGGTCTGCCGAGCAGCGGCAAGGCCGGCTACGAACTCTTCGACAATGTCGGCTCTCTCGGCCTGACTTCCTTCATGCAGGAAGTCACCCGCGTGCGTGCGCTCGAAGGCGAGATCAGCCGTACCATCACCTCGATCGCCGGGATCAGCGCTGCGCGCGTTCACATCGTCATGCAGGACGTCGGCAACTTCCGTAAGGCCGATCAGAAGCCGACGGCGTCGGTGATGATCCGCGCGAGCGCCGAGGCGGCGCGCAGGTCGGCACCGGCCATCCGGCATCTGGTCGCTTCGGCCGTTCCCGGTCTGGAAGCGGATGACGTCACGATCCTCGATTCGACCGGTCAGCTGCTCGCATCAGGCGACGATCCGAGCAACGGTGCGCTCAGCCGTAATCTCGGCATCGTGCAAAATGTGCAAGGCGAGATCGAAGGCAATATCAACAAGGCCCTCGCACCGTTCCTCGGCATGGACAATTTTCGCTCCAGCGTTACGGCGCAGCTGAATACCGATAGCCAGCAGGTGCAGGAAACCACTTTCGATCCGGAATCGAAGGTCGAGCGTTCCGTCCGCACCGTCAAGGAAGCGCAGAAGTCGCAGCAGAGCCAACCCGATACGGCGGCGACGGTAGAACAGAATATCCCGCAGGCGGCTCCGCAAGCCGGCGGCAACACGCCGACGTCGAACGACCAGTCCGACAAACGCGAAGAGCAGACCAACTACGAAATCAATAGCAAGACGACAGCGACCACCCGCAACAGCTACAAGATCGAAAAGCTCTCGGTCGCCGTGGTGGTCAACAGGGGCCGTATCGCCCAGATGCTTGGCGACGGTGCCGATCAGGCGAAAGTCGATGCCTATATCGCCGAAATGCAGAAGATCGTTGCTACGGCTGCAGGCGTCGATCAGGGTCGCGGCGACGTCGTCACGGTCAATGCGATGAACTTCCTCGACAACCAGCTTCTGGAGGATACCGGATCAGGTTTCAGCATCACGGAAATGCTGAGCCGCAACCTTGCCGGCATCATCAACTCGCTGGCCTTTGTCGCGGTCGCCTTCCTGATCGTCTGGGTGGGCTTCCGTCCGCTGATCCGCTCGCTGAGCGGCGGTGCGGCAGGCGGTACGGCCCTGCCAGAGGCGGCCGGCCTGGAACTGCCGGACTTCGCGCCTCCGGTGGGTGGCCCCGGTGCCGCGCTCATGGATGGCTTCGGCTCGGATTTCGGCTTCGACAGCACCGACGATCTGCTGACAATGGGCGACGACGGCGGCACGTTCAACCGCCGCGTCAAGGAAGGACCGGAGCGCCGTCTTTCGCGCATGGTGGAAATCAGCGAAGAACGTGCCGCGAAAATCCTCAGAAAATGGGCCGTCGATCAGGCCGCATGATAAGACGACCGGGAGAGATCCCGGTCGTTTGCATTTCCGGAACGGTATCATACCTCTACCTGCTTTGCCGGCTTCATTGTTGCATGTTCGACTCAGCCAAGTAATTTGACGTGTTCGTAAGATGGAATTTTGATGTATAGGCCGTTGCTGGGTAGAAAGAATCGACTTACTAATATGCCAACTATACTTG
>NZ_JAELUG010000861.1 GCF_016429255.1 Rhizobium sp. ASV8
GTGCGCGTTTTCAGTCCACCACTTCAGGTTCCAATGAATACCATATCCGATCGTGAGCGCCTGGCGAAACGAAGGAGGCTCTATTTGGTCTCCTCACATACTGGTCTTTCGCATGCAGATCTGGCAAGTGGGTTCATTGCGGATGGAATTTATGATGACAACCCAGGCTCTTTGTTGGGGGATAGCAGTATACCGAATAATTACAGACGAGAGATGACATCTCCGGCCTTTGGTACTGTGTTGCCTTTGATGTTGCCCGAGTGCACGCCGCTGTGTCTATCATCGCTCCATGAGCGCGAGACTCATTCGGGAGGTAAGCAGAATGTGCTTTTTTCCTACCGAGTATTGCCATGCCGTACTTAAGTGGCGTCGTATGTTTTGGATACAGCATCGC
>NZ_JAELUG010000862.1 GCF_016429255.1 Rhizobium sp. ASV8
ACTATATATCCAGCATGTATCCAGCATTTCTCCCTGAGAGTCCGAGATATCTGATGTACAAGAACCGGGCCCTGGACTCGTATCGAGCTGGGAGCAAATCCGGGATATTTCCTTGGGTAATTCTCGAACTGAGTTTTACGTCATGCAGAAGGGTGTCACGCAGAACTTGCTGACTTAGAAGCAAGAAAATTTGTCTCTAGATTTGTGTGGATGAGAGTTTTCACGTGCGTTATCTCTTATTCTTTCACAATCCTGAATTTTGGAAGGTTGGGCGCCTGACTGACGGTCGTTTCCGCACTGTACCCACAGCTCGGCGCGCTATTTTATATGCCAACATCATGATACTTCTCGGTCTGTCTCTTATACACATCTCCGAGCCCACGAGACGGTCTA
>NZ_JAELUG010000863.1 GCF_016429255.1 Rhizobium sp. ASV8
GCGCTACACCCACGACCCGTCGTCGGCAGCGTCAGCTGTGTATAAGAGACAGGGCCAAAAGCTTGTTCCCAAAAGCCGGGGAGGAACCCTGCTGTCATCTCACTCCCGTTATCTGCGCGCTTAGCAGAGGACCACGGCCATCCGTCGTCTTGTAATCGAAGGACGAGCAAACCGCCGCGCTTCCACAAGCAGTCCTAATAAGATTATTGCAACTGTGCATGAGGCCCTCATTTCAAACTCTGCTGGTTTTCCTCTTGTCAGCTCATAGGTCCGTTCTCGGCAACAACTCCTTAAGATCGCCATGGTGTTATTCAACGTGTACCGAGTCCTGCCTGGTTAAAAATAAGAAAGCAAGCGTAATCGAACGACACAATGGACGATAAGTGCCACAA
>NZ_JAELUG010000864.1 GCF_016429255.1 Rhizobium sp. ASV8
CCCCCCCCCCCCCCCCCCCCCCCCCCCCCCCCCCCCCCCCCCCCCCCCCCCCCCCCCCCCCCCCCCCCTCCCCCCCCCCCCCCCCCCCCCCAACTCCCCCCACGACACGTCGTCGGCAGCGTCAGATGTGTATAAGAGACAGTTGTGCGTGTCTGTGTCTGTGTGTGTCTGTGTGTGTGTCTGTGTGTGTGTCTGTGTGTGTCTGTGTGTGTCTGTGTAGTGTCTGTGTGTGTCTGTTTGTGTCAGTGTGTGTCTGTGTGTGTGTCTGTGTATGTGCTGTCTCTTATACACATCTCCGAGCCCACGAGACGGTCTATTAAATCTCGTATTCCGTCTTCTGCTTGAAAAAAGGGGGGGGGGGGGGGGGGGGGGGGGGGGGGGGGGGGGGGGGGG
>NZ_JAELUG010000865.1 GCF_016429255.1 Rhizobium sp. ASV8
CCCCCCCACGACACGTCGTCGGCAGCGTCAGATGTGTATAAGAGACAGACGTGATCCAGAGCCATGTCGGGCTGGTCAGGAACTTCTTCCTCGCAAAGCTCCACGCCAACAGCGATCAAGCTCTCATCGAAGACGAAGACCTGCCCACGAAACAACGAAAGCCAAGACCGCGTCTCGGCGCCAGCGGCAAAATCATGTCTGCGCAGAAGCGACCTCCCCGAGAGCAGATTGCGCTCGCCAAGAAGAAGGAGCTGTCTCTTATACACATCTGACGCTGCCGACGACGTGTCGTGGGGGGAGGTGTGGGTGGGGGGCGGGGGGGTGGAAGGGGGGGGGGGGGGGGGGGGGGGGGGGGGGGGGGGGGGGGGGGGGGGGGGGGGGGGGGGGGGGGGG
>NZ_JAELUG010000866.1 GCF_016429255.1 Rhizobium sp. ASV8
CCCCCCCCCCCCCCCCCCCCCCCCCCCCCCCCCCCCCCCCCCCCCCCCCCCCCCCCCCCCCCCCCCACCTTTTTCAACCACAAGACGGCATACGAGATTTAATAGACCGTCTCGTGGGCTCGGAGATGTGTATAAGAGACAGGATCGGCGTTGCCAAAGCTCCTGGCAACGCCGATCAGGTGCTCGCGCCGGTCCAGCAGCAGCTTGGCCTCCGGGAGCAGTCTTGTTCCTGCTTCGGTGAGGGTCGGGTTCTGTCTCTTATACACATCTGACGCTGCCGACGACGTGTCGTGGGGGTGGGTGGGGGGGGGGGGGGGGGGGGGTAAAGAGGGGGGGGGGGGGGGGGGGGGGGGGGGGGGGGGGGGGGGGGGGGGGGGGGGGGGGGGGGGGGGG
>NZ_JAELUG010000867.1 GCF_016429255.1 Rhizobium sp. ASV8
CCCCCCCCCCCCCCCCCCCCCCCCCCCCCCCCCCCCCCCCCCCCCCCCTCCCAACCCACCCCCCCCCCCCGACAACCACCCCCACGAC
Source organism: Rhizobium sp. ASV8 (assembly GCF_016429255.1). Lineage (GTDB taxonomy): Bacteria > Pseudomonadota > Alphaproteobacteria > Rhizobiales > Rhizobiaceae > Rhizobium. The sequence goes on from NZ_JAELUG010000867.1 coordinate 89, forward strand.
ACGTCGTCGGCAGCGTCAGATGTGTATAAGAGACAGTGCGTAGACGGTCGATCGTTTCGGGTGAGGCAGCGGCGACTTCGATGCGGCCGCTCTTGATGCTGGCAGCCGCGCTTTGCTCCAGCTTGATCTGGGACGCCTGTTGCGTCAAAGCGCTGGCCAGTTGCTGTCTCTTATACACATCTCCGAGCCCACGAGACGGTCTATTAAATCTCGGTTGCCGTGTTGTGCTTGAAAAGGGGGGGGGGGGGGGGGGGGGGGGGGGGGGGGGGGGGGGGGGGGGGGGGGGGGGGGGGGGGGGGGGGGGG
>NZ_JAELUG010000868.1 GCF_016429255.1 Rhizobium sp. ASV8
CCCCCCCCCCCCCCCCCCCCCCCCCCCCCCCCCCCCCCCCCCCCCCCCCCCCCCCCCCCCCCCCTCTTTTCATGATCCCCCCACCACCGAGATCTACACCCACGACACGTCGTCGGCAGCGTCAGATGTGTATAAGAGACAGGGGGAAATCTTATGTTATATGATGCTCAGCCAATGGTTAGCTAATGCTGAAGCAGCATGTTGTCATTGGTGCGTCGCGGGTGAGCTGGCCAATCAGAGGCGGCGCTAGTCTGTCTCTTATACACATCTCCGAGCCCACGAGACGGTCTATTAAATCGCGTATGGCGTCTTCTGGTTGGAAAGAGGGGGGGGGGGGGGGGGGGGGGGGGGGGGGGGGGGGGGGGGGGGGGGGGGGGGGGGGGGGGGGGGGGG
>NZ_JAELUG010000869.1 GCF_016429255.1 Rhizobium sp. ASV8
CCCCCCCCCCCCCCCCCCCCCCCCCCCCCCCCCCCCCCCCCCCCCCCCCCCCCCCCCCCCCCCCTTTTTCACTCCCCCCCCCACCCCCCACATCAACCCCCACGACACGTCGTCGGCAGCGTCAGATGTGTATAAGAGACAGGTGTAGGACCAATGGCACAGATGAGCTCGTCTGCTTCAGCATCCCAGCAAGCTAAAGTGACATCAGAGTGACACCAACGACCGAAGCGAAGATTTCGAAGGTTGCGCATCTGTCTCTTATACACATCTCCGAGCCCACGAGACGGTCTATTAAATCGCGTATTCCGTATTCTGCTTGAAAAGAGGGGGGGGGGGGGGGGGGGGGGGGGGGGGGGGGGGGGGGGGGGGGGGGGGGGGGGGGGGGGGGGGGGG
>NZ_JAELUG010000870.1 GCF_016429255.1 Rhizobium sp. ASV8
CCCCCCCCCCCCCCCCCCCCCCCCCCCCCCCCCCCCCCCCCCCCCCCCCCCCCCCCCCCCCCCCCCCCCCCACCCCCCCCCCCCCCCCCCACCTCCCCCCACGACACGTCGTCGGCAGCGTCAGATGTGTATAAGAGACAGGCCAGCATCACTCCCTGCCACTGCATCGAAACGTGGTGGAGAGCATTGCGGCGCGGGATCCGGATTCTACAAGCAAAGCCTTGATCACACTGCTCGATCAGGCCGAAGACTGTCTCTTATACACATCTCCGAGCCCACGAGACGGCCTATTAAATCTCGTATTCCGTCTTCTGCGTGAAAAAGGTGGGGGGGGGGGGGGGGGGGGGGGGGGGGGGGGGGGGGGGGGGGGGGGGGGGGGGGGGGGGGGGGGG
>NZ_JAELUG010000091.1 GCF_016429255.1 Rhizobium sp. ASV8
GATCGCCTCGCTTCGCTCCATCCCCGCCGCGATATCCTGGTCGATCTGGTCGACGAGGATGATCGAATTGCGGATGATGATGCCGAGCAGCGCGATGACGCCGAGGATCGCCACGAAGCCGAAGGGCGCACCGCTGATCAGCAAGGCTGCCGCCGCGCCGATAATGCCGAGCGGACCGGTCGCCAGCACCAGCATCGCCTTGCCGAAGTGCTGCAGCTGCGCCATCAGCAATACGACGATGATGACGAGCATGATCGGCGCCTTGGCGGCAATCGAGGCTTGGCTCTCGGCGCTGTCTTCGGCACCGCCCTGGATCTCGATCTTGTAGCCAGCAGGCAGGCTGTTACGGAGATCAGCCATGTCATTATAGAGCTTGGCCGTTACGTCGTTCGACTGCACATTGTCGGGCAAGGTTGCCCGCACAGAGATCGTCGGCAGACGGTTGCGGCGCCACTCGATGCTCTGCTCCATCACGGGCACGATCTTGGCGACCTGCGACAGCGGGACGAAACCGCCCGAATCTGTCGGGATATAGATCGAATTGACCGACGTCAGCAGATGACGGCTTTCCTCCGGCTCGCGGGCAACGATCCCGACGGTTTCCTCGCCCTCGCGATAGTTGTCGAGCGTGAAGCCGGACATGGAGGCCTGCAGCATCTGGCGGATACGCTGCGAGGTGACGCCGAGCGCGCGGGCACGATCCTGGTCAATGACCAGTTTCATGGCAGGCACTTGCTCGAGCCAGTCGTCATGGATGGCGCCAAGCAGCGGATTCTGGGCAAAGCGCTGCTTTACCTGATCGGCGATATGGCGAACCTCTTGCCGATCCGGCCCCATCACGCGCATCTGCACAGGCCAGCCGGTGGGCGGACCAAGGAACAGGCGATCGACCTTGCCGCGAATGGCCGGGAAGTCTTCCGCCAGGATGTTGCGCATCTTGGTGATCAGACGCTCGCGCGCTGGTTCATCCTTGGCCATGACCAGCATCTGGGCATAGTTCGGATTCGTCAGCTGCTGATCGAGCGGCAGGAAGAAGCGCGGCGCGCCCTGGCCGACATAGGTGGCGATGAAACGCTTGTCCGGATCATCGGCCATGCGGGCTTCCAGAGCCTGAGCCTGGCGCTCAACCTCCTTGATGCTGGTGCCTTCGGGCAGCCACAGATCCACGAGGATTTCCGGACGCGACGATTGCGGGAAGAAGTTCTGCGGAATGAACTGGAAGGACCACAGGCTGCCGACGAAGGCGGCAAGCGTCAGCAGCAGGACAATGACGCGATGGCGCACAGCCCAGGCGACCGACGAATACAGGCGGCGATAGAACCGCGTATCGAATACGTCATGATGCTCGCCGGCATGATGTCGCTGCTTGAGGATCATGTAGCCGAGCCATGGCGTGAAATAAACAGCCACGAACCAGGAGACGACGAGCGCGATGCCGACGACGTAGAACAGCGAGCGGACATACTCACCGGCCGTCGATGCCGCAAAGCCCACCGGAATGAAGCCGGCCGTGGTGATCAGCGTGCCTGTCAGCATCGGGAAGGCCGTCGAGGAATAGGCGAAGCTGGCGGCATCGAGCTTTACCAGCCCCTCTTCCAGCTTTCGTTCCATGAGCTCGACCACGATCATGGCGTCATCGACCAGCAGGCCGAGCGCGATGATGAGCGCACCGAGCGAGATACGCTGCAGATCGATGCCGAGTTCGTACATGATGGCAAAGGTGGCGGCCAGCACGAGCGGTATGGCGATCGCGATCACAAGACCGGAGCGCCAGCCGATCGACAGGAAGGAGACAATCAGCACGATGACGAGCGCTTCGCCGAGCGCATGCATGAACTCGCTGATGGCGTCGGTGACGACGTCAGGCTGGTTGGCGATCTGGTCGACCTGAACGCCGACCGGCAGCGAGGCTTCGAAGCGCTTATAGGTTTCCTCGACCGACTTGCCGACATCGGTCACCTTGAAGCCCGGGGCCATGACGACGCCCAGCTGCACGCTCGCGCGGCCGTTATACAGGAACTTGGCGGTATATGGGTCTTGCAGGCCAGCCGTCACGGTGGCGATATCGCCAAGGCGGGTCACCTGGCCACCAGCGGTCAGCCGCAGGTTCTTGATATCCTCGATCCTGTTGACGTCGCCCTCGACCGAAATGCGTACCGAGCGCGTGCTGGTATCGACATTGCCGGCAGGATCGACATTGTTCTGACCGACAATGGCATTTCTCAAGTCGTTGAGCGTCAATCCACGCTCGGCCAGAACCTTGGAGGAGACGTCGATATAGATCTGCTCCGCTTGGTCGCCGATGATGGTGGCCTTCTCGACACCGGGTGTCGAAAGCAGCATGTCGCGCGCCTGGATGGCGAATTTCTTCAGCTCTGGATAGGTGTAGCCGTCACCGCTTATCGAGTGCAGCGTGATGAAGGTATCGCCGAACTCGTCATTGAAATAGGGACCGAGCAGGCCGGACGGGAGTTCGTTGCCGATATCGCCGACCTTCTTGCGGATCTGGTAGAAGGCGTCCTTCACCTCGGCCGTATTGGTATCGCCCTTGATCTGGACGGTCGTGATGGCAAAGCCGGCGCGGGTATAGGATTTGACCCAATCGAGATGCGGCGTTTCCTGCAGCTTGCGCTCGATCTTGTTGACCACCTGGTCTTCCATGTCTTGCAAGGAGGCGCCGGGCCACACGGTCTGCACGACCATGACGCGGAAGGTGAAATCGGGGTCTTCCTTCTGGCCCATATGGGTCAGGCCGAGCGCGCCGGCGATGATGATGAGCCCGAACAGGAAGCGCGCAATGCTCGGATGGGCGATCGCCCAGCGCGACAGGTTGAAGCGCTGCTTCTCGCCGGAAGTTTTGGTGGTGGACATTGTCTAGCCCTTCTCGATCCGGGTCAGCGTACGACATCCGCCGAGGCGGCTTTGGTTTCAACGGAGGCCTGCTGGGCTGAATCAGCCGGGAGCTTGACCTTCATATTCTCGGTCATGAACTGTGTGCCGGCAGCGACGACGACGTCGCCGGCCTTGAGGCCGTCGGCAACCCTCACTCCGTCATCGGCGAAATCGGCAACCTTGATGGCGCGGGAATGAACCGTACCGGCGCCGCGATCGACGAGCCAGACGATCTTCTGCCCGTCCTTTTGCGCAAGAGCGCTGAGCGGAATTGAGACAAAGGGTTGGGTGTTGTCAGCAAGCGCCTCGATCGTCGCGGTCATGCCGAGCAGCACGCGCGGATCGTTCGGCAGGCTGACGCGCACCGCGAAGGTACGCGACTGGTCGGCACTGCCGGAGACTTCCCGCACCTTTCCATCCAGCACGAGAGCCGAGTCGGACCAGAAGCGCGCCTTGACGTCCTTGCCGACCTTGAATTGGGCGATGTCCATTTCCGGCACCGCAACCTGTACTTCCTTTTCACCGTCGACAGCGACGGTAATTACGGGCGTGCCGGAGCTGACCACCTGGCCGACATCTGCGTTCACCGAAGTGACGATACCGTTCAGGTCTGAAGTCAGGTCCGCATAGGCAACCTGGTTCTTCGCCTCGGTCAGTGCCGAGCTAGCCGAATCCCGCGTCGAAACAGCCTGTTCATAGGAAAGTTCGGCCTGTTCGAGCTGCGATTTCGAGGTAACGTTCTTGCTGAAAAGCGCCTGAGCGCGATTGCGGGCAAGCTCAGCCGTCTGCACCTGCTTTTCGGCCGCATCCAGATCTGCCTGGGAGCGACGCACTGCAAGCGTATAGTCAGTCGCATCGATGCGAGCGAGCACGTCGCCGGGCTTCACCTTCTGGCCGATATCCACCTTGCGCTCGACGATCTTGCCGTTGATCCGGAAGCCGAGGTTCATGTCGGTGCGCGCCTTGACTGCGCCCGAATAGTCGAGCTTGCGCGTCGTGTCCGCCTTGGCGATCTCGACCACTTTCACCGGCCGGATGACCTCCGCCGTCTCTTCCTTCTTCTCATTGCAGCCCGCAAGCCCGAGCCCAAGGGCGGCAATCAGCGCCGCGCCGGCAACGGTGCGTAGGGTGTTGGTCGTCAGCGAAACCATGTCGCTCTCCTAGTCGAACAAAAGAGTGAAAGCGCGCCGGCCATCCGGTGCGCGCGTCGTTATTTCTTCAAAGCCCTGATGGCGAATTCGATGATATCTTCGGGCCTGGCCTCGTGGGTCTTGTTGAGGCACTGTGCCACCATCTGCGGGTGACAGAGATTGACGGTTGCCGCGCCGTAGCACATGGCTGCGATATGCGGATCCTGCTCCACGAACTCGCCGGCGGCGATCCCCTCGGCGATGATCTCGCCAGTCAGCTCCTGGATGCGTTCAATGAATTTTTCGATGACGTGCCATTCGCGTTCGATGGCGACAACGACCATCTCATGCACCTTCTGCTCATCGAGCATGTTCTCCACGGTTATTCTGTATTGACCCATCGTGTAGGCCCGCAGCCGGTCGGCCGCGCTGATCGGCTGTTTGCGGATCGCAAGCGCCATCTGGTAGCTCTGCTCAAGCATCCGCCCGCAAATGGCCTGATGGATCTCCGTTTTCGAACCGAAGAAACGATAGATATTCGCCGTCGACATGCCGAGGTCGCGGGCAATGTCGGCCACGTTGGTCTTGCTATAACCGTAGTGGCGAAAGAGTTTTTCGGCCGCATCGAGAATGCGCGCGATGTTTTCCTGGCGCGCAGGGTCGGCGCTGACATCGGGAAGATCGAGCATGAATAGAACCTGATGGTTTACGAGTGACGATTTTCAATTTTCGTCACTCGTAAACCATCAAGGCGCCGATGTCAACGAAATCGCCTACAACCGCAGGCAGTTTTTGGATGCTAATGAATATGCCGAGGATGCGCCCGACAACCTGAAACAAGGGTTAAGTGATCGCAAAACGCTCCGCACAATCGCGCAGAAGCGTCCCAAATTCCGCTGCGCAAGCGGCAGAAGTCGGATGAGATACCGATAAGTCTCGGGCGGAAGCGACGAATGCTGAAATAACCCACAAGCAGACAGGCCACCAGCAGCGCCAGTTGTGCCGCAACGATCGGCGGTTCATTGCCGTTTGGCGCCAGCACGTTGAGCACCGGTATCTTCTGAAACGACTGTATGATCAGCACCAGACAGTTGAAGAAGAGCAGTACCAGGGCACCCACCACGAAGACAGCGCGCCAGATGCCGGCAAGATGAAACCTGTACCGCGCAAGTGCCGTCGGTATGAAGATGAGAACACAGAGGCTGCCGACAATGATTGCCGGCGTGACGCCGTGAAACGGGAACAGAAAACCCGTCAGACTGGTGAGGATGGTCGTGACCATATAGACCATGGTCGACCGGTCGTGGCGGTTGGCGGTAAGAAAGCCCTGAGCAACGACGACACCACTGACGATGGCAATCAAGCTTATAACAACGTGAATGAAGAGAATTCCAGACATTCGCCTCTCCCTTGAGCACTGCATTCCGATGAATGACAGCCCAATGCCCGAATGCGGAATATATACCAAACGCGCCGCGCCAACCAGCGCGGCGCAAGCGCCGAAACAGCCGGTTTAGGCGGCGTGAACTTCGAGCGAGATCGGAACGGATGCAAGCGCCTTGGAAACCGGGCACCCGGCCTTGGCCTTGTTGGCGAGCTCGGTGAACGTGGCCTCGTCAGCGCCGGGAACCTTGCCCTTCAGCGTCAGATGGATCGCAGTGATGGCAAAGCCACCTTCGACGCTTTCCAGCGTTACCTTGGCCGTGGTTTCCATGCTCTCGGCCGTGAAGCCCGCCTCGTTGAGAATGAGCGACAAAGCCATGGTGAAGCAGCCAGCATGCGCTGCCCCGATCAGTTCTTCCGGATTGGTGCCGGGCACGCCTTCGAAGCGGCTGGCAAAACCGTATGGATAACTGTTGAGCGCGCCGCTCTGGGTGGAGATCTGGCCTTTGCCATCCTTCAAACCGCCGGACCATTGAGCCGAACCTGTACGATTGATCTGCATGTCGTCCTCCTTGTCGTTGAGCTGAGCTTTGGAAGCAGAATCTTCGCCTCCCGCGATGATCCGGCAGCGGCGCATTCACGCGGGCCGCGTGGACATCCTAATCCTTCTATCCGTCGAAGACGACGCCGCCATAACAGGAACGGCGCCGACTTTGACAAAGCGCAAGACAGCGGATTGTTCCCATCTTCGATGGGTTGATGCCGTTTAATCATCATACAATATCATTGCTAATGTATGATGATTGAAGTATCCTGCTGTCCATACGAAAGCGCTTGGGTATCGGCTTCATATGCCCGACATCGCAAGATATTTCCCGAGCGCACGCTGGTCCGGAGGAAATAGGGTGGATTCGCTTGAAGGACAGGGGCATGGCTCTTCAACTCAGCCAGCGCGCCGCCCCCGCGTCCGCAAGAATGTGACAGCCTCGATCGCCGAAGACATCTGCTCGGAACGTTATCCCTCGGGCTCGACATTGCCGCGGGAAAACGATCTCTGCACGATGTATGGCGTCAGCCGCACGGTGGTCCGAGAATCCCTCAAAGTGCTGGAATCAAAAGGCCTTGTGCGCGGCAAGCCGCGCATCGGCACCACGGTTTGCGACAAGGACGACTGGAACATCCTCGATCAGGACGTGCTCGAATGGATGGGACCTTACATTACAGGTCTGGACATTCTCAGCTCCATCCTCGAGGCGCGCCGCACCATCGAACCCGTTGCCGCCGAGTATGCCGCCGAGCGCGCCACCGCCCAGGAAATCGCCGATCTCGACAATGCCTGGCGACAGATGCGCGATAGCGGTGACGACCCCGAGAGTTTCACCGAAGCCGATGTGACCTTTCATAAGGTGCTGTTGAGCGCCAGCCACAATCAGGTATTCCGCCGCCTGTCGAGCGTCATGCATGCGGGCCTCAAATATGCGCTGCACGCCTCGAATGTCGCCGCCCAGAGCCGCGACGAAGCGATCGTCGTGCATGGACAGCTGGTGGAGGCACTACGCCTGCGCGACCGCGCCGCCGCCCGTGACTGCGCCAATCGCATGCTCGATCTCGCCGCCCGCGACCTTGCCGCCGAACAAAGGCCCGAGAGTGCGCGAAATGCAAATTCAGAACCGCCGACCTCCGCGGCACCGCGCCGCTGATACAATCCGAAGCCGAAGTGGAAGCAATCCCATGAAGATCACGAAACTGACGACCTACATAGTGCCGCCACGGTGGCTGTTCCTGAAGATCGAGACGGATGAAGGCATCGTCGGCTGGGGCGAGCCGGTGGTGGAAGGCCGGGCGCTGACCGTTCAGGCTGCCGTCCACGAGCTTGAGGACTACCTGATCGGCAAGGATCCCTTCCTGATCGAGGATCACTGGAACGTCATGTACCGCGCCGGCTTCTATCGCGGCGGCGCCATCCACATGTCGGCACTTGCCGGCATCGACCAGGCGCTCTGGGACATCAAGGGCAAGGCTCTCGGCCAGCCGATCCACTCGCTGCTCGGCGGCCAGGTGCGCGACAAGATCAAGGTTTACTCCTGGATCGGCGGCGACCGTCCTTCCGACGTCGCCAACAATGCCAAGGAGGTCGTTGCCCGCGGCTTCAAGGCGATCAAGCTCAACGGCTGCGAGGAGATGCAGATCGTCGACACCTACGACAAGGTGGAGAAAGCGGTCGAAACCATCGCCACCATCCGCGAGGCGATCGGCCCCTATATCGGGATCGGCGTCGATTTCCACGGCCGCGTGCATCGTCCGATGGCCAAGGTGCTCGCCAAGGAGCTTGAGCCCTATAAGCTGCTGTTCATCGAGGAGCCGGTGCTGTCGGAAAACCGCGAGGCGCTGAAGGAAATCGCCAATCATTGCTCGACGCCGATTGCGCTTGGCGAGCGGCTCTATTCGCGCTGGGACTTCAAGTCGGTGCTGTCGGACGGCTATGTCGACATTCTCCAGCCCGACCTCTCCCATGCCGGCGGCATCACCGAATGCCGCAAGATCGCGGCCATGGCCGAAGCTTATGACGTCGCGCTCGCCCCGCATTGCCCGCTTGGCCCCATCGCGCTTGCCGCCTGCCTGCAGGTCGATGCCGTCAGCTACAATGCCTTCATCCAGGAGCAGAGCCTCGGCATCCACTACAACAAGGGCAACGACATCCTCGACTACATCTCCAACAAGGAGGTATTCCACTATGCCGACGGCTTCGTCTCGATCCCGCAGGGTCCGGGCCTCGGCATCGAAGTGGACGAGGCCTATGTCATCGAGCGCGCCAAGGAAGGCCATCGCTGGCGCAATCCCGTCTGGCGTCACGAGGACGGCAGCGTTGCCGAGTGGTAGGATTGCGGCCCTTTCCTGACGGACGAAGGGCATGACATCCAAAAATGATTGAAGGCCCGGTTGCAGCAGATCTGCGCTACCGGGCCTTTTCTTTGACCAGTGCTCTTCTTATTCCGGCACCTTTCCCCTTTGCCGCTCGGCGGCGAAGATGGTTACGAAATCAGGCCCTTCAGCAAGTCGGCCCCGCCGCCCCTCGGTGGTGCCGCAAAACTCCCGACGCTTTGCCTCGGGCCGGTTTCCCATTCCTCAAAAAAAATAGCGCCTGCAGTATCGGCGCAGATACTGCAGGCGCGTCATGCGTCTCAACAAGCCCCCAGGGAGACGCATTCCCAGAGCGTGATCACCAAAGGCGTGGAGTGCCCTTTAGCTGAGATCACGCTCAAGTAGGCAATTTCAGACTTACTCCCGTTCGCCGGTAAGGTTCAGCAGCAGCTGGAAGATGTTGACGAAGTTCAGGTAGAGCGACAGGGCACCGAAGACGGCGAGCTTCTGCTGCGATTCCTGGTCGTGGTTCTCGGCATACTGTTCCTTGATGTTCTGCGTATCCCAGGCGGTCAGGCCGACGAAGACGACGATACCAATCACCGAGATGGCAAACTGCAGGGCGCTGGAACCAAGGAAGATGTTGACGATGCTCGCGATGATCACACCGAACAGGCCCATCATCAGGAACGAGCCGATGTTGGAAAGGTCACGCTTCGTCGTGTAGCCGTAAAGGCTGGTCGCGCCGAACATGGTCGCGGCGATGAAGAAGGTGCGTGCAATGCTCGTGCCGGTGAAAACCAGGAAGACAGATGCCAGCGACAGGCCCATGACCGCGCAGAATGCCCAGAACATCATCTGTGCCGTGCTTGCCGACATCGTCTGGATGCGGAACGAGAAGAAGAACACGAAGGCGAGCGGCGCCAGCATGACGACCCACTTCAGCGGCGTCTGGAAGATCGGCACGTAGAGCGCCGGTGTCGTGCCGACGATCATCGCGACGATGCCCGTCAAGACCAGGCCGATACCCATGTAGTTATAGACGCGCAGCATATGCTGGCGCAGACCTTCGTCGAAGAGCGCCTGCGAGCCTGCGCCGGCTCCGTAGCCGTATCGCGGATTGGTCGGATTCATGGTCGTTCTCCTTTAATTCAAACTAGTACAGGCTGCGGGCAAGCTTCTTGGCATCGCCATCGAGCTGCCCCGCCTTGCCGTTGCCGATCAATGCATAGGCGACTTCGCCGATCTGCCAGTAGGCAGCCTGGACGTCGTCACGCTTGACATGACTGACTTCCTGGACGGCAAAATTGCCCGGACGGACGGCGAAAAGTGACAAATGCCCGTCTTCACCGGCATCGACCATCATCTCGACGCTCGGACCGAATTCGGACGGATAAATCTGCGCATCGGTGACGCGCCAGTCGCCCGGCAGATCCGGCAGGACGATCGCCGTCGATGCACGGATTTCTTCCGGATTGTAATTCTCGGCCGCCGTTTGCGGCTTGATCTCTTCCCGCACTGCGGTCGTCTTGTAGGCGCGCACCGCATCGTCGACGAAAGCCGGGGCCGGCACGGAGGCATTGACCGCGCTTGCCGTAAAGGCACCGAAAGACGTATGCGCGACCCAACCGGTCATCACCAGCATGGCAACGGCGGCAACGCGCTGGAACGAGCTGAACATGCGCCCGTAGACGAGCCCACGCTCCAGCCGCCGTGCGGCTTCGCGGGTTTCCGCCTTCAGCACAGGGTTTTCGCCGGCCAACGCCATACGCAATTCGCCGCGAATGCTCATATCCGCCATCACCTTGGCGGCGATCTCCGGATGCTCCGAAAGATAGGATTCCACCTCGACACGGCGCGCGACCGACAACTCGCCATCAACATAGGCGTCGAGATCGGTATCGATGATCGGATCAACGTTTTTCATTGCCGCCTCCCTCGATAAGCCGCAGATGTGAAACCTTGGAGCTAGCCTCCTCGAAATTGCGCAGGCTGGCGCGAGCCCGCGCAATGCGGGACATCAGCGTGCCGACTGGAATGCCGAGGGCGGCTGCCGCCTCCTGATAGGAGAGATCCTCGATCGCCACGAGATGCAGCGCCTCGCGCTGCTCCTCGGGCAGACCGAAGAAGGCTTCGCGGACCTGGCTCAACCGCACAGTATGGTCCTGCGGCGCAGGCAGCGCAGGCTCGATCTCAGCAGCAGCTTCCTCATGACGACGGTTCAGCGACTTCTTCTGGCGGATGCGGTCGATGTGCACATTGTGCAGGATCGACAGAAGCCAGGTTCGCAGATTGCCGTCACGCCGGAAAGACGCCTTCCGCTCATAGGCCTTGACCAGCGCATCATGCACCAGATCTTCGGCCTCGTCCGCATTGCGCACGAGCGAGCGGGCGTAACGTCTCAGCGAACCGAGCTGCCCCAAAACATCGAATGTGCGTCCTTTGCGTTCCATACACCTATATACGGAAGCACTCCGGATTCTATTCCATGGCCCGCCGAATATTTTTGCTGATTTTTTACATCAGCACGAAATCCTTAGGCTGCGGCAGCGGCGGCAGGTCGGTTTCGCCGAGCGCTTCGCGCAGATTGATCTCGATCGTATCGGCAAGAGCGCCGATGGCGAGCGCATTGGGACGACGGCCGAAAGGATCCTCCAGCTCGTCGCCCAAGGCATCGAGGCCGAAGAACGTATAGGCGATCAAAGCCGTGACGAAGGGCGAGCCCCAGCCGAGCGTATCGACATAGCCGAAGGGCAGAAGGAAACAGAAAAGATAGGCGGTGCGATGCAAAAGCAGCGTGTAGCCAAACGGCAGCGGCGTGTTGCGGAGACGCTCGCAGGCAGCCTGGGCGGCCCCCATCTGGCCGATCGTGATATCCAGCATCTGATACTGGATATCCGAAATCGCGCCTGACGCCTTCAATCGCGCGAGATCAGCGGACATGAGGCGCAGAATGAGATCGGGCCCGTTGCGGGCTGCCTGGTAGAACTCGGCCTCGCTTGGGGTTAGCAGGCGCAACACCTTGCCCTCGTCGCTGCCGGGCCGCAGAAGACAGACCAGCGCCTGCGCGAAGGCCATCGTCAGGCGCAGCAGGGTCTTGCGTGCCTCGACGCCCGGTTCGCCCGCGCTCTCCAGCACCAGTGTCTGGCGCGCGAAACCGCGCGTGAGATAGACGAGCTGCCCCCAGTCCTTGCGGCCCTCCCACCAGCGATCGTAGCAGGCATTGTTGCGGAAACCGAGGAAGATCGAAAGCGCGATGCCGAGCAGCGAAAGCGCCGACCCGTTGAATGAAATGATGAGGTGCGGCCGTTCCTCATGCCCCCAGACGATGAGCATGGACAGAAGGAAGATGGCGATGATCTGCGGCAGAATGCGCCGGATGATCGAACCGCGGAGGATGAAGAAAAGCTGGAAAAGATTCGGCCGGTCGCGGACGATCATGGCGAAGCGCACTCTCGATGAATGTCAGGTCGCGCAGAAATACACCAGACGGGCAGAGAGTAACGAGCATTTCTTGCAAAGCGGCCGTGACCGGCGGACATCGCTCGCCGCCGGTCAGCCGATCACAGGTCGGTCAGTTCGCGCTGGCGCTCGCCGCAACCAGAACCGGGTCGGCGCGATAGTCCTTGGGAAACAGATGCTGCAGGTTCTTGATCTTCGGCAGATCGTTGATGACGATATAGGGATAGGTCGGATGCGTCGTCAGAAAGTCCTGATGATAGGCCTCGGCCGCATAGAACTGCTTGGATGGTTCGATCTTGGTGACGATCGCTGCGTCGAAGACCTTCGCATGGTTGAGCTGGTCGATATAGGCCTTGGCGACATCGGCCTGTTCCTGACTGCTCGGGAAAATCGCCGAGCGATACTGCGTGCCGCTGTCGGGACCTTGGTAGTTCAATTCGGTCGGATCATGCGCCACAGAGAAATAGATTTGCAGCAGATGGCCGTAGCTGACCTTGTGCGGATCGAAGACGATGCGCACGGATTCGGCATGGCCGGTATCGCCATCGCTCACCATTTCGTAATGCGCTGCATCCTTGCCGCCGCCGGCATAGCCTGACGTGGCGCTGATGACGCCGTTGACATGCTGGAACACGCCCTGCACGCCCCAGAAACAGCCGCCGGCAAGCACAACGGTTTCCGTCCCCGAAGCCGCCTTCTCGTCCATGGCCGGCGCGGGGATGACGCGCGCATTTTCGGCCGAAGCGCGGCCGACGAATTGCAGCGCGAAACCGCCGACCAGCACCGCTGCAGCCGTCATGCCGGCAAAGCGGGCGACACGCCCCGAATAAATGCGGATGAGGTCCGTCGATAAAGTCTTCATGATGATTTCCTCTCGACCGCGATGGCAAATGCTTCGGTCACAAGGGAATACGGGAAGACAGGCACTTTTGTTACACACGCCCGCGTGAAACACTGAAACGTGAAGATGAAGCGGCGCGGATCAGTAGTGCGGCGGCTTGGTGATAGCCGGCGCATCGAGCGACTGCTCCTCCAATGTCAGGAAGCGCTCCGTCAACCGATCGAGCTTCTGGCGCGTCTGCTCGACGACCTTCCATTGCTCCGCGAGCTGGTCGGACAGCTCCTCGATCGTCTTTGCCTGATAGGCGACCGTTTCTTCGAGTGTCGTGATGCGGCTCTGTTCGTCTGACATATCCAATCCTCTTCGGCAGCGATCTATATCACCGATCCCGGCGCGTACAGGCCCCTATTCGCCATGGCCAGCGGCGGCATCGTTTGACGGTGATGTGACAAAACTGAAAAACAGCTGAAAAGACCCGTTACCTTCCTGACATGGGCGCCTTCTAAAGAGAGCGCAGAGACGCGCCGGTTTGAAGGGAATCCCCTTTTGCAGGCGCGTGATTTCTGACGACTCCGGAGACGCGCCTTGAAGATCATCCAGATCACCGACACCCATTTGAGCCCGAACAAGCCGCATTTCAACGGCAATTGGGAGCCGCTGGCAAAATGGATCGAGGCGAGCGGCGCCGATCTCGTTATTCACACCGGCGATCTGAGCGTCGATGGCGCCGACAAGGACGAAGATCTCATCTTCTCCATGGAGATGATGCGCCAGGTATCGGTGCCGATGCTGATCGTCCCCGGCAATCACGACGTCGGCCACTTGCCCGGCTCCCATCAGCCTGTCAATCCCGAGCGACTGGACCGCTGGCGCCGTCTGGTCGGCCCCGATTATTGGGCAAAGGATGTCGACAACTGGCGCCTGATCGGCCTCAACAGCCTGCTGATGGGCTTTGACGATGCCGAAGAGCACAAGCAGTTCGACTGGCTTCAGGAGGTGCTCGAAAGCCGTGGCGAACGCCGCGTCGCAATCTTTGCCCATAAGCCGCTCTTCGTCGATGCGCCCGATGAAGGCGATACCGGTTACTGGAGCGTGCGTCCGTCGCAGCGCCGCCGTCTCTACGATCTGATATCAGCCCATGACGTCGCCCTCTTCGGCAGCGGCCACCTTCACTGGACCTGGGAAGGCCGCTTCAACGATACGAACCTGGTCTGGGCACCGCCCGGTGCCTTCATCCTCGACAAGATGGAACGGGAAATGCCCGGCGAAAGGCTGATCGGCGCGGCGATCCATGAGCTTGGCGAGACGGCATCGACCGAGATTGTCGCGGTATCAGGCATGACCGCCTACTTCCTCGATGACGTCGTCATGGAAGTCTATCCACTGGCCGCCCCGAAGCTTCAGAAGGAGCCGACCGAATGAGCGCACTCTCGCTTCGCGGCATCGCCAAATCCTTCGGCGGCAACGCAATCCTCAAAGGCGTCGATCTCGAGGTCGAGCCCGGCGAATTCATTGCCCTCGTCGGCCCATCCGGCTGCGGCAAGAGCACGCTGCTGCGCATCCTCGCCGGCCTCGACCATGCCGATAGCGGCGAAATCGTCCTTGGCGGCAACGATGTCTCCGGCGTCGCCGCGGCGGATCGCAACATTGCCATGGTCTTTCAATCCTATGCGCTCTATCCGCATCTGACGGCCTCGGAAAACATCGCCGTGCCGCTCGCCATGCGCCGCCTGTCGCGTGTACAGCGCCTGCCTTTCCTCGGTTCGCTGATCCCCGGCCAGCGCGCGGCGCGCACCGGCATCATCCGCGACGTCCGCGAAATGGCCGTCTCGCTGAAGATCGACCACCTGCTCGACCGCAAGCCCGGCCAGATGTCCGGCGGCCAGCGTCAGCGCGTGGCGCTTGCCCGCGCCATGGTGCGTCGTCCCGCCGTCTTCCTCATGGACGAACCGCTCTCCAATCTCGACGCCAACCTGCGCGTCCACGCCCGCGGCGAGATCGTCGACCTGCACCGCCGCGCCGGCGTGCCGACGGTCTATGTCACTCATGATCAGGCAGAAGCACTGTCGATGGCCGACCGCGTCGCCGTTATGATCGGCGGCCAGTTGCTGCAGCTTGCCTCGCCGCAGACGATCTATGACGATCCCGCGCATATCGAAGTCGCCCGCTTCGTCGGCCAGCCGCGCATCAACCTCCTGCCGGCGCTTGCGGAAAACGGCGTCGTGGCCTTCGGCGGCATACGCCTGGCGCTCGAAGACGGCAGCTTTGCGGGCAACAATGTCACGCTCGGCATCCGCCCGGAATTTGTGAGCCTCGCTCAGAATCGCCAGGATGCGCTCGCAGCCCATATCGAGCGCATGGAGTTCCTCGGCTCCGAGGTCATCCTCTATGCCAAACTTGATGCGATCGGCGAAACCATGATCGTCAAGCTCGCCCCGGCCGAGGCCGCCGGCCTCTCTGCCGGCATGCCCGTCGCACTCTCGCTTGCAGCCGAGCAGGCCCTGGTTTTTGCCGAAGACGGCCGTCGCCTGCGCGCTGTCCCGACGACCGTCGATGCCCGCAGGGAGAAGGCGCATGGCTAGCATTGCCGCCACGTCCTTGCCAATACAGACGGCCGCGGCCCGCGAACGAAGCGAAGCTCGTACGGCTCTCCTCTTCGCGCTACCCGCCATCATCCTGATCGTCCTCTTCATCATCGTGCCGATCATCGCCGTCGTGGTACTCGGCTTCACGGATTTCCAGCTCGGCGACAAAAGTCTGCGTTTCGTCGCCTTTGAAAACTACGCGCATCTGCTCAAAGATCGCGCCTTCATCAAATCGCTCTGGAATACGGCAACCTATACCGCCATCGTCGCACCCGTCTCGATCGTGCTCGGCCTCGGTGTCGCGCTTTTGATCGAAAGCGAAGGCATCGGCCGCAGCTTCTTCCGCACGGCCTATTTTCTGCCCGTCGCGTCGCTGATCGTCGCGATGGCGACCGTCTGGCAGTATCTTTTCCATCCCACGATCGGCCCCATCAACGCGCTACTCGGCGAGATCGGCGTGCGCGGACCGAACTGGCTCGGCTCGTCGGCGACGGCGCTCTATAGCCTTTCGATCATCGGCGTCTGGCAGTCGGTCGGCTTCAACATGGTGTTGTTTCTCGCCGGCCTGACCGCCATCCCGCGCGAGCTTTACGCGGCAGCTGAAGTGGATGGCGCGAAATCGTCATTCGACCGCTTCTTGCTGGTGACCTGGCCGATGCTCGGGCCGACGACGCTCTTCGTTACGACCATCAGCATCATCAATGCGGTGAAGGTGTTCGACACCGTGAAGGCCCTGACCGATGGCGGCCCGAACCATGCCTCGGAAGTCCTGCTCTTCACCATCTACCAGGAGGGCTTCGTCTATCTCCGGGTGGGCTATGCCTCGGCGATGACCACGGTCTTTCTCGCCATCCTCGTGGCGCTGACCTTCCTGCAATATCGCGTCCAAGACCGGCAGGTGCATTACACATGACCTCGATAGGCTTCACTCCCGGCCGCATCCTGCGCCTAGCGATCCTGATCCTCGGCTCGCTCATCTTCCTGGCGCCCTATATCTTCATGATCTCGACTGCCGGCAAGGCGCAGGACGATATCTTCACCTCGGCGCTGAAGCTGATCCCGACGCATTTCTTCTACGTCGAGAACATCGCCAAGGCGCTGAGCAAGGTTTCGATGGGCACGCTGCTGTTCAACGGCGTCCTCGTCTGCGGCCTGATCTTCTTCTTCCAGGTGCTGATCGCCATTCCCTGCGCCTATGCCATGGCAAAGCTGAAGTTCCCGGCTGCCCGCGTCATGATGGTGCTGATCATGCTCGGCCTGCTGATCCCGATCCATGCGACGGCGCTGCCGCTCTATGTCGGCTTCAACAACCTGTCGCTCCTGAACAGCTACACGGCTCTCGTGGCACCCTTCTCGATCTCGGTCTTCGCGATCTTCATGTTCCTGCAGTTCTTCCGTGCCATGCCTGACGATCTGATCCACGCCGCTCGTCTCGACGGCATGTCGGAACTCGGCATCGTCGCCCGCGTCATCGTGCCGAATGCCTGGCCGGCGGTCACGGCCTTCGCGATCTTCTCGGTCGTCGCCCACTGGAACGACCTCTACTGGCCGCTGATCGTCATCAGCAAGCAGGACTATTTCACGCCACCGCTGGGCCTCATGTATTTCCGTGCGGCCGAGGCCGGCGACGACTACGGCGCGCTCATGGCGGCAACCCTCATCATCACCCTTCCCCTCGTCGCGGCATTCCTTCTCGCACAGAAGCGTTTCGTCGAGGGCATCACAATGACCGGTCTCAAAGGCTGACCGGTTTGAAATTTGAAAACGGAGAACGAGCGATGAAGCATATCACCCAGATTCTCGCCGCCGCGGCCATTTCAATGGTCGTGACGGTCCCGGCCTACGCCGAAACGACCCTAACGGTTCACTACCCCATGCCCGGCTTCTTCAAGAACGTGATGGACACGATCTCGAAGAAGTTCATGGAGGAAAACCCCGACATCAAGATCCAGTTCGCCGCTCCTTCGGCCACCTATGAGGAAGGCATCCAGACCATCCTGCGCCAGGCCGGCACCAGCGAAATGCCCGATGTCACCTTCATCGGCCTCAACCGCCTGCGTATGATGGACGAGCGCAACGTCGCCGTCGACCTCGGCCCCCTCGTCAAGAAAGAGGGCAACATGGCCGAGAAAGGCTTCTCGGATACGATCCTGAAGCTCGCCCAGGTCAAGGGCAAGCAGGTCGGCCTCGCTTTTGCGACCTCTAACCCGATCATGTACTACAACGCCGATCTGGTGAAGGCTGCAGGCGGCAACCCGGACAACCCGCCGAAGACCTGGGATGAAGTCATCGCACTCGCCGGCAAGATCAAGGCGCTCGGCAACGGCGTCGACGGCATGGACTTCCGTTGGCAGGGTGACGACTGGATGTTCTCCGCCCTCCTCTTCGGCGCAGGCGGCAAGATGCTGAGCGACGACGAAAGCAAGGTCGCCTTCAACGGTCCGGAAGGACAGAAGGCCGTCGAGATGATCCAGCGCTTCGTGAAGGAAGGCGGCATGCCGGTCTTCACCAAGGCTGCCGGCGAACAGGCCTTCGCTGCCGGCAAGGTCGGCTTCGAATTCCAGACCACCGGTGCTCTCGTCAACACCATCAAGAATGTCGGCACCAAGTTCGACCTGCGTACCGCCAAGATCCCGCTGATCGACCCGGTCAACGGTCGCCTTCCGACAGGTGGCAACGCGGTCGTCATCCTGACCCATGATCCGGTCAAGGAAGAAGCCGCCTGGAAGTTCGCCAAGTTCGCCGCCGGCCCCTATGGCGCCTCCGTCGTCGTTCCCGGCACCGGCTACGTTCCGAACAACGAGCTGGCTGCCAAGTCGGCCGAATATCTCGGCGATTTCTACAAGAAGAATCCGCTGTTCCAGGCCGGCCTTAGCCAGATGCCGATCATGGCACCGTGGTATGCCTTCCCGGGTGCCAACGGCGTCAAGGTCACGCAGACCATCGTCGACAATCTCTCGCGTATCGTCGACGGCTCGGCCGCACCGAAGGAGGCTCTTGATGATGCCGCCTCCGACGTCGAAGGCATGCTGCCGCGCAGCTGATCGCCGGATCGGGCTTGAAATCGGCGCCGCTTCCCGAGGGAGGCGGCGTTTTCGCGTTTCGAAGACAGGTGGAGGTGCTCCGTCTCTCTGTCTTCACGCAATTGCGGACGCGAGACCGCCGCGCTTTTTTTTGCCAAAACTGTTCTAGATGGCGAGGTTGCGCACGGTGCCACCCGGGCGCAGCCGGTAGGGAACGATGAGGTGGCGGGGCGGGGCTGCATTTTCCGCCATGTCGAGCAGCAGCGAGGCCGCCGCCGCGCCCATGGTGCCGTCCGGAATCTCCACCGTCGTCAGCGAAACCTCGCCCAGAAAACCGAGGGAAATGCCATCAAAGCCCGCGACCGAAATATCCTGCGGGATCGAAAAACCCTGCCGCCGCAGCGCGCCCATCACTCCCAAAGCCAGAAGGTCGTTGGAAGCGATGATCGCTGTGGGACGCAGGCGGGAAATCGCATCCGAAAGATCGAGCTGCTCCAGACTGTTCACGAAGGAGATCTCAAGCGCACCGAGAGGTTCCTGCCCCGCTGCCTCCATCGCCTTGACGTAGCCGACATACCGCAGCTTCGCTCGATCGGATGCGGAAAAGTGGCCGGAGATGAATAGAATGCGGCGATGGCCCTTTTGCAGGAGATGTTCCGTCAGATCCCGGCCCGCGCCAAAATTATCCGTCGCAACCGCTGCGCCACAGCGCGCCGTCGGCGGGTTCCCAAGCAGAACGGTCGGCGGCAGGGCGGATGACAAGGCAAGGCTACGCTCGGCATCGCAGACGGTCAGGATGAGCCCGGTCGGCTGCTGCTGCAACAACGAGGCGACGGCATCCGCCTCCTGCGCCGGATCATAGTTCGATTGCGCGATCAGAACGCTGTGGCCGGCATGAACGGCCCTGTTCTGAATACTGGAAAGCGATGCGGCAAAGACCGGGTTCGTGATGCTGGGAATAAGCACGCCGATCGCCGGCCGGCCGCTGCCGGTGCGGCCAGCTGCACGATAGCCAAGCTCCGCCGCCGCCCGGCGCACGCGCCGCACCATCTCGTCGCTGACGGGACCGTTGCGATTGAGCACGCGGCTCGCGGTTGCGACTGAACAGCCGGCACGAAAAGCGACCTGCTGGAGCGTCGACACGATATCAAGCACCTCCGGCTTCGGACTTCAGCCCCCGATTGGAACAGCCCCTGGAAATGATGGGGATTTATATCGAAGCAATGACAGTTATTTGACGGCGCATTGCTGCGTCCATCGCGCCCTCGCCCTTGAAGTTTGCTGCAACGCAGCAGATGTTCATTGTGATCGCAGCGACGAATGAAGCTGTCATCAACCGATGCCATGATTGCCGCGCTGTAATCCGCAGATCCGCCCCCCCTCGAAAGGATGCTCTCATGTCAGAAGCAGAAGCACGGACGCCTGCCATCTCCGCCGACAGGACTGAACGATTGTTCTTCCTCGATATCAACGATGGACGAATTCTTTCTTCCTCCATCGACGGCACCGATCTCAAGCTCATCGTCCAGCGCTCGGGCCGCAGCCCGGACGGCATTCTCGTAGATAGCGAGAATGGCTGGATCTACTGGACGGAAATGGGCAACGACTACAACGCCCATGACGGCTCGATCGAACGCATGGACCTCGACGGTGGCAACCACGTTACGCTGATCCCGCCGGGTAGCACGCTGGTTACGCCGAAGCAGATCCAGCTCGATCGCGACAATGGCAAGCTCTATTGGTGCGATCGCGAGGGGATGCGCGTGATGCGCGCCAATATCGACGGCAGCGACATCGAAACCCTCGTGCAGAATGGCGATAGCCCGGAAGACAGCGCCGATATCGAACGCTGGTGCGTCGGCATCGCCCTCGACCTGCCGCTCGGTCAGATCTATTGGACCCAGAAGGGACCGCAGGATGCCGGCCTCGGCCGCATCTTCCGCGCCGGCATCAATATCCCCGCTGGCGAAACCGCCACAAACCGCAGCGATATCGAGGTCCTCCTCGACAAGCTGCCGGAGCCGATCGATCTCGAACTGGATCTTGCCACCCGCACGATCTACTGGACCGACCGCGGCAATCTCCCGCGCGGGAATACCGTCAACCGCGCCGAGATGGACGATATCGCCGCAACGTCGGAGGTCATTCTCGAAGGCCTCGACGAAGGCATCGGCCTGTCGCTCGATCTACCGAACAATCGCATGTTCTTCACCGACATCGGCGGCAATCTCTATTCCGCGAGCCTGGACGGCTCTGGCGAGCGGGAACTGCTGCACCATGCCGGCTCGTTCACCGGCATCGTCTACGCAGAAATCTGAATTCAAACCGCCGTGTGTGCGCGAACCTGCGCGTCCAGAGCAGCTCCAGGAAAACTGATCAGCAGTTTTCCGTCCGGATTTGCGTCAAACTAGGAAGATGGAGCGCTTTCGCGATTCGAAGGGAAGCGGAAGTGCTCTAAGACGCATCCTCCTCGGCCACCATCCGATCCAGATTCTGGTTCAGCCGGCGCATCAGTTGAACGAGCGTCTGCACTTCATCGGCGCTGAAGCCCGAGAGAACCCGCTCCCGCCCCTCCTCCAGAGCCTGGCGCGCAGCCGGAAGCTTCGCCACCGCTTCTTCCGTCAACGATATGAGGCTGCTTCGGCCATCCGCCGGATCGGGCGTGCGCCGAATGAGCCCGTCCCGCTCCATGCGCGCCAGCATCTGCGCCATTGACGGCTGCTCGATCTTGGCGAATTTCGCCAGATCCTTCTGTGACATCTGCGCCCCGTTGCGGAGCATGTAGAGCACCGGCAACTGGCCGATGTTGAAGCCCAAAGCCTTCACCCGCCGCTCGCCGAGACGTGAGAAGGCGCGCGACGCCATATTGATGAGCGGCACCGGCGTATCGAACAAATCCCAATCCATCACTTCCTCGTCACTTGAATAGGCACCTATGTTGATTTATATAGGTACCTATCTACGAAATTGTGAGAACCCTGTCCATGACATCTTATCCCCGTATCGCCATCATCGGCGCCGGCCCTGGTGGCCTGACGCTGGCTCGCATCCTCCATCGGGCCGGCATGCCGGCGACGGTCTTCGAGCGCGAGGAACACGCGCTTGCGCGGCCACAGGGCGGCACGCTCGACCTGCACGCCGAATCCGGCCAACTCGCACTGCGCCGCGCCGGTCTCTATGAAGAGTTCCTGGCAATCGCCCGCTACGAGGATCAGGGAAGCCGGCTCTACGATAAGAACGCCAAGTTGCTCTTTGCCGATGACGATGCCGCCGAATCCGACAGGCCCGAGGTCGATCGCACGGCACTGCGGAATATCCTGCTCGCCTCGCTGCCTGAAGAGCTCGTGCGCTGGAACCATGGCCTGCTTGAGGTGCGTCCGCGCGACGACGGCACATATGATCTTGTCTTCGAAACCGAAATCGTCGGACCCTTTGATCTCGTCGTCGGCGCCGATGGCAGCTGGTCCAAGGTCAGGCCGCTGGTGTCCTCCTACCGACCGCAATACAGCGGCATCACCTTCATCGAATTCGGCATAGACGATATCGATGCGAGCCACCCCGATCTCGCTGCTCTCGTCGGCCGCGGAAAGATCGGCATCGAGGCTGACGGACGGGGTATGATCGTTCAGCGCAACGGCAATTCCCATGTCAGAGGTTATGCGATCTTTCGCGTGCCGACCGACTGGGCCGAGAAGACGTTCGACTTTGCCTCACCGGCGAAAGCCCGCGTACGGCTCGCCGCAGAATTCGAAGGCTGGGCGCCGGAGATCATCGGCCTCATCGACGCCAGCAACGACCATATCGTTTCACGGCCGATCCACGCACTCCCCGTTGGCCACCATTGGCAGAACCGCCTCGGTATAACGCTCCTCGGCGATGCCGCCCATGTGATGTCGCCCTTTGGCGGCGAAGGCGTCAACGCCGCCATGCTGGATGCCGCGGAACTGGCCCGCCAGCTTCTTGAAAACGCCGACTGGAAAGACGCCGTCAAGGCCTATGAAGCCGACATGTTCGAGCGCGTCATCGAGCCGGCCGCACAGGCGGCCGAAGCCGTTGCCACCGAGCTTTCACATCTTGGAGCGGAACTCTCCCTCCAGCACTACAAGGCCCATCTCGAAGCCCGCCTTCAGAGCTCGGCAGCCTAGCATCGGGCAAAAGAAAAGCGGGCCGATATGGCCCGCTCCGAGTACCTTATCTATCGCATCGAGATGGCGGCTTAGTTGCCCTTGCGCACGCCGTCGAGAAGATGCGGCAGCGACTTGACGCCTTCATCGCGAAGCTCCGATGGCAGCAAGCCCTCCGGCAGATCCTGATAGGAAACCGGACGCAGGAAGCGTCGGATAGCCAGCGTGCCAACCGAGGTCGTGCGGCTGTCCGAGGTTGCCGGGAAAGGTCCGCCATGCACCATGGCGTGGGAGACTTCCACGCCGGTCGGCCAGCCATTGGCGAGAATGCGCCCGGCCTTGCGCTCAAGAACCGGCACCAGCTTGGCGGCCGCAGCATAGTCATCGGCCTCGATCTGCAAAGTCGCCGTCAGCTGGCCCTCGAGCTTTTCCGCAACCGCGATCATCTGGTCGATGTCCTTGCAGCGGACCAGAAGGCTGGCGGAACCGAAAACTTCATGTCCCAAGCGCTCATCCGCCAGGAACTGTTCGACGTCAGTCTCGAAGAAGATGCCGGGGCTGCGATTGACGCCTTCGGCCGGCGCGCCATGGGCGACTGTCTTCACCGCCTCATGCTCCGCCAGAGCGGCAACGCCCTTGTCGAAGGCGGCGTGAATGCCCGGCGTCAGCATCGGTGCCGGCGCACGGCCGCTCAGAGCATCGCCGGCTGCCTGGACGAAGCGGTCGAGATCGGAACTCTCGATGGCAAAAATCAGGCCCGGATTGGTGCAGAATTGGCCAGCGCCAAGCGTCAGCGAATCGATGAAGCCTGTGCCGATCGCCTCGGCGCGAGCCGCAAGCGCGGCCGGAAACAAGAAGACGGGATTGACGCTGCTCATTTCGGCATAGACCGGGATCGGCTCCGGACGAGCAGCCGCAATCGCGCCAAGTGCCATGCCGCCGCCGCGCGAACCGGTGAAGCCCACCGCCTTGATACGGGGATCGCGCACCAATGCAGCGCCGGTTTCGTTGGCGCCGGTCAGCAACGAGAACGTACCCTCCGGCAGGCCACATGCTGAAACGGCGGCACGAATGGCCCGCCCCACCAACTCGCCCGTGCCCGGATGGGCAAGGTGGCCCTTGACGACGACTGGGCAGCCGGCGGCAAGCGCCGAAGCCGTGTCACCGCCGGCAACCGAGAAGGCAAGCGGAAAATTGCTGGCGCCGAAGACGGCGACCGGACCAAGCGGGATCTGGCGCAGGCGCAGATCGGCGCGTGGCAGCGGCTTGCGCTCCGGCAAGGCAGGATCGATACGCAGATCGAGCCACTCGCCGGCGCGGACCACTTGCGCGAACAGCCGAAGCTGGCCAACGGTGCGGGCACGCTCGCCCTGCAGGCGCGCCACCGGTAGGCCGGTCTCCTGCGTCGCCCGCTCGATCAGCGCGTCGCCGATGTCCATGATGCTGTCGGCAATCTTTTCCAGGAAAGCCGCACGCTGCTCCGGGCTGGTGGCGCGATAGGTATCGAATGCCTGGGCAGCCAATTCGCAAGCCCTCGCCACTTCGGTCTCGCTGGCGATCGCAAAGGCCGGCTCCAGATTGGCGCCGGTTGCCGGATTGATGGCATGCGCGGTTCTGTTGGTGCCGGTGGAATCTGCACCGATCAGCAAATCGCCGCGAATCTCGAAAGACTGTGTCATGGGTATTCCTTGATGATGTCGAAGCACGGAGGGTGCGCTCGCGAAAGCAGATAGCAGGATGGGGTGACAGATGTAAGATGATAATCGTCATCTAATTATCAAGGACAAAACAACGGGATCGTGACGGCAGCGACCTTTGGGCGCAGCATCGCGGAAGACAAAACCAGCCGGTTCGCCCCCATATGGCGTTGCGGCCTCTTTCGTGCCAAGTTAGCTCCATCCGAAAGACAGAGTGCGGCCAAGTCCCCATGCCCCTTGCACTTCTTGGTGATCCGATCGTCCAGTTCTGTATCCTGGTCGTCATCGGCACATTCGTCAGCCGCATCATGCTGCGCCATCAGCGTGCGGGACGTCTGATCGGTCAGCTGATCTTCTTCGCCTCTCTGACCGTGCTCCTGCTCTATCACGGCATTATTCCCTACGAGCCCAGTCCTCCGGAAAATTCGGTGACGCTGCGCACCTTCACGGGCTTTGCCAAGATCATCTGGTGGATCAACGGCGCCTGGGTGCTGATCGCCTTCGTGCGCCTGTTCCTGATCTTCGAACGCAAACCCCGCGAGGGGCGGCTCCTGCAGGATCTGATCGTCGGCATCATCTATCTCGGTGCCATCCTCTCCATCGTCGGCGATGTCTTCAGCGTCCCGATCGGCACGCTGATCGCAACATCAGGCGTTTTCGCCATCATTCTCGGTCTCGCCCTGCAGAGTACGTTGAGCGACGTCTTCTCAGGCATTGCGCTCAATCTCGGTCGCCCCTATTCGGTCGGCGACTGGATCGTCCTCGATAATGATATCCAGGGCCGGGTCGTCGAAACCAACTGGCGGGCGACGCAACTACTGAGCGGCACAAACGATCTTGTGGTCATACCGAACAGCGTCCTTGCCAAGACGCGGCTCACCAATCTTTCCTCTCCGGACGAGAGCCATGGCGCCAGTGTCACCGTCCGCATCCAGCCGACCACGCAGCCTCGTATCGTTGCCGACTTGATGCAGAATGTTCTGATCAGCTGCAATTCCATCCAGAAGACGCCGGAGCCGAGCGTTTCAATCAACTCGATCGATGGACAGGCCATCGAACTGCAGCTCTCATTCCGCGTACGCGACATATCGCAGGCGATGGTCGCAAAGAATGAAATCTACGATCTGCTCTACCGCCATGCGAAAGCAGCAGGTCTCAAGCTTGCCGGCCCTCCCGGGACGTTCGTGCTTCCTGCGGAACACAAGACGGAAACACCGGGCGAGCAGCAACATGCTCCCAGCACGCCGTGGCGGCTACTCAGCAATATCCCGCTCTTCTCGTCGCTGACAGAAGACGAGAAAGAACACCTGGCCTCGCATATGCAGCGGCGCACCTATCGCAAGGATGCTGTTATCGCCGAACAGGATGCCAAGCTTCGCGCGCTGACGATCGTGCGCTCGGGCGTCGTCAGCATCACCAGGCGCGAAGGGCACCGGCAGATCGAGCTGACGCGCCTCGCTCCCGGCGATTATTTCGGCGAGAACGGGCTGCTGATGGGAACGGGCGAAGTCGGCACAGTCCGCGCCCTCACCTTTGTCGTTACCTATGAAATCGGCGAGGATTGCCTCTCGCCGATCCTGCATGACAGGCCGGCCCTTGCCGAAGAGCTCGGCGCCATCATGGCCAAGCGCATCGAAGCCGAGCGCCATCTGTTCGCCAGCGGCGACATGCTCGTCAACGGCGCTCCCGTCAGCTCGCTGAGCTCGCGCATCAAGCATCTCTTTCAGCTGCAGCAACACGACTGAGGCAGCCCGGCAAAAGTGTGCAGCGGTTTTCCCTCTGCAATGCACAGTGCTTCGGGACAACGGGTGTCTTGTGAACGGGGGATTTCACCACCCTTGTGCGATGGGTCAAACGCCTTGGACAATCCACCGTTGACAAAAGTCAGCCAGACCATAATCTGCGCCCAAGCCTTTGCGATCGCCACCAATTTTTCGGAGATCAGAACCATGCTGGCGAACTGCATCAGACGATTGATTTTTGCAGGCGTTGCCCTGGGCCTTTCCGCCTATGCCGCTGCGGCCGGCCAGACGCTCGATCTGATCGCGCAAAAGAGTGTCATCCGCATCGGCTATATCAACGACGAGGCGCCGTTCTCCTTCAAAAACAAGGAAGGCAATCCGACAGGCTATGCGGTGGATCTCTGCGGCAAGATCGCCGATGCCGTCGGACACAAGATCCCCAACTTGACGCGCGACTACGTCGAAACGACCCTCGCCGATGGCTTCAACGCCGTGAAGGACGGCCGGATCGACCTTCTGTGCGGCGCCTTGACCATCAACCTTGCCAGACGCCAGAGCGTCGACTTCTCGCAGCCGATCTTCCTGACCGGTGCGAGTGCCCTTCTGCGCAAGGATTCGCCCGACTATCTGATGGCACTTTTCCTCGACAAGCGGCCAACCCTTGCCTCCAGCAAGCAAGCGCCCGCCAAGAGCGCGATCGGCGTCCGCTCCAATACGACCACGGGTGCGACGTTGCGCGAAGCGCTCGGATCCGACGTGCCGAAAACACGCATAGAGGACTTTGCGACCCATCAGGATGGCCTTGCTGCGCTCGAAAGCCACAGGATCGATGCCTATTTCGCCGATCGCGCACTGCTCTTCGATCTTGCAGCCCGCGCCCGCAATCCATCTTCGCTGGCCATCGGGAACCGGCTGTTCACCCACGAACCCTACGGTATCGCGCTCAAGCAGGATGATTCAGCCTTCCGTCTGCTCGTCGATCAGACATTGACCGACCTCTATCAATCTGACGATTTCACGAAGCTGCTAGCGACCTATTTCGGTAACGAGGGCCCGATCCTGCGCCGTGAGGTCATGATGCAATCCATTCCGCAATAGGGTTGGCAGCCCATAGCGGATGGCCATCGTCGCCATTGCGACAAGATAGAGGCACGTTCCCCACTGTGAAATCCGGCGCATCCCGAAGGCTACGGCACGCAGGTCGTCGTGCAAGCATCTTGAATATGTCGTAGACAGGCTCTGGTCGCCGCCGCACACATCATAAAATCCGCCACCAGTATCAATCAGGGTCGCACGCAATGGCAGTATTTCCTCAAAAGGCGAAGGTCGTCATCATCGGGCTCGGCGGTATCGTCGGCGCTTCGATCGCCCACCATCTGATCGAGCGCGGCTGGGACGATATTGTTGGCATCGACAAATCAGGCATCCCGACCGATATCGGCTCGACAGCTCATGCCTCCGACTTCTGCTACACGACCAGTCATGATTTTCTCTCATGCTGGACGACACTCTACTCCATCGATTTCTACGATAAGCTCGGCCACTATGCGCGTGTCGGCGGCCTCGAAGTCGCTCGTGTCGGTGATGACGATCGCATGGCGGAAATCAAGCGCAAGGTCACCTCGGGCAAGGCCTTTGGTACACGCGTGAGCCTGGTCGAACCGGCCGAGATCAAGGAAAAATTCCCGCTGATCGAGGAAAGCATGGTTCAGGGCGGCATGTGGGATCCAGATGCCGGCCTCGTCATTCCGCGCTCGCAGACGGTTGCCGGCAAGCTGATCGATGAAGGCGAAAAGAGCGGCAAGCTCCTCTCCTTCGCCAATACGCCCGCTCAATCCCTGATCGTCAAGGACGGCCGCATCTCCGGCGTCGTCACCCATCGCGGCACGATCGAAGCAGACTATGTCATCGTCTGCGCCGGTCTATGGGGCCGCCTGATCGCCGAGATGGTCGGCGAAGATCTGCCGGTCATGCCGGTCGACCACCCGCTGACCTTCTTCGGCCCCTACAATGAATTTGCCAACACCGGCAAGGAAATCGGCTTCCCGCTGATGCGCGACCAGGGCAACTCCGCCTATATGCGCGACACCGGCGACCCGAAGACTGCCGAAGGCGGCCAGATCGAATGGGGTTACTATGAGGAGAAGAACCCGCGCCTCTGCCATCCCCGCGATCTCCTTGAAAAGCACGAGGCTCGCCTCTCGCCTTCGCAGCGCGATCTCGACATGGAGCAGATCATCGAGCCGCTCGAGCGCGCTATGGAACTGACGCCGATCCTCGGAGAGCTCGGCTACAATGAAGGCCATTCCTTCAACGGTCTTTTGCAGGTCACGACCGATGGCGGCCCATCCGTGGGCGAGAGCCAAAAGGTCCGCGGTCTCTGGTACTGCGTCGCCATCTGGGTGAAGGACGGCCCCGGCTTCGGCAAGCTCGTCGCAGACTGGATGACCGACGGCCGCACGTCGATCGACCATAACAGGATCGATTATTCCCGCTTCTACCCGCATATGCTGGAAGAGAAGTTCATCGAAGGCCGCTGTACCGAGGCTGCCCAGAAGATCTACAATCCCGCGGTTCATCCACGCGAGCCCTATGCGACCGGTCGCAATGTCCGCCGCTCACCCTTCTATGAGCGCGAAAAGGAACTCGGCGGCTACTTCATGGAATTGGGCGGCTGGGAGCGCGCACACGGCTATGCCGCAAACGAGCACCTGCTGGAAAAATACGGCGACCGCATCCCGGTGCGTGCAAACGAATGGGACAACCGCCACTTCTGGCGCGTCTCCAATGCCGAGCACCTGGCGCTGAGCGAAGATTGCGGCATCATCAACCTCTCGCATTTCGCGATGTACGACATCGAAGGTCCTGATCATGTCGAGCTGCTGGAATGGCTCTGCGCGGCCAAGATCGGCGGCGATGCCAATATCGGCAAGGGTATCTACACCCACTTCCTCGATGACGAGGGCATGGTGCGCGCCGACTTCACCGTCATCCGCATGGCCGACCGCTGCCGCCTGATCGACGGCGCCGATGCCGGCCCGCGCGATTTCCACTACATGCGCCGCGTGGCACAGGACAAGGGTTTCGACGTCACCATCACCGACGTCACCGAGCGTTACGTCACGATCGGCATCTGGGGACCGAACGCCCGCACCAACCTGCAGAAGGTGGTCGAGAACCCAGAAATCCTGTCGCAGGAAAACTTCCCCTTCGCCGCCATCAAGCAGATTCGAATCGCCGGCAAGAATGTCACCGCATTCCGCATCTCCTATGTCGGCGAACAGGGTTGGGAACTGCACATGGCCTATGGCGACGCACTGGCCGTCTGGGATGCGCTGCGCTCGACAGGCGCCATTGCCGTCGGCGTAGAGACCTACGCCAATAGCCGCCGCATGGAAAAGAGCCTGCGCCTGCAGAATGCCGACCTGCTGACGGAATATAATCTGCTCGAAGCCGATCTCGCCCGTCCGAAGGTCAAGGAAGCGGATTTCCGCGGCAAGGCCAAGCACCTCGAATATCGCGCCCGGGAACATCAGCTCGCCATGCTCTGCACGCTCGTCGTGACCGACAATATCGACTCCAACGGTGTGGCGCGCTACCCCGTCGGCATCCTGCCGGTCATGGACCCCGAGAGCGGCGAAACGCTGGTCGACGAACTCGGTCGCCGCTCCTTCACCACCTCGATTGCCTACGGCCCGACCATCGGCAAGAACATCGCGCTCGCCTACCTCCCCTGGTGTTACGCCCAGGAGGGCCGCAAGCTGAAGGTCGAATATTTCGGAGAGATCTATCCGGTAGAGGTCGTCAGCGTCGGCTACAAGCCGCTCTATGATGCTGAGAATCTCAAGCCAAGAAGCTGATATCAGCGCTTGTAAAACGACCAACGACATTCCCTGCCCGCTGGCTTGTCAGCGGGCAGCTTCGCTTAGTGCTTATGCCCGGTCTGCGAGCGATATCGTCCAGTTCTAAAGGATTGCGGGACACCCCAGCTCCATCGTGGCTCTTCATCAACTACGGCTTGAAGGCATGCGCCTAGAAACACAAAAGCCGCCTCAAATGGCGGCTTTTTCAGTACAGATCATTGCTACGTTAGGCTGCGGTCTTGCGGGCATTCTGCAGTTTGGCGGCTGATCTACGATGGCGAGTGAAGGTTAGGTTTTCGCGCGAGCGCTATGTAATGAGTTGGGGGATTATTGGTTGCGGGGGCAGGATTTGAACCTGCGGCCTTCAGGTT
>NZ_JAELUG010000871.1 GCF_016429255.1 Rhizobium sp. ASV8
CCCCCCCCCCCCCCCCCCCCCCCCCCCCCCCCCCCCCCCCCCCCCCCCCCCCCCCCCCCCCCCCCTCCCACCCCCCCCCCCCACCCCCCCCCCCTACCCCCACGACACGTCGTCGGCAGCGTCAGATGTGTATAAGAGACAGTTACATATCCTTTCTCCCAAGGCAGAATCGCAGGCGCAAAGGCAAAAGGGGGTTCACGGGTCATGCCACATAGGCAGTCCAACGGCATGGACGCCGATCTACCATAGGCCTGTCTCTTATACACATCTCCGAGCCCACGAGACGGTCTATTAAATCTCGTATGACGTAGTCGGCGTGAAAAAGGGGGGGGGGGGGGGGGGGGGGGGGGGGGGGGGGGGGGGGGGGGGGGGGGGGGGGGGGGGGGGGGGGGG
>NZ_JAELUG010000872.1 GCF_016429255.1 Rhizobium sp. ASV8
CCCCCCCCCCCCCCCCCCCCCCCCCCCCCCCCCCCCCCCCCCCCCCCCCCCCCCCCCCCCCCCCCCCCCTCTCACACGCCCAAGCCGCCAAACGCGATTTAATAGACCGTCTCGTGGGCTCGGAGATGTGTATAAGAGACAGGTCACAATGGTCACCTTGGCCATCGCGGGCCGCCAGGCCCTCCAGGACATCATTCCCGACCCCGGCCTCGCAGGGGAAGCTGGCAGGACCGCGATCGCAGATCTATAACCTGTCTCTTATACACATCTGACGCTGCCGACGACGTGTCGTGGGTGTAGATATCGGTGGTGGGCGGGTCAGTGAAAAAGGGGGGGGGGGGGGGGGGGGGGGGGGGGGGGGGGGGGGGGGGGGGGGGGGGGGGGGGGGGGGGG
>NZ_JAELUG010000873.1 GCF_016429255.1 Rhizobium sp. ASV8
CCCCCCCCCCCCCCCCCCCCCCCCCCCCCCCCCCCCCCCCCCCCCCCCCCCCCCCCCCCCCCCCCCCCCATTTTCAATCATAACACGTAATACGAGATTTAATAGACCGTCTCGTGGGCTCGGAGATGTGTATAAGAGACAGGACTCGAACTCTGCGGACTGAATGCCAATACACACAAACCAGCCGTAGAATAGCCCACTACAGTCTTGGCCGATAGAAGGATTGTATTCGAGGCTGCATAATGGTAGTCCTGTCTCTTATACACATCTGACGCTGCCGACGACGTGTCGTGGGTGTAGATGTCGGTGGTAGCCGTATCATTAAAAAATGGGGGGGGGGGGGGGGGGGGGGGGGGGGGGGGGGGGGGGGGGGGGGGGGGGGGGGGGGGGGGG
>NZ_JAELUG010000874.1 GCF_016429255.1 Rhizobium sp. ASV8
GTTATGGTCAGTAGTCATAACGGGGAGGTCTTCCCGTCCGCCAATCAATGAGCGTTGCGGCACGTTTGCGACTGCCAGCTTAACACCTGGGTTAACCTTTCGGGATTCCCCAATAAATCTCTCCTGTTTATAATATAGTGTTAGCATACATTCGCTGTGCCGACACATTACACGTACCATGCTGTCAAGAGTGCCTTGCGCATCAGAGACAAACCAACCCATGTCATTAAAGCCAGGCATGACGAGGAGAATGTCGGGCTTGTATCGAAAGACAATATCTCGAATCAGCGGGATTTCTTGGGCAATTTGGCGTCCCCAAACTGCAATATCGTTGGATTGGAACGACGGCATGCCTTGATAGTAGCCTCCGGATGTACCTGTCCGGTGTGAGAT
>NZ_JAELUG010000875.1 GCF_016429255.1 Rhizobium sp. ASV8
CCCCCCCCCCCCCCCCCCCCCCCCCCCCCCCCCCCCCCCCCCCCCCCCCCCCCCCCCCCCCCCCCCTCAACTCCCCCCCCCACCACCGACCACTACCCCCACGACACGTCGTCGGCAGCGTCAGATGTGTATAAGAGACAGGTAATGACTTTCAAAGACTTCAGTTCTTTTTTTGAAGGCGAATTTGATCTGGGTGGAATTGATCTTATACCCATATGGTTGGGATCAGGTGTGCCAGCTGATGGTAAGGCTGTCTCTTATACACATCTCCGAGCCCACGAGACGGTCTATTAAATCTCGTTTTCCGTCTTCGGGTTGATAAAGGGGGGGGGGGGGGGGGGGGGGGGGGGGGGGGGGGGGGGGGGGGGGGGGGGGGGGGGGGGGGGGGGGGG
>NZ_JAELUG010000876.1 GCF_016429255.1 Rhizobium sp. ASV8
TTGTCGGCATGCTTGGCCTCCAGAACAGGTCGGGCCTCCTCGCTGTAAAAGTCAAGGGCAGTCTTGCCCTTCTTCTTGGCGGCGCGGACGCCGTTGGCAGCTGCCATGGCGCGTTTCCCGCGTCCTCCGGTTGACGGCTTCGTCTCCCCTGCCTCGGGGACGGTAGAAACCTTTCTGTGGCCGCGTTTTATGCGTAGCGGCTTATCCTGAGGCTTGGTGCTGTTAGCTTTCTTGCCGCCTGTGCGTATGGCCATACGTGGCGTTGTAAATGGAGGTGAGTGGTGGTGGTGCTGGTGGTCGAGATGTCGTACCGTGGGAGGCGGGCTGGGACTGCCTTCTGAGTCTTCGACGTTGGCGCTGGTCCGCTTGGAAAGCTGCTCGAGGAGGAAAGCT
>NZ_JAELUG010000877.1 GCF_016429255.1 Rhizobium sp. ASV8
TGACTCGACAGAGGGAAAGCTCAACGCCGCCTCGTTGGTGCTCGAGACGTCGCGCCGGACGGGCATGGGCTTTCGCGTACCGCTGCGCATGGACGCCATCAAAAGCTGGGGCTTCTTTCCGGGCCAGATTGTTGCGCTCAAGGGCACGAATGCCACTGGCAATGAATTTGTGGTTAGCGAGGTGCTTGAAATGCCGTTATTGCCTAATGCGGCGTCGTCTACGGATGCGCTTAGAAGGCACAAAAACAAGATGAATGGCGGAGATGAGGATGTGATGATGGATGATGACGCTGCTGATCCTGTGCCGCTTAATATTATCTATGCTGCTGGGCCGTATACGGCGGATGATAACCTCGACTTTGAGCCGCTGCATGCGTTGTGCAGTCAGGCGGC
>NZ_JAELUG010000878.1 GCF_016429255.1 Rhizobium sp. ASV8
CCCCCCCCCCCCCCCCCCCCCCCCCCCCCCCCCCCCCCCCCCCCCCCCCCCCCCCCCCCCCCCCCCTCCCCCTCCCCCCCCCCCCCCCTCCAACAACACCCACGACACGTCGTCGGCAGCGTCAGATGTGTATAAGAGACAGATTCTGGAGTACTCGTCCATCACTGAAGAATGTACCTGTCACTTGTCTAATGTGCAGAGGCAAGAAAAGCATTTATCAAAATCATTATTTCGGATAAGAAACATGGCTCCTGTCTCTTATACACATCTCCGAGCCCACGAGACGGTCTATTAAATCTCGTATGCCGGCTTGTGGTGGGAAATGGGGGGGGGGGGGGGGGGGGGGGGGGGGGGGGGGGGGGGGGGGGGGGGGGGGGGGGGGGGGGGGGGGGG
>NZ_JAELUG010000879.1 GCF_016429255.1 Rhizobium sp. ASV8
CCCCCCCCCCCCCCCCCCCCCCCCCCCCTTTTTTTCTAGCAGAAGACGGAATACGAGATTTAATAGACCGTCTCGTGGGCTCGGAGATGTGTATAAGAGACAGGAACAGAATCAAGGACGTCAAAGCACGCGAGCAGGATCGCAAGTGGGCAGCCGGAGTTGCATTACAGAAGCTGAACCTAGTTGCTGGGCTTGGTCCTGTCTTGCTTGCCTCGACGTGCATCTCAGTCCATGCTTGGGAGTCTGGCCAGCTAAGTCCCTCTGTTGCATCTGTCTCTTATACACATCTGACGCTGCCGACGACGTGTCGTGGGGGTGGAGGGGGGGGGGGGGGGGGGGGGGGGAAGAGGGGGGGGGGGGGGGGGGGGGGGGGGGGGGGGGGGGGGGGGGGGG
>NZ_JAELUG010000880.1 GCF_016429255.1 Rhizobium sp. ASV8
CCCCCCCCCCCCCCCCCCCCCCCCCCCCCCCCCCCCCCCCCCCCCCCCCCCCCCCCCCCCCACCCCTCTCTTTTCAAGCATTAGTCGGCATACGAGATTTAATAGACCGTCTCGTGGGCTCGGAGATGTGTATAAGAGACAGGTTCAATGGATAAACTATATCCGAGGTCCATACCTGAAGGCACGATAATCTAAGCGTAGAGTAAGTGGGCTTTAATACATTAATGCAATTGTAATAGAATAATTTATGGGGGGCTCTTATACACATCTGACGCTGCCGACGACGAGTCGTGGGTGTAGATAGCGGTGGGCGCGGGATCAGTAAAAAAGAGGGGGTGGGGGGGGGGGTGGGGGGGGGGGGGGGGGGGGGGGGGGGGGGGGGGGGGGGGGGGG
>NZ_JAELUG010000092.1 GCF_016429255.1 Rhizobium sp. ASV8
GGCATGTCGCCGATGAACGGGATCGAAATCGAGCCGGAAGGGCCAACCGTATAATCGCCCGAGACCACCGACCAGTCGCGGATGGTGCCCTCCGCAGTCTGCCATTCGGCGACGCGCACATGCAGCTTGTCCATAACGCCCAGATGGTATCCGGGGAGATTATCGGCATAGGCTGCGCTCGATATTGCGTAGGCGCCGAGGACAAGAAGGGCCGAAATTCGGACCGGAGTGAATGCGCGAGCGAGCCTCTTGGAAGGCTGAAATTCAATCATGCAGGATCTTCCCTGTTATTGGATCGCAGTCCCGCGGATGCGGGAAACCGCAGGAGGTGTCCTGCGGCACTGCTGGTCGTCGTCAATAGCTGCCACGTGACAGGCAGACGGCCGGGATGGTTTTGGCGATGATCACCATGTCGCTGCTCAGCGACCAGTTCTTGACGTAATGCGCATCGAAGGCGACGCGGCTTTCATAAGAGACATCGTTGCGGCCGCTGACCTGCCAAAGGCCGGTCAGACCAGGACGAGATTGCAGATAGTAGATTGCTGCCGTCTCATAGAGTTCCAGCTCATCCTCCACGACGGGACGCGGCCCGACGACGCTCATTTCACCGCGGATGATGTTGATCAACTGCGGCAGTTCGTCGAGGCTGAGCTTGCGCAGCACGGCGCCGACGAGGGTTACCCGCGGGTCGTTCTGCAGCTTGCGCGTGGCGCGCCACTCCTCCATTGCTTTCGGATTGGCGTGCAGGTGAGCCTGAAGGACCTTGTCGCCGTCGACGACCATTGTGCGGAACTTCAGGCAGCGAAAGCTCTTGCCGTTATGGCCGATGCGGCGATGGCCGTAGAAGGCCGGGCCGCGATCGGACAACTTCACCAGCAGCATCAACATCAAGAAGATGGGGCTGATGAAAACCAGAGCAGTCATTGCGGCGGAGACGTCGAAAACGCGCTTTAGTACTCCACCAGTAGGCGGAAAGACATCACTTTCCGCAGCGCTGAAAAAAGCCGATGTGGCCGATCTCGTCGCAGACTTCATAGAGAAAACTCCATTCATGTTGGCGAATTGGTCGGAAATTCTCGGACGCGTAACTAGTGCTACGATGGCGGGAGTGTAGGCGGCAATTTTGACTTTTTAAGCCAAACTTTTGTAGCGATATGAAATGGCGGTACATTGTTACCGCATCGTTGGTGCGCCGGTTTAAATCATGAGTTCCATATATATGCGCTGTACTGTGCCGACCCGCGTATTGCGACTGGATCAATAGCTCATCGGCATTGCGAGTGATGCCTTTTCAGGATGTTGTAGGTGCTTTGCTGCAAGCTATTCATTAACTTTGGCTTATCTAGCCTTTCCATCCATTTTGATCGTGCATGAGCGAACTTGATCTATTGTCTGGGTCTATTGCGCCGCAGCAAGATATTGCAGTGCA
The DNA here is from genome assembly GCF_016429255.1 of Rhizobium sp. ASV8. Classification (GTDB taxonomy): domain Bacteria; phylum Pseudomonadota; class Alphaproteobacteria; order Rhizobiales; family Rhizobiaceae; genus Rhizobium. The sequence continues at coordinate 1,430 of NZ_JAELUG010000092.1, forward strand.
CATACTGGCGCCCGTGTTAGCCGCACTTTGTAATAAAAGTTGATTGAATAGCGACGAAAAACGAACCCTCATGCGGGTCGATATGTGTCCGTAGAAGTAGGTGGTTCCGGTGGAGCACTCCATGAATGCGTATGGGAAAACGAACAAATTCAATTGTAATTATTATCCATGCGTAGTTTTAACGAGCCCGGCATTAGGGTCGTGCCAATTCGCAACGGATCGTCGGGACTTGGTTGAATCTCAATGAATCATAAAATATATTTGACCTTAAGGTCTGATAAGGGAGGAAAGATCTTGATCGCTTTTTTTCCAATGGCCGAGCGGGCGAGGTAACATTATGTATGCGCCGCGCGTCTTCATAAGCATGCTTGGCACCTTGGTCGTATTTGCCATCGCGACCTATTTCCTGACGAACTCTCTCGCAACGACCCTGATCGAAACCGCCATTTGTGCCGTGCTTCTACAGGTCGGCTATTTTCTTGGTGTACTCTACCTTGTCTGGAAAGAGCGCAAGGCGCGCGACGCGTTGCTGAACGAAGACAAGGCCGTGACGCCGATTGCGGAAGATACGAATGTCGGTGGCATACAGGCTCCAAGCCTGAAGCGTTCCGAACCCTTCAATCCGTAACGCCGACTCCGCCATATCTTTTGACGGCCGACAGGTTGTCGGATGGAAGGCCCGTACTAAGTCTCCGGCAGAACCATTGGAGGCTAGCGTGACCGACAGTGCAGAGAAACGTGTCTGCGTAATCATTGCGGCAAAGAATGCCAGCGACACCATCCGGCTTGCCGTCGCATCGGCTCTACGGGAGCCGGAAGTCGCCGAAGTTGTTGTTATAGACGACGGTTCGACGGATGGCACGGCAGCGGTCGCTGCCCAGGCGGACGACGGAAGCGGCAGGCTGAACATCCAGGCATTCAAGAGAAACCGCGGCCCAGCTGCCGCGCGCAATCATGCCATCGCAATATCGACCGCTCCGTTGATCGGTATCCTCGATGCTGACGATTTCTTTTTCCCTGGCCGTTTCAGGTCGCTCCTCGCAGGCGATGATTGGGATTTCGCCGCCGACAACATCGCTTTCGTCAACGCCGATAGCGTGCCTGAGGCTTACAGCAGGCTCGACCATTTCGATGCCAAGCCACGCTTTCTCGATCTCGTCACCTTCGTCGAGGGCAATATCTCCAAACGCGGCGTTCGTCGCGGCGAGATCGGCTTCCTGAAGCCGCTCATGCGCCGTTCCTTCTTGGACGCACATGGCTTGCGATACAATGAAACGCTGCGCCTGGGCGAGGACTACGATCTCTACGTCCGTGCGCTTGCCAAGGCGGCGCGCTACAAGATCATCCATAGCTGCGGCTACGGAGCGGTGGTTCGCGGGGATTCCTTAAGTGGCCGGCACAGAACGGAAGATCTCAGGCGGCTTTACGAGGCGGATCGATCGATTCTTGCGACCGGCGGCATTTCGCCTGCCAATGCCGCCGCGATCCGCCGCCACGAGCGGCACATCCGCGATCGGTACGAGCTGCGCCATTTTCTGGATATCAAGTCTCAGTCGGGCCTCGTTGCCGCGGCCGGCTATGCGCTTGCCCATCCATTCGCCGTTCCCGCCATAGCCGGCGGAATTTTCGCCGACAAAACCGAACGTTTCCGCAGGGGCGGCTCTCCGATCGCGCATTCGGGAGCGCACGGCCTGCGCTATCTTTTGCAGGCCGCTCCGGAGTAATCGTGGCAGGAGATCAGAGGTAGTCGCGCCGCACGCCGTCGATCACCTCCATCAAGCGTTCCTTGCAGGCAGCCAGTGCTCCATCCTTGCTCAGCTGCGGCTTTGCCTTGCTGGCCTGCCAGAGAGCAAGTGTGGACGGCATTGCAAGCGCCTGCTTGGCCATCGACCGCAGGGGCGTCTGCTCGGGTTCGGCAAGCAGGACGGTTTCCCCTTCACGCTGCTTTTCCAGGTTCGCTGTCGCCTGCTTGTTGCGTTCGAAGCCGACGCCCCAGAACTTGGCGCCCTTGGCGATCGCTTCGGCGCGGGTGGAGACCGGGATATGCTTCGGCGCGTAGGTCACGCCAAGGGAGTGTGCCCAGTCATTCCATTTGAAGCTATTGATGGAGCGCGACGAGCTGACGGCGATCCACGGCACGCGGAAGGCATCGGCGAGGATTGCGCCATGCATGGATTCCGCGACGATAAGATCTGATGTCGCAAGCTCGCGGATGACGGCCTTGGCCTCGCCGCGAGGGTCGAGATAGGAAAGTCCAACCGTCTTGCAGATCTCGGGCCAAAGACCGGCAGCGGCCGACTCCCAATGCGGTATGAACGTGCGTTTGCCTGTTTTCGACAGGTTTTGGAATTCCGGCATCTCCGTGACCAGCACAGCGGGATCGACGATACCCATTTCGATCGGCAGGCCGGCCTTTTGCGCCGTCAGCGGACCGCGTACGCAGCGGACATCCCACTGCGACCGATCGCTTATGTCGGGAAGCGAGCCGTAGCCGAAGCCGCTGCCAATGACCAGTTTGCGACCTTCGTCCGGCAGGATCTCCTTGTTGAGGACGGTACCGACGCCGACCAACAAGGTGTCTTCATGGGTGTCGCGAAGGCCGGGGAGTAGAAAATCCCAGAGCCAGAGATTGAGGTCGTCACCGAAATTGCCATGGGTGGATTCCCAGTGGAACGGCTTCATGCAGGACTCCTTGCTGATCCAAATGATAGCGGGGCATGCCGTGGCTCATCGTTGCGGCATGAACAGTTTATGCTGCGGTGCAAAACTAGGGCGTGAGTTTGCCCACGGCAAGCTGCATGGCGCTCTGTAAAATTGCCGGATCGCGCAAGGCCCATCTGGCCAGCAGGGCAAACTGCGGCATTTGCCGGCGTTTCACCTGGCGCGCCTGGCTCCAGAGCGCCTGACGGCGAGCGCGATTTTTATAGAGCCGGATGGCGGCGACATCCTGCGGCCGTCGTGAAAATCTCTGTTCCAACGTGTTGAGCGCCGTCCAGGTGTTGAACTGCTGCCGCAGGAATTGCGGCGAGTCATTGTCGATGCTGTGAAAGATATTTATGCCTTCTCCCCGCAGAGCGCCTGCGTCCTCGCATAGCAACACCCGCTTGGCCGCCAGGATGCAATCGCAGAAGAAAAGCACGTCTTCTGCGGCCAATCGCAACGTCGGCTCGAAGCGGATCTTCTCGAAAAGCGGGCGTCCGATCACCATGCAGGACATATGCAGGAAGCTCCAATCCTGCAGCATGACGCTGGCTATGTTCGGAATTTCGACCACGGACGGCTTCTCCGATAGCCGCCGCGTGTCCGTCGATTTCCCGAGTTCCGCGATGCTGAAGTGATAGTAAAACTCCTGGCCGCCATCGATGGAGTCCCAATAGCAATCCGCATTATAGTGGGTCAGCGTCCCGAAGGCGTTGCTTAGGTGCTCCGGCGCCCATTCGTCATCAGAGTCTAGGAACGCCACGAACCTGCTTTCGGCCGGTATATTGTTCAAGCCCGTGTTGCGGGCTCCTCCTGGGCCGGCATTGGCCTGGCGGATCACCCGTATGTGTTTTCTGTCCTTGCTATCAAGCGATTGCAGCTCGCTTTCCGCCGGAAGCGGCGATTCATCGTCGACGATGAGAATATCGAAATCCTGAAACGTCTGCCGAGATATCGAACTCAAGGCGCGCTGTAGAACGCCGGGCTGCTTCTGGTAGAACGGAATAACAATCGTGATGGATGCCATTTCCCACCTTTACGGTTTCGATTCAGGGGCTTGTGGTATCGTCCTTTGCAGACGTTAACCGCGGCTCTTCGGCTGCACCAACTGCCACTGCTTTGTTGGCCACCCGCTGGTGGATGCTGCCGTGACGCCAACAGGTAGCGTCCATTCGATGCGTAGCAATGTCGGCGATGACGATTTCTCGAACTTTGTCGATCATCCATGCCATTCGAGTCTTGAAGATTGGCGCGGCACTCGGATGCACGTGTCATCGTCTTGCAGGTGCTCCGTTCAGAGACATTGCTTTCCCAGCATCGCAACATCTGCACTTATGAGAGGAAGCGCAGCCTGTCGATTTTCCCACAATAATTGCAATACTGTCGCATTTTGGTCATGCTTCACTCCCCAATTTCTGCTGCGCCGCAAAAAAACTTCACCTTTCCGGAAAAAAATAGAGAGCGTGGGAAGCGGCCATCCAAGCGCGGTAAGGAAACATCCTGGAACGCTTAAGTTCTTTTTCCAGCAGCGGTTTTCACGGCGCTAAATCGATTGTTTCGCCTCCAAAACGTTGCAGGATACCACGTCCGACAGATCGCAACGGGGTGCTTTCCGCTGATTTTTGCTGCGGTGCCATATTCCCTTTCCAAAGAGCGCCCTAGGTTATCGTCTGCGAGCTTTACTCTGCTCTCATTGAAACGGCTGCGAGGGGGATGCAGCCCGAAGAAGGGGTGACAGACATCGTGAATGTGACTGCCAACGTGTCTTCGCGGATAAACCTTATGCGTATCGTGCTGATCTCGGGCATCGTCTTTGTCCATATACCGTTCGACACGCATAGCAGCCCTTTTGATGGAGCTTATGGTCTTTTCGATTGGTTGCGGGTGTTTCTGCGTGACAGTTTGTTTCGAGTTGGAGTTCCTTGCTTGAGCGCTATTTCCGGTTTCCTATTGTTTCGCAATGGATCGGCATCGATAGAATATGGAAAAACGATCCGTCGTAAAACGAAGACAGTCATGTTGCCGTTTTTGCTATGGAACTGTTCTTTCTTTATCTTTGTGCTGATACTTCAACACTACGGAATTGGAGATGGATTTCTGCCTGATCTGTCAGAATCCAGTCCACACGCATTGTCCACGCTCCTGTTTGCGATTGATGGCACGCCGATCAATTTGCCGCTCTATTTCCTTAGAGACCTGTTCGTTTGTATCTTGCTATCACCTATTCTGGCTTTTCTTATCTGTCGCGCACCGTTGTTGACTTTAAGCTTTCTGTTGCTGCTTGCTGCCTGGCCGATATCCATCGGTATTGTTTTACGAAATTCGATTCTGTTCAGCTTCAGTTTCGGGATCTATCTGAGCCTTCATCGCATCGATGTGACGATCATGGATCGCTATGCCGCATTGATCGGACCAGTATTTCTCGCGCTTGCCGCATTTCTAGCGACGGCTGCCTATATGAGTGGCCCTGGTTTGCCGCTATGGCTCGAAGTTTGCCGTAATCTGATGGTACTTGTCGGGATCCCAGGCTTTTGGGCGCTGTCTGCGCTCTTGATCCGCAGTCGGGTCGGCCAGGGTCTGGCGGAAACCGGTGGGTTGAGCTTCTGGATCTTTTGCGCCCACTATCCGCTGCTGTTCTGTCTCTGGGTTCTGTGGAACCGCGGAGGCAGCGATCTCTACCCGGTTTTCTACGTTCTTGCAGCGGCTCTCGCTTTGTTGCTGCTGCCTTTGACCAATGGCATGGCGCGCAACGCCCTGCCAAGCTTCTACAACCTGCTGACCGGCAGCCGAGTTCGGCCGCTGGCGGCGGTCCATGCCGTCCAGAACCGCAGCGTCGACGACCGGCGCGTACGTTCCGAGAAAAGGTGATGCCATGATGACGTCTAAAAGCTGCATGCAAGGATTTGGTCTTCTCTCCGCTGCTCTCATGAGTGTCTGCTTCTTGCCGCAGACTGTGTCTGCGCAAGATGCTCAGCAGTCGGGCGCTTCCTTCGTCGACAATTTCGAGCGCCTGGACACTGGCCGTTGGTATATCTCCGACGGCTGGAACAACGGGGCGCATCAGAATTGTACTTGGTCGCGCAAGCAGGTGAGCATCAAGGACGGGATGCTGGAACTGGAATTCGTTCAGTCCAAAGCAGGTGAGCGTGACTACGCCTGCGGCGAGATCCAGACGATGAAGCGCTATGGCTACGGCACCTATGAGGCGCGGTATCGCACTGCGACCGGCTCCGGCCTGAACTCTGCCTTCTTCACCTATATCGGTCCGGCCGACAAGAAGCCGCATGACGAGATTGATTTCGAAGTGCTGGGCAAGAATGCTGGCCAGGTGCAGGTCAATCAATATATTTCGGCCAAGGGCGGCAATGAGAAGCTGGCTCCGGTTGCCGGCGGTGCCGACCAAGGCTTTAACGACTACGCCTTCGTCTGGGAAAAGGATCGCCTGCGTTATTTCGTGAACGGCAAGCTCGTTCAGGACGTCACCGATCCCTCGAAGATACCAAGCAACGCCCAGAAGATCTTTTTCAGCCTTTGGGGCACCGACACGCTGAGCGGCTGGATGGGTAAGTTTGCCTATAGCGGCGAGCCGGCAACCATGCAGATCAAGCGTGTTGCCTTCACGGCGCCGGGCGAGAAGTGCCTGTTTCCGGAATCGATTACCTGCAAGCTCGACTGAGCCATATCGGCCGCCCAGAGGCAGGGCGGCCGGTGACGATGCCATGATGCACCACCAACCACACCAGGCGCCCGGCTTGTGCCGGTCGCGAAAGCGGAACTTTTGATGCTGCATATTCTTTATTTCGTCCACGATCTCGCCGATCCTGCGGTACGCAGGCGGGTGCTGATGCTGCAGGCCGGTGGCGCGCTGGTAACGCTGGCGGGTTTTCGGCGCGATGACAACGCGCTTGCCGCCATTCATGGCATTGAGCCGATCGAGCTTGGCAGGACGAAAGACGCTCAATTTGGCCAGCGTGTCAGCGCCGTCGCCAAATCGGCGATGAAACTGCGCAGCGCCTTGGGCGCAGTCGCGAGGCCGGACGTCATTATCGGGCGCAATCTGGAAATGCTGGCGCTTGCCAATCGCGCCAAAGCGGTTTTCGGCGGCGACATGCCTGTCGTCTATGAATGCCTCGATATCCATCGGTTGCTGCTGCGCGACGACGTGCTGGGTGGCGCACTTCGTGGAGCGGAGCGCCATTTCGGCGCCAAGGCGGCCCTGCTTATCACCAGCTCGCCAGCCTTCGTCGAGCGTTATTTCCGGCCGCGTTCCGGCCTGCAACTGCCGGTCATGCTGATCGAGAACAAGGTCCTGGCGCTCGAGGCTGTTGCGCGGCAGAGCGCACCTATGGCGCGACCGCCAGTCGACGGCGACCCATGGAAGATCGGTTGGTTCGGTGCGTTGCGATGCCGCAAGTCCCTGGCCCTGCTCGATGAATTCTCGCGGCGGATGGAAGGGCGCTTTGAGATCGTCCTGCGAGGCAGGCCAGCCCGCTCGGAGTTTGCCGATTTCGATGGTCTTGTCCGCGATGCGCCCTTCATGACCTTCGCCGGCGCCTACAAGAATCCGGAGGATCTTTCGGCGATCTACAATGATGTCCAGTTTTCCTGGGCGATCGACTTTTTCGAAGAGGGCTTGAATTCGAGCTGGCTGCTGCCGAACCGTCTTTATGAGGGTGGACTCTACGGTGCCGTGCCGATTGCCGCCGACGGCACGGAGACCAGCCGGTTTCTGGCTACCCGAAAGATCGGGCTCAACCTCGACAGAGCGGATGCGGATCACCTTGTCGCGCTCTTGGGCGCAATGGACGCGCCGCGCTATCTCGCCGCCTTCAATGCCGTTGCCGCGCAGGATCGCAAGCAGTGGATGATCGATCGTGCCGATTGTCACGGGCTGGTCCAGCGACTGGCCGCCCTGACGCGCGCCAATGAGCAGAGCATCGAAGTACAGGCCCTCCCGCAACTGCATCGCAACAGAGGTGGATTGCAATGACGACTGAAAATTCAAGGGACATGCATTGTGTGATCGTCATTCCTTGCCTCAACGAGGAAAGGCACATCGCGCCGCTGATCGCCAAGCTTAAGCAGGCTCTGGATGAACTCGATGCCCGCATCGTGGTTGCCGACGGCGGCAGCAGCGACCGGACACGCGAGATCGTCAGGGAAATCGCCGCGAGCGATCCGCGCGTTCTGCTGATCGACAATCCGAAGCGGCTGCAAAGCGCTGCGATCAATCTTGCGATCGAGACATTCGGCGACGGTTACGAGTATTTCATCCGCATTGATGCCCATGGCGACTATCCGGATGACTATTGCCAGATGTTGGTCCGCGAAGCCGGAGCTACCGGGGCGGACTCGGTGGTTGTCGCCATGCGCACCATGGGTTTCAGCGCCTTCCAGAAGGCAACGGCGGTCGCGCAGAATTCCAAGCTTGGCAATGGCGGCTCGAAGCATCGAGAGGGAGCGAAGGGGCATTGGGCTGAGCATGGCCATCATGCGCTGATGCGCGTCGCCGCCTTCCGTGCCGTCGGCGGCTATGACGAAACCTTCAGCCACAACGAGGATGCCGAGTTGGACTATCGGCTTCACAAGGCCGGGTATCGGATCTGGCTCACCGACAAGACCGCGATGACCTACTATCCGCGAGCGAGCATTCCGACGCTCTTCAAGCAGTATCTCGGCTATGGCCGCGGCCGCGCCCGCAATATTCTCAAGCATCGCAGCATGCCGAGCTTGCGCCAGATGCTGCCGCTCGCCGTGGTGCCGATCTTCATCGGTGCGTTCCTGGCGATCCTCAACTGGATTGCGGTCATTCCGGTCAGCCTGTGGGCGGTCGCCTGTATCGCCTATGGCTTCTGGATCGCAGTCGGCCAGAAAAATCCTTATGGGCCGCTGGCCGCTATCTCCGCCATGGTCATGCACTTCGCCTGGTCGATGGGTTTCTGGATGGAAGTGTTGAGCTTTCGCAACCGTAGGGTCGCGTCATGACACAAGCCCTCCGTCGCCCGATAAGAATTGACATCGCTGTCTGCACCTATCGCCGCGCCGAGCTGGATCAGACGTTGCTTTCGCTTGCCGTCCTGAGCATTCCGGCTGGCGCACTGGTGCGCATCATTGTGGCCGACAACGACGTGACGCCAAGCGCGCGCGATCGTGTCGATGCCATGCGCTCGGCCGTTCCCTTCGAGATCGCTTATGTGCATTGCCCAGCGTCGAATATTTCGATTGCCCGAAATGCCTGTCTGGATCACGCGAATGGCGACTTTGTCGCCTTCATCGATGACGACGAGACCGCTTCGGAAGATTGGCTATCGGAGTTGCTCGTGATGGCCGATACAACCGGCGCTGACGCCGTTCTTGGCCCTGTGCAGGCCATCTACGCGAATAGCGCGCCTGCCTGGATGCGTAATGGCGACTTCCATTCGACTTTGCCGGTCTGGGTGTCCGGTGAAATTCGCACGGGCTATACCTGCAATGTCTTGCTACGCCGCAGCGCGCCCTCGCTGGTTGGCCGCCGCTTTAACATAGCGCTCGGGCGCACCGGTGGCGAAGATACCGAATTCTTCACCCACATGCACAAGGCCGGCGGCAGGATCGCTTATGCCGAGGACGCGCTGGTGCAGGAGCCGGTTCCTGGCAAGCGCGCTACGGTTGCCTGGCTTGCCAAGCGCCGTTTCCGCATGGGGCAGACCCATGGACGGATGTTGCTGGAGGGCAGGGCGAACGGGCGGCATTGGCGCGCTATCGTGCTTGCCGGAACCAAATCCGCCTATTGCTTTGTTGCCGCAGCTTTGCTGGCCGCGTCTCCGGTCAAGCGGCATCGCTACGGCCTGCGCGGGATCATGCATGCCGGTGTCGTCAGCGGCCTCTTCGGCGTTCGCGAGATCGAGCAATACGGAAACCTGGAGAAAGCAACGCAATGACGGATTTCATCCCCGATGTCAGCTTCGTCATCGCAGCCTATAATGCCGAGGAAACGCTTGAACGTGCCATCGACAGCGCACTGGCCCAGGGCGCGGTCAGCATGGAGGTCGTCGTCGTTGACGATTGCTCGACTGACGGCACGCGAGATATCGTTGGCAATCATCCCGATCCGCGCGTCCGCCTTGTCGCAATGGCGCGCAACGGCGGCCCAGGTGCGGCCCGCAATGCAGGACTAGATGCTGCGCGCGGCCGCTGGGTGGCGGTGCTTGATTCCGATGACGCCTTGCGTCCGGATCGCATGGCGCGGCTGATTGCCCGGGCGGAAAGAGCCGGGGCGCAGATCGCAGTCGACAATCTCGATGTCATTCGTGAGGATGTCGGGACGACCTTGCCGATGTTCCCCGAGGCTGTGCTGGCGCGCCTGCCGTTGCTGACGCTGGCGAAGTTCATCGCCTCAAACATGATTTTCGCTTCCGAACACAATTTCGGCTACATGAAGCCGGTGTTCGAGCGCGCCTTTCTGGAGCAGCACGGACTGCGCTTCGACGAAACGCTAAGGATTGGCGAGGACTATACGTTTCTTGCCTCGGCGCTTGCCAGAGGCGGCGTCTGCGTCGTCGAGCCGATGGTCGGCTATCTCTACTATATTCGCGATGGCTCGATCTCACGGGTTCTGAAGAGAGAGCATGTCGATGCGATGCTCGCCGCCGACGCCCGCTTTTTTGCCGAACATCCTTTCGGCGCCGCCGCTCTCGCCGCTCAAAGGCGACGGACGCGCAATCTGAAGGAAGTCAGGGCATTTTTGATGCTGGTGGACAGCATCAAAGAGCGCGAGCTTGCCGCAATCCTCAAGATCGCCTGCCTCAACCCACGAGCGGTGCGCCATCTGAGCATGCCGGTCGCCGCCCGTTTTCGTCGTCTGGCCGCGTCTCTTCGCGGCGGCCGCCAGTCGACATCACCCTCTCAACTCTCCTCGCCCCTGCCCGATATGGGCGCAGGCCCTCACTCTAACAAAGGATAGAGCCATGGACCCCAAGCACCGTGTGAGAAAAGCAGTCATTCCGGTTGCCGGCAACGGAACCCGTTTCCTGCCCGCGACAAAGGCAATGCCAAAGGAAATGCTGACGATCGTCGATCGTCCGGTCGCGCAATATGCCGTCGATGAAGCCATCGAGGCCGGCATCGAGCATATCGTCTTCGTCACCAGCCGCAACAAGTCGGCGATCGAAGATCATTTCGACGATACGCCGGAGCTGATTTCTTCGCTGCAGCGTGCCGGCAAGAGCCATCAGGTCAGCGAGCTGGAACGTCTCCTGCCGCGGCCGGGTGCGGTCAGCTTCACGCGTCAGCAGGCGCCACTCGGCCTCGGCCACGCCGTCTGGTGTGCCCGCGACCTGATCGGCAATGAGCCCTTCGCGCTGCTTTTGCCGGACATGCTCTGCTATGGCATGCGCGGCTGCATGGCCGGCCTGATGGAGCTCTATAACGAGACCGGCGGCAATATCGTCGCGGTAGAGGAATGCGCTCCGGAAGAGACGTCGAAGTACGGTATCATCGGCAAGGGCGCGGCCGTACGCCATGGCTTCGCTGTGACCAAGATGGTCGAGAAGCCGCATCCGTCCGAGGCGCCTTCAAACTTTTACCTCAATGGCCGTTATATTCTCCAGCCTGAGATCTTCGATATTCTGGCTCGCCAGGAACGTGGTGCCGGCAACGAGATCCAGCTGACCGACGGCATGCTGCGCCTCTCCGAGACGCAAGCCTTCCATGCCCAGATCTATAACGGCCGCACATTCGACTGCGGGTCCAAGCATGGCTTCATCGAAGCGAACGTCGCTTTTGCGCTCGCTCGCGCCGATATCGGCGGCTTGGTCTATGACTCGATCCGCAACCTGGTCGTCTCGCACGAAGCGCAGATGACCGCCGCTTAAGCCTGTTCATATTTGGCCTGCGGCCAAGAAGGCCGCGGGCCATGGCTATTGTTCATTCAGGCTTCTCCGACAAGGTGGTCGCCATGCATCAGAAGAATTTCACTCTCCACAGCACTCCTTCACAAGGAGAGCCGCAGGATAGTTTCATAGACCTCGATAAGCTGATGGCGGTCGTGACGCGGCGCATCCGCACGATTCTCCTTGCCGTGGCCGCTTTCGTCATTCTAGCGGTGGTCTATTTGCTGACTGCCACGTCGAGTTACACGTCGCAGACGCAGATATTGCTCGACGAGAGCATGACGAAATATGCCGAGGACCAGCGACCTGCCGCCAGCAGCCAGCAGGCGGACATGGAGATTGCCAGCGCGGTCGAGATCCTCAAGTCGAATGAGATGGCCCTGCGCGTCGTCGATACGGCCGGTCTTGCCGACAACAAAACGCTTCTCAATCCGCCGCAATCGCCTGCGGCCCTGCTTAAATCGGGCGCGGGTCTGATCGCCAGCATCCTTACGCCGGGGCGGCCACCGATGACGCCGGAGGAGCAGCGGGAGGCGCAACGTCAGAAGGTTGCCGCCGTCTTGCAGGACGGGTTGAAGGTGGAGCGCGTTACGCGAAGCTCCGTCGTTGCCGTTTCCTTTAACTCGACGGACAAGCTGCTGGCCGCCAAGGTCACGCGCGCCTATGCCGATGCCTATCTGACCGATCAGTTGAATGCCAACTTCGACGCGACCGAACGTGCCTCCGTCTGGCTGCAGGAGCGGTTGAACGACCTGCGTCAGCGAGCCCAGGAAGCTTCGCTCGAGGTCGAAAAATACAAGGCCGAGAATGGGCTGACATCGACGGGCGGTGAGCTGATGTCGGAACAGCAGATTTCGGATTTAAACAAGCAACTGATCATCGCCCAAGCGGATACGGCCAGTGCTGCTGCACGTTACAACCAATACAAGTCGATCATCGACCAAGGCCCTGACAATGCTGTCAAGAATGCGACGATTTCGTCAAACACAACCGATAACTCGGTGTTGCAGGATCTGAAGACGCGCTATCTCGCTGTCGAGAAGCGTGAGCAGGACGTCACACAGAATTTCGGAGCCCAGCACCCGCAAGCCATCGCGCTTAAGGCTGAACGGCAGGATATTACCCGGCAGATCTATCAGGTGCTTCAACAGCTCACGGCCAGCTACAAGAACGAGCTTGATGTGGCGCAATCACGCTCAGCGTCGCTGCGCGAAAGCATCGAGAACGTTGTCGGCAAGAATTCTGAAGCCAACAAGTCGCTGGTTCATCTGAACGAGTTGAACCAGAAGGCGACGGCGCTGAAGACCCTCTACGAGTCCTATCTCGGCCGCTTCGAAGAGGCGACGCAACAGCGTTCCTTCCCGATCGCCAAGGCCCGCGTCATCTCGGTTGCCGGCGTGCCGACATCCCCGTCGAGCCCGAAGAGAACGCTGGTCATGGCGCTTTCGGTGATTCTCGGTCTGATGGCTGGCTGCGGATTGGCTGCCCTTCAGGAATTCCGTGATCGCTTCTTCCGTGTCGAGGCCGATGTGCGCTCGGCGCTCGGATTGAAGTTCCTGGGCTATCTGCCGCTGCTCGGCCAGCAGAGCAAGAACAAGAAGACGAAGCGCAAGACCAATGTCGGGTCGGAGCCGGTAACGGCGGAGGAGACGGAAAACGGCGTTGCCTTCGAGCGGATGATGCGCATCTCGGTCGAAGCGCCGCGCTCCATCTTCGCGGAGACATTGAGGAACGCCAAGCTTGCAAGCGATGTGATGCTGCAAGGTCGTGCCGACCGCGTCATCGGTGTCGTCTCGGCGCTGCCGGGTGAGGGTAAATCGACAACGGCCGCCAATTTTGCGGCACTGCTCGCCAGCAGCGGCAAGCGCACGCTCCTCATCGATGCCGACTTGCGCAATCCCGGCCTCAGCCGGACGCTGAAGTCGCCGCCGCAGGCAGGCTTGATCGAAGCCGTGCTCGGTGAGGTTCCGTGGACCAATGCCGTGAAGGTGGATCCGCGCACCAAGCTCGCTATTCTGCCCGTTGCTATGAGGGATCAGTTGCTGCACACCAGCGAGCTTCTATCCTCGCCTGGTATGCAACAGCTGATGGAAAATGCGCGCAAGATGTTCGACTACATCGTTGTCGATCTGGCACCGCTGGGTCCGGTTATCGACGCGAAGGCTTTCGCGCCGCAGGTCGACGCCTTCCTGCTCGTCACGGAATGGGGTGCAACCCCCACCAATCTGGTCCGTGATATTCTCGAGCAGGAGCCGCAGATCAATTCGCGCATTCTCGGCGTCATCCTCAACAAGACCGATATGTCGGAATTGCCGCGATACAGCGATTTCGGCGGAACCGAGCGCTACCGACAGAAATATGTGAGCTACTACACCGAGGCACAGCCGCGCGCTCAGGTGGATGCATAAACGTCTATGCGGAGCCGATCTTCAGACGGCTCCGCGCCAGAGCGTGTTCACGCCAGATCGTGAATATTCCTGCCGCAACAACGATGAGCGCGCCCAAAATCATGGGTGCGCTCAGCTTTTCGCCGAATATGGTCACGCCAATAATGGCGGAGAAGACCAGCTGCAAATAGGTCAGTGGCTGAATGACCACCGCGTCCAGCATGTCGTAGGCGCGGATGAGGAAGTAGTGGCTCGAAACCCCGGTCAGGCAGAGGATGCCCATGAAAATCCAATCATGTGCGGCAAGCGTCGTCCAGAAGAACGGTCCGATGCAACTCATGGCGATCGCGCCGACGACACCTGTATAGAAAAAGCTGGTCATGGCGCCATCTTCACGGCTCACATAGCGGGTGAGGACGACGTAGAACGAAAACAACAAGGCCCCTGAAAGCGGCAGTAGGAAGCGGACGTCGAAGACGCCGCTTTCCGGTTTGAGGATCAGCAGCACGCCGACGAAACCGAAGCAGATTGCCAGCCATCGCCGCCAGCCGACCTTCTCGCCGAGGATGGGGATGGAGAGCAGGGCAACCATCAGCGGTCCGGAGGAAAAAATCGCCTGCGAGTGGGCGAGCCCGACGAGCACGAAAGACGAGATCGCGACGACGATCTGCGCCGCCAGAAGCAGGCCGCGAGCTATCTGCAGGACGGGGCGCTTGGTCCTGACATTGCGTCGCAATCCGCCGGGCGCGCGCGAGGCCATAGCGATGGCAAACAGCATGAAAGCCCAGTAGCGGATCATCGCCACCAGAAGCGGCGGGTAGGCGCTGACCAGATGTTTGGATATGCCGTCCTGTATGGCAAATATGCTGATGGCCAACAGCGTGAAGATGTAGCCGGCTGTGTTGGATTTCATGGTTTTCGACGGAAGGAAATGTAAGAGGCCCCGGGGGGCGCCGGGACTCGGCGCCGCATTCACCTTAGAGCGCCGTGCTTCCTTTCGGAAGCACAAAGGTCGCTCCAACGTCTTGAATCTACGTATCGGCCCGAAAATCGATTCCGATTTTCGGGCCGATACGTAGGTTATTCACCGGTTCGATCATAGGCTTGGCGTTCGCGCCCTGATTTTCCGGAGAGCTGCGGTCAGGCCTTCTTCTGATCCGCGACGAAAGCGGTAAAACCTTCGATGAAAGCCGCGAGATTATGCTTTACTTTCTCGTCGACGATCGTGCCCTCCGCATCGAAGACGCTGCCGGCGCGCGAAACCATCAGGCGGCCACCGAACCAGGCTTCGGCGCCGAGCGTTCGCAGGACGGTCAGCCAGGCATTCTGGCTGAGGATCGTGCCGAAATTGCCGGGCGAGGCACCGAGAACGGCGATCG
The DNA here is from genome assembly GCF_016429255.1 of Rhizobium sp. ASV8. GTDB lineage: Bacteria > Pseudomonadota > Alphaproteobacteria > Rhizobiales > Rhizobiaceae > Rhizobium. The sequence continues at coordinate 16,766 of NZ_JAELUG010000092.1, forward strand.
GCTTGCCGCCGAAGACCTGCGCGATGTCGGTCGAGGGGCGGCTCATCCAGTCGATGGCATTCTTGAAGACGCCGGGAAGCGAGTTGTTATATTCCGGCGTGAACAGGATCAGCCCGTCGGCGGCGATAGCCAGCTCCTTGAGTTCACGCACCTTTTCCGGGATTCCCTCAGAAGCTTCGAGATCCGCGTCATAGAGCGGTACTCCGTGGATGGTGCGGGCGATCAGCTCGACGCCGCTTGGTGCCAGTTCCACGGCGGCGTGGAGCAGGGCCGTGTTGAAGGAGCCTTTGCGCAGGCTGCCGGAAATGCCGAGTATCTTCATCGCTTCCCCCGTTTGTCGTTACAGGAAGACATTTATGGTTCGAACTGCTTCGTCAAGGTCCGAGGGCAATCTTATGCTGCAAGCAGCGACTTCAGTTTGACAGCGCTTGCTGCCAGAGCTGTGGGATCGGGATGCGCACGGGCTGCAATCAGCATTTCGGCGAGGCGAATATCGCGCGCGATGGCATTGCCGCGGCCGATTCCACTTGCGGCGAGCAGTCGCCCTTGCCCATCCAGATGAAACAGGATGTATGCCCCGTCATCGAGGTCTCGTCTCACATGAACGGTCGCCTCATCCGCCAGACCAGCGATCTGCAGCGTCAGATCATACTGATCGGACCAGAACCACGGCACGGCTGATACTTCCGCGTTTTCTCCCAGCATGTTCGCGGCGGCCAGAGTTCCCTGTTCCTGTGCGTTGCGCCAGGATTCGAGGCGCACGCGCCTTCCGTCGTAAAGTGCCATCGGGAAGGAACAGCAATCGCCTGCCGCGTAGATATCGGCAATGGAGGTTTCGAGGTACTTGTTGACGGCAATACCGTTGTCGACCGAAAGGCCTGCTTCCGCGGCGAGGGCGACATTCGGAGCGGCGCCGATGCCGACGAGCAGCAGATCGGCAGAGATGACTTCGCCGCTTGCCAAATGAATGGCGACTTTGTCAGTGTCTTCCTGCAGGGTTTCGATACTCCGGCCGCAACGGATATCCACACCCTCCTGGCGATGGCGTTCCATTATCACCTCGGCAATCGCTTCCGGCACGCCGCGTTTCAACACCCGAGACAAGCCTTCGATGACCGTGACATCAGCGCCTCGCTTGCGCGCCATTGCCGCCAGTTCCAAGCCGATGAAACCACCACCGATAATCGCAATGTGCCGGCCAGGATGAAGGTCCGCATGCAACGCCACCGCATCCGCATGGGTCCGCAGCATGCGAATGCGGTGGGAGGTGCCATCGACGCCGGGGAAACCCCGCGCCGAGGCGCCCGTTGTCAGCAGAAGTTTATCGTAGCCAAGTGTTTGACCGTTCACGAGCGTGATTGCCTTCGTGGCGGGGTCGATCGCAGTCGCCGTCGCATCGAGTTTCAGGTCGATGGATTGCTCCCGATACCGTTCCGAAGTGGCGACGAACTTCGGTTCCAATGCCGCAGCCGATCCGCTTTTCGAAAGGGGCGGACGTTCGTATGGAGCCAGCGGTTCGGTGCCGATCAGGGTGATATCGCCCTCAAATCCCTTTTCCCGGAGCGAGAAGGCTGCACGTGCGCCGCATTCTCCCGCACCGACGATGACGAAATGAGTCACAATTGCCTCCTTACAGCCCGATGAAAACGGTGCCGTTTTCGACCTTGACGGGATAGGTCTGCAGATTGACGCAGACCGGGGCACCCTTGGCTTCGCCGGTGCGATAATCGAAGCGACCATTGTGCTTGGGACATTCGATGATATTGTCCATGACAAGACCATCGGCGAGATGGATCTTCTCGTGCGTGCACAGGCCGTCGGTGGCGAAGTAATCATCCTCGGGGCTGCGATAGACGGCGAAGGTTCGCCCGTCATGGTCGAAACGGATGACGTCTTCTTCGTCGATCGCGTCGGCAGCACAGACCTCGATCCAGTTGCTCATGTTTTCCTCCCTTTACAAGTCCGGTTTATTGAGCGGCTGCGGCTGGAAGTTCGCTGTGGAATTCCTCGCGATAGGGGCGGGCCGTTGGCGGCAGCTCACGCTTCAGAAAATAATCCTCATTGCGCAACTGCCGCAGGAACGCCGGTATCATCTCGCGATAGCCGGACCAGATGGATGGGTTCGGCGCCGGCAGATCGTGCTTGATCATCGCATGGAGCTTCGGCAGCGCGTGATAGGGCACCATCGGAAACATGTGATGTTCGACATGGTAGTTCATGTTCCAATAGATGAAGCGGCTGATCGGGTTCATCATGACGGTGCGGCTGTTCAGCCTGTGATCGATGACATTGTCGGCAAGGCCACCATGCTGCAGCAGGCCCGTCAGCACGTGATGCCAGGCACCATAGAGCCGGGGGAGGCCGATCAGCATCAACGGCAGGATCGAGCCCATGGCGAATGAGGCCGCAATGGTCACGACATAGATGCCAAGCCAGATGCGGGCGATACGAATGGCCTTCGGCTGCTCCATCTCGGGGATGAAGGTCTTTTCCGCGGCGCTGACTGTGCCGCAAGCGTTGCGCAGCATGTCGACGATAGCGTGCCAGGCATCGAGGATGCCGAAGAAATTCAGGGCAAGACGAAAGAGATCCGGAGGCCGCATGACTGATATTTCCGGGTCACGGCCGACGATAACGGTATCAGTGTGATGGCGTGCATGGCTCCAGCGCCATGTCACCGGATTACGCATGATCATGAAGCAGGCGATCTGATAGACCGCATCGTTCATCCAGCGGGTCTTGAAGGCCGTGCCGTGGCCGCATTCGTGCCAGCGGCTGTCCGAGGCAGAACCGTAGAGCACACCATAGGCGAGAAAGAAGGGAACACAGACCCATGATCCCCAGAAGTAGACACCCAGCGCGGCGAAGACCAACATACTGCCGAGCCAGGTGATGGTGTCACGGATTGCCGGGGCATCCGAGCGCTGCATCAGCGCCTTCATGTCTTTGCGCGGCACATCCGTGTGATACCATTCGGCGGCCGCAAGTCCGGTTTCCACCGCCTGCCTGCCGCTCGCGCCGAGCAGATCGTAATCCCGCCTGATAATCGTCGTCATTCCTGCCTCCCGCGATCTGCAGCAGCGCACTGCCTTCGATGTCGGAAACGATAGATCGACTTTTTACTTGCCTCAATGCAGGAATGATGGAATCTATCAAAACACATCAAACATCGACGTCATCAATGATGGCATATCTCAGGAGCAGCCATGCGTCGCCCCACCATATCGGATCTAGCCAAGGCGTCCGGCGTCAGTGTCGCCACCATCGATCGCGTGTTGAACGGACGGCATCGTGTACGGGAAGAAACGGCGCGCCGCGTCTACGAGGCGGCACAGGAAATCGGCTATCATGCCGTCGGTCTGCTGCGCCAGCGGGTGTTCGAGGATCTGCCGCAATATCGATTGGGTTTCGTCCTGCAGAAGCCTGTTCAAGCCTTTTACCAGGCCTTCGCCAAGGAGGTGGTGGCTGCAGCGCAGGCGGTGACCACGGCTCGGATCAATGCTCATGTGGATTTCGTGCCGGCCTCGACACCGACCGCAATCGTCGAGAGGTTGAAGGCGATGGCCGCCCGCAGCCAGGCGATCGCACTCGTCGCGCCGGACTATCCGGCTGTCACGGCCGCGATCGAAGAATTGAAGGAGAAAGGCATTCTGGTCTTTTCCCTGTTGTCCGATTTCTCAACCACCGCGCGCCAGGCATATATCGGCGTCGACAACAGAAAAGTCGGGCGCACGGCGGCCTGGATCATCGCGCGTTCGGCGCGGCGTCCCGGCAAAGTTGCCTGCTTTGTTGGCAGCCATCGCTTCCTTGGTCATGAATTGCGCGAAATCGGCTTTCGCTCCTATTTTCGTGAGAACGCCCCAGAATTCGAAGTATTGGATACGCTCATCAATCTGGACACACCAGAGATCACCCACGAGGCGACGCTGGATCTTCTGAAGAAACATCCTGATCTCATTGGCTTCTATGTTTGTGGTGGCGGCATGGAAGGCGCCATTTCCGCTATTCGTGAGGAGCGGCTGGCCGGCAAGTTGATCGCTGTCGTCAACGAGTTGACACCGGAATCGAGAGCCGCTCTCGCCGACGATGTTGTCGCGATGGCGATCGGCACGCCGCTGCCAGCGCTTTGCAAAGAACTCATGAACCTTATGGTTGCCGGGATCGAAAACGGCGAGGCCGCCGTCCCTGGCCAGAGCTTCCTCCCGTTCGAAATCTTCGTCCCTGAGAACATTTAGCGGAAGATGATGGAATCCCATCATTTCAAGGATAAATCTATCAGGAATGATGGCGAATGCCGATGGATCAACATCCTGAATCTCGCTAGTTCTTCGCAGACAAGTGCGGCGGATTTGGAATGTCTCTGCGGCCGGACGCCTTGAGGAGGAGTGCCCCACCATGAGTTCTATTCGTTTCGCGCTCAATCATATGTGTGCGCCATCCATGAAGTTGGAATCATTCTTTGCTGCCGCAAAAGAGCTCGGCATCGATAGCGTGGAAATCCGCAACGATCTTGCCGGGAATGCGATACTGGACGGCACGCCGGCAAAAGCCGTCAAGGAACTGGCCGAACGGCAGGAGATCTCGATCATCTCAATCAATGCGCTGCAGCGTTTCAACGAGTGGAACGACGAGCGAGCCCGGGAAGCGGCGGAGTTGATCGATTATGCGCGCGATTGCGGCGCCACGGCTCTTGTGCTCGTTCCGGTTAACGACGGTAGCGGTCGTGAGCCTGAGGTGCGTCGTACCAATCTTCGCAAGGCGCTTTCAGCCCTGAAGCCGATGCTGGAGGCCGCCGGTATCATCGGTCTCGTCGAGCCGCTTGGCTTCGAGATTTGCTCGCTGCGGCTGAAGAGCGAAGCAGCGGAGGCCATCGAAGAGCTTGGCGCGACATCCACCTTCTGCCTGGTACATGATACGTTTCACCATTATCTCGCCGGCGAGGCCGCAATTTTCCCCAACATGACGGGTCTGGTGCATATTTCAGGCGTTAGCGATCCCGATGTCCCGGTTGCCGACATGCGTGATCCGCATCGCGTTCTTGTCGACGCCGCCGATCGCCTCGACAATGTCGGGCAGCTTCAGGCGTTGCTCGCCGCAGGCTATACGGGCCCGGCCTCCTTCGAGCCCTTCGCGCCGACGGTACATGCATTGAAAGAACCGGTTGCCGCGCTCAGGGAGAGCATGGCCTACGTGACGGGCAAGCTCTGACGGCTGCGGTTGTCCGCGGGCAACTTGCCGGCGCTCAATCGTGCGAATGCGTTTCGGGATGGTCTGCGCCATGATCCGAGGGGATCAAGTGCAGGTTGCCAAAGCGCACGCCACGCTGCGTCACCATGCTGTCGGCAAATGTTTTGATTTCGTTGGCCTTGCCCTTCAGCACCGAGACCTCGAGGCAATCATGCCCGTCGATATGAACATGCAGTGTCGAGACTGAAAGATCGTGATGATCATGTTGCGCCATCGTCAACCGGCGCGACAGATCGCGGGTTTCATGTTCATAGACATAGGTAAGGGCTGCGTAGCACTTGGCATCGCCATCGATGGTTGGCTGAGCGCGCGTCACCGCATCGCGGACGAGGTCGCGCAGCGTCTCTGAACGACTGGGGTAGCCGCGCTGAGCACTGATCTTGTCGATCGTTTCGAGAAGATCATCATCGATAGTGATGGTAATGCGCTGCATCCCCTGATCCTCTTCCATGCCGTGGCTTGTGGAAACAGACTAGAGGAAATTTCAGCCCGCTTTGCAATGGTGTCCGGGATTATTGCCGGTCGCGGAAACGACGTTGATAGGTCGGATCGTAAAGCGAACTCTCGCGAAAATCGCTGGCGGCAAGCGAAGGGCCGACAAAAATAATCGCCGTTCGCTCGATCGGCTCCGCCGCCACCTTTTCCTCAATCGTCGCAAGGGTGCCCCGAACGATCCGTTCATCCGGCCAGGACGCCTTGACGACGATCGCAACGGGGCAGTCGGCGCCATAAATCGGCGTGAGGTCCTCAACAACCTTTCCCAGCGCGTGGATTGCGAGATGAATGGCGAGCGTTGAACCCGTTGCGCCGAATTTCTCCAGCGTCTCGTTGTTCGGCATCGGCGAAGCACGCCCGGAAACGCGCGTCAGCACCAGGCTTTGAGCGACTGCCGGAATGGTCAGTTCGCGCCCGAGTGCCGAGGCCGCGGCAGCGAAAGCCGGAACGCCTGGGGTCAGCGTATAGTCGAGGCCGTGCTGCTCGAGCCGGCGGATCTGCTCGGCAACGGCGCTCCAGACAGATAGATCACCGGAATGAAGGCGCGCGACATCCTCGCCGGCATGGGCAGCCTTCAGATATTCCGCCTCGATCTCGTCGAGCGACATCGGTGCGGTGTCGATGATGCGCGCGCCGGGCGGGCAATATTGCAGCAGATCCGGCGAGACGATCGAGCCGGCATAAAGGCAGACCGGGCACTTGCCGATCAGATCCCGGCCACGCACCGTGATCAGGTCGGCGGCGCCAGGGCCTGCGCCAATGAAATGCACTGTCATCGCTCTACCTCATTCTAAATTATGGCTTGATCCACGACCATTGCGTCACCGGCATCGCTGGACGCCAGCCGATCATGCGGCCGACGGGGGCCGCACGTGCAATATCGATGCGGATCAGAGAACCGCCACGGCGCGCCTGTTCGGCAAGCAAAAGCGCCTCCATTTCGGTCGTCACAGCATTGGCAACCAGTCTGCCGCCGCTCTTCAATTGGTCGACCGCGGCATCGAGCACGCCCGCGTCGCTGCCGCCGCCGCCGATAAAAATCGCATCCGGCGTCGGCAACCCGCCAAGAGCGCTTGGCGCCTCTCCCTCGACAATGGTCAGGCCCGGCACGCCGAAATTTATCGCGTTGCGCCGGATCCGTGCCGCGCGCTCAGATGATGCTTCTATGGCGATGGCACGCAGCGAGGGATCGGCCAGCATCCACTCTATGCCAATCGAACCGGAGCCGGCGCCGATATCCCATAGTAGCTCGCCGTGATGCGGAGAGAGCGCCGAGAGTGTCACCGCACGTATTTCCCGCTTGGTGATCTGGCCGTCATGCTCGAAAAGCTCGTCGGCCAAACCAGAGCTCAGCGATAGAATTCGCGCACCTGTCTCGGCTTTGACCTCCACGCCGCAAATATTCAGATCATTGATGCCGGAGAGGGTGAAATCATCAGCTTTTTGCTGCGAGATTTTCTCATGCGGGCCGCCAAGCGCCTCCAGCACTATAAGTTCAGATTGACCAAAACCAGAGGCTTGCAGCAAGGCGGCCAGCTCGGCTGGCCCTTCGCTGTCCGACGTCAGCGCCAGGATCCTGCGGCCGGGATGGAGGTGCGGCCGGATGAGATCGATCGGCCGCCCGTGGAGCGAGACAACCGTTGTCTCCTGCAGGGGCCAGCCGAGGCGTGATGCGGCAATGCTGAACGAAGATGGTGCGGGAATGACCGCCATCTCGTCAGTTGGAATGCGCCGCGAGAGTGTAGCGCCGACGCCGTAGAAGAAGGGATCGCCGGAGGCGAGCACCACCGTTGGCTTGCCGCGGCGGGCAAGGACTGCTTCAACGGATCCTTCAAAGGGCGAAAGCCATTGATGCGTTTCGCCTTTGATTACCGTGCTCATCAACTCGATATGACGGGCCCCGCCGAAGACGACCGGTGCTTCGGCGATCAGTCGCTTCACCTCGTCACCAAGCCCGGCTGGACCGTCCTCGCCGATGCCGATAAGAGTGAGCCAACGTTGAACGGAAGATATCTCAGCCATGGGCAAGGTCCGCATTCTGATCCTTGGCGGCACGACGGAGGCTCGTGCTTTGGCAACCTCGCTTGCCGCTCGTATAGGCCTTGACGTTATCCTGTCGCTTGCCGGCAGGACCGCCGATCCGGCGCCGCAGCCTGTCCCCGTTCGCAGCGGCGGTTTCGGCGGTGCGGAAGGGCTTGCTCGCTATCTCCGCGATGAAAAGATCGATCTGTTGATCGATGCTACCCATCCTTTCGCGGCTCGTATCTCCGCCAATGCCGGTCAAGCCGTCGGTCATTGCGATCTTACGGCTTTTGCGTTGCGCCGGCCGGCCTGGTCGTCGGTCGAAGGCGATGACTGGCTCTCGGTCCATAACGTTGCGCAAGCCGTGGCAGCGCTCGGCGAAGCACCCTTGCGTGTTTTCCTGGCGACTGGCCGGCAGGAGGCGCATCAAGCGAACGCGGCGCCGCAGCACCATTACTGGGTTCGCAGCGTCGATCCAGTCGAGCCGCCGCTGACGGTTCCCAATGTCAGCTATATCCACAGCCGGGGTCCGTTCCGATTGGCGGACGAGCTCGATATGCTGCAACGGAATCGGATCGAGACCATCATCGCCAAGAATAGCGGCGGCGACACGACTTACGCCAAGATCGAGGCGGCGAGGCGCGTCGGCATCAAAGTGATCATGGTCGAACGCATGGAGACCCCCGGCTTGCCGGTGGTCGAGACAGTGGAAGCTGCGCTCGGTCGGATCGATCATTTCGTCTCTTCCCGGATGAAGCGTGGCGTATAGACGAGATCCGGCTGGCCTTCTCGTGCAATGATACGGGTCTCGGCCGAGCCGATGATGACGCAGGTGGCCATATCCGCTTGAGAGGCTTCAGCATCTGCGAGCCGCGCTAGGGTCATGCGCTCATCGGGTCGGCTGGCGGCCCGGCCAAAGATGACAGGCGTCTCGCCAGGCAACACGTCCCGCAGGATCTCGAAGGCTTTGCCGAGCTGCCAGGGCCGCGCCTTGCTGATCGGATTGTAGAGCGCGATAACGAAACCGGCTGTGGCAACGGCGCGAAGCCGGCTTTCGATGAGCGGCCAGGGCTTCAGATTGTCCGACAGCGAGATCGCGCAGAAATCGTGTCCGAGGGGGGCGCCGATACGGGCCGCGACCGCCAGCATGGCCGTGATGCCGGGCACTACCACGAGGTCGATTGCGCGCCATTCCGCTGGCCCGTGATCGATGGCCTCGCAGACGGCGGCGGCCATGGCAAAGACGCCGGGATCGCCACCGGAGACGACACAGACATTGACGCCAGCCGCGGCTCGCTGCAACGCCACCCTGGCGCGATCCAGTTCCTCGCGATTGTCGGACGCCTGGCGGGTCTGGTCGCCGCGCAGCGTCAGTCGGTCGAGATAGGGGCCATAGCCATAGAATTCATGGGCATCCGCAACCGCAGCCAGCGCTTCGGGTGTCGTCTGTTCTGGATTGCCGGGGCCGGTGCCGATCACATAGAGGCGTCCGCTCATGGTCTTCCTTCCCAACCCGGAACCAGAACCAGTGAGAAATAAGGGGCTTCGGCATCGTCACGGCTTGCAAGCGGGCGCATCGCACCGTTCGTCATCGTGCCACGTTCAACATAGATGGCTTCTTTGAGCCGGCCTGCAGCCTCGAGCGCGCGGCGGATTTTCGGCAGGTTGCGGCCGACCTTCATGATGACGGCTGCCTGCGTGTCGCCAAGACGGCGTGCAAGCTCGGCTTCCGCCATGGTTCCCGGCAGGACGGACAACACATCATCCCCCTGCACCATCGGCAATCCGGCAAGAGACCAGCAGCCGGACATGGCCGTCACGCCCGGTATGACCTCGGTCGGGAAGCGATCGGCAAGTCGCACATGCAGATGCATGTAGGAGCCGTAAAAGAGCGGGTCGCCTTCGCTCAGCACAGCAACCGTCTTTCCCTGGCGAAGATGCGCCGCCACCATCTCGGCCGAGGCATCATAGAAAGCGGTAATCTGGCTTACATAGTCCGGCGAGTCCTTGTCGAGCTCTGTGGTGACGGGATAGTAGAGCGGCAGAAGCGTGACGTTATCCTTCAGCAGATCGCCGACGATGGTACGCCCGTTGCCGTTCCTGCCTTGTTTAGCGAAATAGGCGACGACGTCGGCGCACTCCAGCGCCTTGACAGCCTTAACCGTGAGCAGTTCGGGATCGCCGGGGCCGGTGCCGACGCCAATCAATTGGCCAGAGGAGGATGTACTCATAGGCCCGGCCTCGCCAGGGCATTGAGGGCGGCGGCCGTCATGGGGCTGCCGCCAAGTCTCCCCCGTACGATGGCAAAGGGTACGCCATAGGAGTTCTCGGCAAGCGCGTCCTTGGATTCGGCCGCGCCAACGAAGCCCACGGGCATGCCGATAATAGCGGCAGGTTTCGGGGCGCCGTCGCGCAGCATTTCCAGAAGATGGAAAAGCGCAGTCGGCGCATTGCCGATGGCGACGACTGCGCCGGCGAGGCGTTCGGCCCAAAGATGCATCGCTGCAGCCGAGCGCGTGTTGCCGATCGCCTTTGCGATCTCGGCCGTGCGCGGATCCTGCAAGGTGCAGATAACGTCGTTGGCTGCCGGCAAACGAGCGCGGGTGACGCCACGCGCCACCATCTCGGCATCGCAGAGGATCGGCGCGCCATCAGACAGCGCCTTGCGGGCAGCGCTCACGAAGTCAGGCGAGAAATGGAAATGCTGTGCGGCTTCCACCTGTCCGCAGGCATGAATCATGCGAACAGCAATATCGGCCTCGGCGTCGGAAAAGCGCTTGAGATCGGCTTCGCTGCGGATGATCGCAAAGGAGCGCACATAGATCGCTTCTCCCTCGCGGATATAGTCATAGTCAGGCATTTTTATCCCTGTCGTAAAGCCGTCGCGATTGCGTCCCGGCCGAGCCGTTTAAGACACTGGCGCGCCGATTCGCCAGCAACTTTGTCGTTTCGCACCAGCTCGCCAAGCAGAGCCAATGCCGATTTCAGATGTTCCTTGCCGATATTCACAGCGGGCTGCGCTGACGCGGGTCCATCCAGCACGATCGCGTGGCCATTCGGAACACCGACGATGGCAAGCGCTGCCGGAGAAGGATGCGCGCAGCCCTTCGGGCAACCGGACAAGTGCAGTTTGAACGAACCGTCGAGCAATTCGGGGGCGATAATGGCGCAATCAGCGGCAGCCTGCTTGGTCGCGTAGTGCGCGGATGCACAGGCTCCTGCACCGGAGCATGGGACGATATGATTGGCGGGATCGTCGCCGCGCGTCTGGAAGCCGCAGGAGGTGGCCGCCGCGCGAACATGCTCAAGTTTGTCGGCCGCAAGACCAAGCAACAGCATGCTATGTTCCGGTCCGGTGCGGATTTCGCTCACGCCGCTTTCTTCGGCAACTGCAAGAAGGCGCAAGAGATCCCGCGCGTGGATCTGCCCGAAGGACGGACGCACTCCAAGCGCATAGCCGCCTGTTGCCAGCGAGAAGATACCGAGAGGGGATATGGATGGCCCGGCTTCAGCCCGGGCGTTGAGGCGCGCCTCCGAAAATTGTCCTCGCAGTTCCGCCACATCCAGGTCGCGGCCACGGGCTCGAGGTCCAAGACGGCTCAATCGCTTCAGCAACATGACAACATCGGCAATCGCCAGGTCATCGGGCAATGTGGCAATCGGTGTTGCGGTCGTCTCTGTTCCAGCGATTGCCAGTGTCCAGAGAGGGTCTGCGCGTTCACCGGGTCTGGCGGCCTTTAGCCTGATATCTGCGGTTAGCCCGTCAAGTGTGAGCTGGCCGCCGCCATCGATGATGATGGCGAGCTTCGCCGCTAGCCGCGGCTTGGGAACAAGGCCGTCGATAGCTTTCTGCAATCGCTTTGCAAGCGTGCGCGCGCCCCCAATTTCGGACGGATCGAGGCCGCTGAGGGGCGGCGTCTCGATGGCTATTTCGCTTTGCACTGACATGCCGGCGCGATCTATGTCGGCGGCAAGTCCCTCCATGGTCTGTGAGGTCAGGCCGCGCAATTGCAGATTGCCGCGCGCGGTGATCTCGATCAGGCCGTTACCATGTGTTTCGGCTGCCTCCGCCAGCGCACGATATTGAGCAACCGTCAATCCAGGTGTCGCCGGCCGCAGCCGAACGAGCAGTCCATCGCCTGTTTGCATCGGCGTGCTGAGCGAGGGGCAGGCGCCGCGAACCGTCGGTGGCAAGGGAGAGGCGTCGACGCGACCTTCGGCTGGCTCTTGCGAGAAGCACGTGGGTTCATTCACCGTCTGTCCGTTGGCCGCAACCATGAGATTGCCCTTCATGGGACACTTCCTTGCATAAACCGTATCGGCGGGCAAATGATTTGGCTCCGCGCGCTTCATGCCCGATCGTCGAAATCATGGCCCTTGCGCAACAGATAGATGTCCATGATCCAGCCGTGTCTTGCGCGCGCTTCCTCGCGTGTCGAGACGATGCGTTCGGCAACATCGACGAGCCTGCCGCTTATGATAATCTCGTCCTCGGTGCCGAGATAGGCTCCCCAATAGATATAGGCGTCGGGATCTGCGATCTTGCTGAAAGCCTGCTCGCCGTCGAGCATGACGACAGCCGTTTCCGCGATGCCGAGAAAACTCTCGGTGAGCCTGCGTCCGGTGGTAATCTGCACCGGCTTTCCGACGAGATTGAGGGGGATGCGGTGGCTGGCGGTCAGCGCCTGAATGCTGGTGATGCCGGGGATGACGCTGTAGTCGAGCGCGACCTGGCTGCGCGCGGCAACGCGCTCGATGATGCGCAGCGTGCTGTCGTAAAGGCCGGGGTCTCCCCAGACGAGGAAGGCAGCGCTTTCGTCTTCCGTCAGATGTTCGAGGAAAAGCCGTTCGTAAATGGCCGAAATCTCTTCATGCCATTCATCGACGCCTTGCACGTAGCTGCGGTCCGCCGTGCGGCGCGACGGCACATCATAGCCGATGAAACGTGTCGCTTTGTTGGTGATGTAACGCTCGCAAATATCCTTGCGGACATCGGCGAGTTCAGCCTTCGCCGCGCCCTTGCTGGGGATGAAAATGACATCGGTGCTATTCAGCGCATTGATCGCCTGCACGGTCATATGTTCGGGATTTCCGGTGCCGATACCGACGATATGAATGTGCCGCATATGCTGATCCTTATTTTCAGCGCTGTTTGCCGGAAGAGGCAGC
>NZ_JAELUG010000881.1 GCF_016429255.1 Rhizobium sp. ASV8
CTATCGTTGCCGGTTGGCCGAGGCCGGCTCTCCGCTTACATCTTCCATATCCAGATCAAAAGGCACCAATTGTACAACCAATCGATCTTGGACAGGTAAACGGAACGACGCAATGGCTTCTGCACCAGTAGTACTCATCACTGCGGGATCCGCAGGCCTTGGAGCCGCTGCCGCCCGCCTCTTTGCGAGGAACAGCTACAACGTGGTTATCAACTATAGCTCTGATAGTGCGCGCGCGGAGAAATTAGTTTCTGAGTTGGGAGATATTAAAACTGCAGAAACTAATGGAAATTCTCATCTTGCTATTAAAGCAGACCTCGCATCTCATGAAGAGGTGAAGCGCCTCGTTTCCGAGACTCACCAGGCTATGGGCAGAATTGACGTCATATTCTC
>NZ_JAELUG010000882.1 GCF_016429255.1 Rhizobium sp. ASV8
AACCCTGACAGCTGCCCCCGACGCCGCGAACCTTGCGCGTCCTGCCACTTCGGTCTCACCTCGCAGCCGCAGCCGCAGTCAAACGCCGGGCCAGGAAAACACTTCTCTTGCATCACAGACGTCTTCTGCGCGAAAAGATCTCGACAAACCGTCGCGTCACAGCCTGCACCTCGACGTCTCGGGCTCCTCGCAAACGGCCTTTTTCAAGGCTCTCGACGAGCACCAGGAACCCTACATGGTCTCAACAACTGGCGCCCTCAAGCGCAGCGATGCGACCATGAACCTTGATCATCCGAACCAAGGCAGCCCAGTTGCCAAGCGCCGCAGCATGCATGGCATCGCGACTCTCGGAAATACCGACGCCATGAGCATTTTTGGCAGCAACACCACGT
>NZ_JAELUG010000883.1 GCF_016429255.1 Rhizobium sp. ASV8
GGTCCGTCCAGGTCAATGTTTTTTATTTCCGCCAACTTGTCGGCATTCAACTCTGAGTAGATTGTTGTAGTAGCTTTCGAGGCCGTTGGTTGACGCAGCTGCTGCTGCCTGGCTGCGCCGGCATCTTCGCGATTGGTACCCTCACTGACAATTTGTAGTTGCTGCGGTTTGATGGCAATGTCGTGCAGCTGTTCCGCCTTGAGATGTCTCTTGCACACAGGACAGTTGCGATGCGACTTGTGCCACAGCATCATGCATTCTTTGCAAAACTGGTGACCACAAACTGTCAAGACACCAGTCACAAACGGTGTCTGGCAAATGACGCACATTCTTGGCTCGTTGGACTTTGCGCCGGCCTCTTTTAGGTTAAGCAGATAACGGTGCTTTGATTC
>NZ_JAELUG010000884.1 GCF_016429255.1 Rhizobium sp. ASV8
TAGACCGTCTCGTGGGCTCGGAGATGTGTATAAGAGACAGTGATAATATTGTTGGTGCGTATGCACGTGCTGGGGTTGGGGATGGGGAACAACTGCGGCAACGCAGCGCCGCGGCAGGCAATATTGCCAAATCTGGGTCGAGCCGGGATGTTGACGTTGACACGCTTGACTTTGAATACCGGTGGCAGCGATTTCCTCACGATGCCAGTTTTATTCAAAGATTCGGCTGGGCGACGGACCTTATCTTTTGCTTTCGAGGCGCGGGCTGGACATGGTCAATGTCTGCCACCCCTCGGCCGAACATTCCCAAAGTCATCAAAGACGGCGACCTCGTGGATATCCAGTCAATGCAATTGATTACTGAGGCCGGCTACGAGTCGCAGGGGACCGAG
>NZ_JAELUG010000885.1 GCF_016429255.1 Rhizobium sp. ASV8
GCAGACGAAATCGGGACCCATTCGGTAATTCGAAATGCAGAAAGAAAGAACTCCTCAAAAATTGCGGTAGCCAACCATATGCTTCCCAGGCATCGGCCGCCCTCTCTCTGAACTCGTCTGGCGGAAGCTGATGAAGCTTCGCCGTGACTTCATGGCTTGTCCGCGTACTAATAAACTCATCCGAGTCTCCATATCCCGAGTATCACCCCGAAGTTGAAAAGCCAAGCTTCCATGGCCGCTTATGGCGCTCGCCATACACAAGTAGAACATGGCAGCTATAGTCATGGGGCCGTCACTATGTCTCCCGGCACGCCATAAGCACTCCGCCTTGCGTTCCAAAACGCTAACTACACACGACCGAACATCAAAATTTCTAGATTGCAGATTTGATC
>NZ_JAELUG010000886.1 GCF_016429255.1 Rhizobium sp. ASV8
CCCCCCCCCCCCCCCCCCCCCCCCCCCCCCCCCCCCCCCCCCCCCCCCCCCCCCCCCCCCCCCTCTTCTCCTCCCCCGCCCCCCACCCCTATCAACACCCACGACACGTCGTCGGCAGCGTCAGATGTGTATAAGAGACAGGTTAAAGGGGAGGTCTGATTTGGGCGCGGAACGCACGCTGATGAAGCCCCAAATGCCAGCCCACAGGCTGTAGTTGGGGAGTTGTCGCCAACCTCGAGCATGTGTTACGGCTGTCTCTTATACACATCTCCGAGCCCACGAGACGGTCTATTAAATCTCGTATGCCGTCTTCTGCGAGAAAAATGGGGGGGGGGGGGGGGGGGGGGGGGGGGGGGGGGGGGGGGGGGGGGGGGGGGGGGGGGGGGGGGGGG
>NZ_JAELUG010000887.1 GCF_016429255.1 Rhizobium sp. ASV8
CCCCCCCCCCCCCCCCCCCCCCCCCCCCCCCCCCCCCCCCCCCCCCCCCCCCCCCCCCCCCCCCTTTTTACCCCCCCCCCCACCCCCCCCACCAACCCCCACGACACGTCGTCGGCAGCGTCAGATGTGTATAAGAGACAGGTCGTGGTAAGGCTGCTGCTCTAGGTGCTGCTAGTACTACGAATACGGCTAAAGGTGCAACACTTACAAAAGCGACTGATGCAGATGCGGATATTGAGGCGACTGGTGCCCTGTCTCTTATACACATCTCCGAGCCCACGAGACGGTCTATTAAATCTCGGATTACGTCTTATGCATGTAAAAAGGGGGGGGGGGGGGGGGGGGGGGGGGGGGGGGGGGGGGGGGGGGGGGGGGGGGGGGGGGGGGGGGGG
>NZ_JAELUG010000888.1 GCF_016429255.1 Rhizobium sp. ASV8
CCCCCCCCCCCCCCCCCCCCCCCCCCCCCCCCCCCCCCCCCCCCCCCCCCCCCCCCCCCCCCCCTTTTTCATCCCCCGCCCACCCCCGCGACCTACACCCACGACACGTCGTCGGCAGCGTCAGATGTGTATAAGAGACAGTATGTAACCTTTGCGCGACGTGAACTGCCCGGATGGAACCGGCCATTTTTGTGTTGGGTATTTCTAGCATAGAAGAATTAAGTAGCAACGTTTCGTGGCAATGTATGGGGGGGGGGGTTATACACATCTCCGAGCCCACGAGACGGTCTATTAAATCTCGTATGACGGCTTATGCTTGAAAAACGGGGGGGGGGGGGGGGGGGGGGGGGGGGGGGGGGGGGGGGGGGGGGGGGGGGGGGGGGGGGGGGGGG
>NZ_JAELUG010000889.1 GCF_016429255.1 Rhizobium sp. ASV8
GTACGTCTCTGCGTCGGCGTCCGATGCGTCAAGTCGGGATCTTCCTTGTGTCGCTTCACGCCGGCTACTTTCAGCGTCGCATGTATAAATGGGTCGGACGAGCCAGTGTTGATGTCTGCCGGCGGCAAGTTGCTAGCGGATCGAAACGTGAACTTTAACGTGTAGCCTTGCGGAACGTCTGGAAGACGGGAGTGGTCGACTCCACCAGAGGGTCTTGATTTTGGCTTCGGATTCGTCGTCGACCGTTTTGGGTTTGACTTCGGTGCCTTGACATTGCCATTTTGATGGCCTTTGGGCGTGATACCGTTCACGGCTGTATGTCTCGTCTGTTTCGACTCGGCCGACGGAGAAGCGTGGTTCACCATGATGATGGTGGTGGAGAAGGTTGGGTG
>NZ_JAELUG010000890.1 GCF_016429255.1 Rhizobium sp. ASV8
CCCCCCCCCCCCCCCCCCCCCCCCCCCCCCCCCCCCCCCCCCCCCCCCCCCCCCCCCCCCCCCTCTCTCCACCCCCCCCCCACCACCCCCACCCACACCCACGACACGTCGTCGGCAGCGTCAGATGTGTATAAGAGACAGGTATTAAAGCACGGAGCAACGAGGCGCTCAATGCCTTTGATCCCCACAGTTCTGCCATTCACGACATTGCCAAAGCAGATATCATCTGTTTGACACAAGCTGTTCAGGGGGGGGGGCTTATACACATCTCCGAGCCCACGAGACGGTCTATTAAATCTCGGATGCCGTCTTCTGGTTGATAAAAGGGGGGGGGGGGGGGGGGGGGGGGGGGGGGGGGGGGGGGGGGGGGGGGGGGGGGGGGGGGGGGGGGG